>NZ_LMCH01000064.1:0-393661 GCF_001623095.1 Pseudovibrio sp. Ad5 | reverse complement strand
AGCCTTTCTGGTTGACAACGGTTCTCCATGGGGGACTGCTCTTACCGATCAGCGTTGGACACCATTGCGGATCTGGTTGGCTCATCTTGGTGTCCGCCTGATCCATGCCAGACCTTTTCATCCTCAGACCAAAGGCAAGAATGAGCGGTTTAACCGAACCCTGAAAGAGGAGGTTCTGGCATACAGAACATTTCGCAGTCACCGCACTATGCAATCGGCCTTTGATCAATGGAGGCGGATTTATAATTTCCATCGCCCGCATGAAGCACTTGGATTAGCGCCACCTATCAGTCGCTATACAATCTCACAGCATATCTTTCCCAAACACCTTCCAGATATCAGCTATCCCAAAGGAACAATGGTCCGAAAGGTACCCAGAACAAGAGCGGAAATCAGCTTTAACGGAAGGCTCTGGTATGTCCCTAAATGCTTCCGCGGCTACACTCTCGCCATACGTCCCTCAGACAAACCTGAGATCTTCAACGTATGTTTTGCAGCAAACACAGTCGCAAAAATCGACTTAACATCATAACATGACCGTCACCCATGTCCCCGAACAAACGTCAACCATCTCTCCGGGACAAACAGCAAGACGCAAGTCACATGCTAAGCAATGTCGATGGTGACTTTGCCCATGTGCTGTGCCTGATCCATGTAGGCATAGGCTTCATCGATCTGGGACATGGAGAAAGATTTGTCTATGAGCGGTTTGATCTGGTGCTTGGAGACAAACGCACACAGGTTCTCAAAATAAGCACGGGAGCCGACCAGAACACCCGACAGCGACGAGTTATTCAGGACAAGCTGGCTGATATTCTCAGGGGCGTGTGCCCAACCAGTCAGAACACCCACTTGTGTAATCAGGCCATGTGCGGCAACGGCACGTATGGATCGCTCCAGCGTTTCCTTACCGCCAAGGTCCAGAACCACATCAGCGCCATGCCCATCTGTCAGTTCTCTCAGTTCGACATCCCAATCTGGTGTTGTTTTATAGTTGATGGTGATGTCCGCTCCCATCTCCTTTGCTTTCTCCAGCTTTTCATCTGAGGAGCTGATGAGAACAACGCGGGCTCCAAACGCTTTGGCGAGTTGCAGAGCGAAGATGGCAACACCACCCGTGCCTTGTATCAGAACTGTATCTTCTGGTCGCAGTGCCCGGTGTTGCTCAAAAAGAGCATGCCATGCTGTGACGCCAGCGCAAGGCAGTGTTGCAGCTTCCTGAAAGCTCATATGATCTGGCACACCCACAAGAGTATCCTGATGAAACTTCGCTTGCTCTCTTAAAACGCCCGGCTGATCAGCTGAGCTGATTGCGGAAGATAATGCACTTGGCTGGAATGAGCCTTCAAGCCAATCCTGAAAGAAGGTTGGCATGACACGGTCTCCAACAGACCATTTTGTGACTTGCTCACCTAAAGCAATGATTTCCCCTGCTCCATCGGACAAAGGCACAAGATCCGCTGGCATTTCACCGTACTGGCCTTTTCGGATCATCTGATCTCGTGCATTCAGGCTTGCGGACTGCAGAGCAATCTTCACTTCGAATGGTCCGAGCGGTTCTGAAGGGAACCTGTGGGAGCTGAATGTGTTTCCGTTTAAAACGATGCCCTGATGATGATTTTGCGCGTGATTATGAACGGTCATTGAATGATCTCTTAATGAAATATATGAGGCAGGCCTTGGCAGCCTTGAAGGTTTTGTTGAGTTGATGCACCTGATCACACAACGCAGGCAACGTACTGCTTGATGTGATCAGGCGTGGCACCTGCTTTTAGCTGGTCAGTTTGCTTGCAATTGTTGCGACGTGGCGCCCCTGGTCACGGGCCAGTTTCAACTCATCCTCACTTGGCTGGCGAGAGCCATCCGAGCCTGCAATGGTGCTGGCGCCGTATGGGGAACCGCCGCGCACTTCAGTGATATTGAAGAGTTCCGGACTTGAGTACGGCAGGCCAACAATCATCATGCCGTGGTGCGCCAGTGTCGACCAGAAGCTGGTGATGGTTGTCTCGTTACCACCGCCTGTTCCGGTGGATGTGAACACCGAGCCGACTTTACCAATCAACTTGCCACCAGCCCATAACCCTCCGGTTTGATCCAGAAAGTTACGCATCTGCGATGCCATGTTGCCGAAGCGTGTTGGGGTGCCAAAGATGATGGCATCATAATCCGCCAGCTCACCCGGCTGCGCAATCGGCGCCTGTTGATCCAGCTTGAAGTGACCGTTTACAGCAACTTCTTCCGGCACAAGTTCCGGCACGCGCTTCACAACCACAGTTGTTCCAGCGACATCTTCCGCCCCCTCACGGATGGCCTCTGCCATGGTTTCGATGTGGCCGTAGCTTGAATAATATAAAACGAGAACTTTGGTCATGGGTCTTCCTTCATGTTGCTCTTACAGTGAAGGTAAAGCACCGACATAAATGAACAATATCACATTAAATAGAATGTCTGTTCATTATATATTGACAGTTGTAGAGATTTTCGTGCCACTCAGTGGACGGCGGATATCTTTGGCTGGTGTTCTCACAAAGAAAAAGGCCAGACTTCCTGCGAAGCCCGGCCTCATTTATCGATAGGTGTGAGCCTCAGTTCTCCAGCGATTTATCAGCCCAGATGTCATTGTCGATGCCGACAAGTTCCTGCAAGTTGGCAACCTTGCGGGCAGCAACGAGGCGGGACAGATGGTGGTTGATCTTCTTCACCAGCGTTTGTCCCTCATAAACCATGCCGGAATAAAGCTGGATCTGGTTTGCGCCTGCAAAGATCTTCGCTGCGGCTTTTTCTGGTGTGTCTACACCACCAACGCCAAAGAGCGGCAGATCCGGACCGACTGCACGTCGGGTTTTCGCCAATGCAATGGTGGCTCGTTCAAACAGCGGTGCGCCTGACAACCCGCCTGCTTCTTTGGCCTGCAGCTGATCCTTCAGCGTGGCTGGACGGGCGATGGTGGTGTTGGAGACAATCATGCCATCGACGTTGCTGGTCAGGACGACTTCTGCGATTTCCTTGAGCGCCTCGTCTGTCACGTCTGGGGCGATTTTGAGCATGACGGGCACCTTACGGCCCAGGCGGTCTTCTTGCTCGTTGCGCGCTTCCATAATGGCGGTGAGCAGATGCCCCAGTGCATCCTTCTCCTGCAAGTCCCGCAGGCCGGGTGTGTTGGGAGAGGAAATATTGGCCGTCAGGTAGTCCGCCAGTTCTGCAAAGCGCTTTACACCCAGAACATAGTCCGCAACGCGATCCTCTGAGAGCTTGTTAGCGCCAACGTTGATGCCAAGCACTCCCGGCGTGCGGCCAGCTTTGCGGATGCGCTCGTAGACGACATCGTGGCCGTCATTGTTGAAGCCATAACGATTGATAACGGCGCGGTCTGCACTCAGGCGGAAATTCCTAGGCTTTGGATTACCTTCCTGCGGCAGAGGGGTGACCGTTCCCACTTCAACGTGCCCAAAGCCAAGTTTCATCAGCGGCGCGATGGCTTCGGCATTTTTGTCGAAGCCTGCTGCCATGCCCACCGGGTTCTTAAAAGTCAGATCGCCCCACTTGTATTCGAGAGCCTTGTCCTCGATCTGGCCGAATGTCGGCGCGAAACCTGAGGCCAGCATCTTGATGGTTGCGTTGTGGGAGGTCTCCGGGTCCAGACAATGCAGTGCCCGGATACCGACTTTGTTTATGAGGTTTTCAATCGACATTTACAGCTCCGGAAACTCGTGATTGCCATTTGCATCCAATGGCAAAGGTTTGACCCATATAGCTTTGGAGGTGGGAAACTTGCCATAGAGATGCGGAAAGAGCGTTCCACCCCGGGAGGCTTCCCACTTCATTTGCTCTGCAGGGAAATCTTCGCTGTCAACGGCAATCAGCAGCAAGTCGGTTTGTCCCGCAAAGTACAGCGCTGCTGTTTCTTTTACGGTCTCGGCGCTGGAAAAGTGGATATAACCATCGGCCAGATCGATCGGTGCACCCGCAAAGAAACCGGCTGCTTCAGCTTCTTGCCAAAGCGCCCTGGGGGCGATCTTGAATATGAGGGACATGGGACTTGCCTTTCAGGAGAGACGTCTACTCAACTGAAGTCATGCTCTTACATCCACAAATCAGTGGCTGGCAACCCCTCTCTTTCGTCTAGAGCTTGCAATAGGATTTTATTCACCACATACAAGATTTCTTTGAGATGCGGGCGCAGTTGGCGTTTTAAGTCATATCTGCGTTCGTTTCAGGTGACGCCGGTGCTGCCGCAGGAGGATATATGCTGGATCACGAACACCTTTGGGCCGCACTTGATAAGCTGGCTGCGCAGCATCAACTGACGCCCTCAGGACTGGCGCGCAGAGCTGGGCTTGATCCGACCTCTTTCAATCCTTCCAAGCGGTTCGCTGCAGATGGTCGTCCGCGTTGGCCTTCCACAGAGTCGCTTGCCAAGGTGCTGGAAGTCACCCAGATGTCTTTTCTGGACTTTGCCGCTTTGCTACAAGATAAAACCGAGATTTCAACTACACATTTCAGGTCTTTTCCAGCTTTTCTTTGCACGAGTGATGAGTTGAGGGAGGTTGATCCGCAGCAGCTTTCCGATTTTCAGTTGGACAAATTCTGCGATAGCTTCATTTTTCCGAGTTCTCAGAGTGAGAAATTCTTCGCGCTTGAAGTTTCGAGTAATAGTTTTGAACCATACTACAGGGAAGGACAAATTCTCATCGTCTCTCCCGAGGCTTCTTTGCGGCGGCATGATCATGTTTTGATAGCAACCAAATCCGGAGTTCTTCATTGCGGTGCTTTGCAACGGCAAACAAACGAGCGCATTGAATTTCGACGGGACACTCCTGACGATAAGCCAAGGGTGGTTCAGGTTGCAGATCTGGTTTGGACAGCAAGAGTTTCATGGGTGAGCCAATAAGCAAACAGGGCGCTTATGCGGATTACCAAGACCACGAGTATTCTTTTTGGAGCTTTGCTTCTTGGCGCCGGGTTTTATGCGCTGACAGAGTACAATGCAGCGACAGCCTTGCGTGGGAATGCGCGCACATTGTACCGCCCTTCTTCGTTTCCTATTGAGCATCAGCCGACAGCAGAGGAGAAGCAGCGGGAGCTGGCTGCGCTTGAAGCTGCCCGTGTTGCAGCTGAGGCGAAAATTCCAAAGACGCCGCCCAAGCATCCTCAAACACTTCGCAATGTTGGCGGCAGTCGCACGCCCCCTCCTCCTATAACGACACAGCTCCAACGCGTTGCACATGTTAAAGTACCTCGCAAATCCAAGCAGCCTCCTCCGAAGGAACTCGTGCTGTATCGCCCTGTTGCCGTTGACGGTGCAACTCTAAGTGATAAAAAGAAGAGAATATCCCTTCATCACATTCAGCCTGTACCGCTCAGCACAACATGCCCCAGTGAAGATGGTGAAAGATGGCCGTGCGGTATCAGAGCGCGGACGGCTTTGCGTGCTTTTATCCGCCAGAAGCGTGTCACCTGCTCAGATATGAAATCAGTGCAAACAGATGAATATGCTGCTTCCTGCAGTGTGGGCAAACATGATCTTGCCACTTGGCTGATTGAAAATGGTTGGGCCAAGGCTGAACGGGATGCGCCAGTTTCACTGAAAGAGATCGCGGCACGGGCTCGGCGGTCTGAGCAAGGCATCTGGCGTTCCAAGCTGGTTCAGCTGAGCGAGGATGAAACCGCAACACTGGTAAACTCCTGGGAGGAGCTGGATGATGACAGCACCTCAACCACACCGCTGGTGATGGAAGGAGAGCCTGCAATAATCTGGCGTCCACGCAACAGCGCGGCTGCGGAGACGTCTGCCACCGAATAATTCATTTTTTACAGGGCCTTGGAGAATAAAAACATAATGTCAGGGTTTTGGAATACACTTAAACGAGAGGCCTGCTTTCTTGCAGGTGCAGCAACCACAGTCTTCTTCTTTCTGGCTGGGGCGGATCTCTTATTGCCCACCTCCGGTCTCTTTGTGCAGATGTTCTGTTTCATCTGGCTTTTCGGTGTCATGCTATGGTGCGCCTTTGGCGTGGTGCGCCATGCAGACTGTCTGGCCGTCATTCTTGGTGAGCCCTATGGAACGTTGATCCTGACGCTCTCGGTGATCGGTATTGAGGTCTCTCTGATCGTTTCCATTATGCTGACAGGTGGGACGAATGAGCCTCTGGCCCGGGATACGATGCTGGCGGTGCTCAATATCGTGCTGAATGGCATGGTGGGCATCAGTCTGCTTCTGGGAGGGCTCAAGTACGGGGAACAGCCTTTCAACACACAGGGCGCCCGCTCTTTCCTTTCAGTCCTTATTCCACTCGCGACTTTTTCTCTGATCCTTCCCCGCTATACGACCTCAACGGCTGACCCTTCCCTTTCGACGGGACAGCAGATCTCATTTGCGGTGATGATCAGTCTGCTCTATGCGATCTTCCTTGCCACTCAGAGCATCCGGCATAAGTCTTTCTTCATTCAGCCTAAACCACACTCTGGTGTGGCTCTGTCCTTCCTGATGGCGAAGGATGAAGTGGAAGACGATAAGCATGCCCACGATGATGATGATCATCATGATCTGGAGATCTATTCAACCAGCTATCACGCGATCTTCCTGATCCTGACCATGCTGCCGATTGTTCTGCTTTCCAAAAAATTCGCGGTGCTGGTGGACTTTGGCATTGCCAGCTTTCATATGCCTGCTGCGTTTGGTGGTGTTCTCGTTGCGCTTCTGGTTCTTACTCCTGAAGGCTTGGGCAGCTTCCGTGCGGCGCTCTCAAACAGGTTACAACGCTCCGTGAACATCTGTCTTGGATCAGCTCTGGCGACGATCGGTTTGACAGTCCCGGCTGTTCTAATCGCAGCCGGGATCTTTGACATTCACATTGTGCTGGGTGTGAAGGATACGGACATGATCCTGCTCCTCCTGACACTCATTTTGAGTATGATCACGTTTACCGGCAGCCGAACGAACGCCCTACAGGGCGCCGTCCATCTGGTGTTGTTTATCTTCTACTTCATTCTGATCTTCCAGCCCTAGCAGATCACGCTCGACCAACTCGTTGATCACATGATCCACCCAGTGCTGATTACCAATCGGTGCTGCGTGGATTCCGTCCTCGCAGAAGCCCTCAGCCGTGATCCCCGGAGTGACAGAGATAGCAATGGCACCGCGCTCATGGCACAGCTGCGTGCCGACACGATTGATCATCTGCCGGCGAGGCTCCAGTACAGCGCCGAGTCCCCACGAGAGCGCGGGCACGTTCATTGGTGACATGAGGTTGGACCAGTAAATCCGGGCATGAGGGTACTTGCTACGCAATGCATAAATCAGCTCGCCGAACCCTTTCTTCCAGGCTTGGCCAGAACGGAAGTTCTTCAGGTCATTAAAACCGATACTGATGTAAATGTGTGTGTAATCGGCGTGCGGCAGATTTGGGACGACCACATCACGGATTTGGCTGGAAGTTGCAGAGTTGTTGCCAGCAGCCCGCCATTTAACAGGCCGTCCGGATACCTCTGCCATTTTGTGAGCCATCTTGCAGGTCAAGCCATTTGTCGTGTGGTCCAGCCCCACTCCGGCAACGGAGGAATCGCCAACAACAAGCAGATTGATCGCCTGGCCCTGACCGGGAACCGCACCAAATTGCGGTCCTGGTGCTGGTGACAGCCTTAGGGAATTAGCACGGGCACGTAAGCCTTCGAAAATGTAGACGGGTAAAAGCGCCCAAGTTAGCCAGCTAGGAAAAGACATTAAAAAAGCCCCCTCGTTTGAGGGGGCTAATTCATCACGCTGCAAGCTCTCCTGCAAGTGCTTTTGCAATCAAACTACGAGTTTCCGGAATACCGTAGAGGGCGATAAAGGAACCAAAGCGTGGGCCTTTCTCCTGCCCCAGAAGTACTTGATAAATCGCAGAGAAAAAGGTCTGCGCGACACCAGGGCGTCCATCTGGACCCGGCTTTGCGGTGTTCTGGTAACGCTCAATATTACGACCAATGTCGTAAATTGCGTTTTGGATATCGCCGCCGTCAGTCTCTGCTGGCAGGCCAGCAAGCACTTCATCCAGCTTGGTGAGCATTTCTGTCTCAACTTCATCAGCTGCTTTGAACTTCTTCGTTGGCTTCACGAAGTCGTCGTAGTAGCGGATGGCGTAGCCAACCAACTCATCCAGCATCTTATGCGTTGCGGCAGAAGAACCCGGTGCGTAGCGGGAGATGAACGCCCACAGCACGTCCTTGTTCTCTGCGTTAGATGCAGACACCAGGTTGAGCAGCATTGCGAAGGAGATCGGCATCTCTTCTTTTGGCGGTGTACCGTAGTGGATATGCCAGACCGGGTTCATCAGCTTCTGCGCTGCATCCATGTTGTCGAACTTGGACAGGAAGGTGCAGTACTCATCAACCGCTTTCGGGATGACGTCAAAATACAGCTTCTTCGCAGTTTTCGGCTTCTGGAAGTTGAACAAGGACAGGCTTTCCTGATTGGCGTACTGGAGCCACTCTTCCATGGTCAGGCCGTTGCCTTTGGACTTGGAGATTTTCTGGCCTTTGTCGTCCAGGAAGAGCTCGTAGTTGAAGCCTTCCGGAGCAGGACCGCCCAGAGCTTTACAGATCTTGCCAGACAGATTCACGCTGTCGATCAGATCCTTACCAGCCATTTCATAGTCGATACCCAGAGCGTACCAACGCAGCGCCCAGTCAGCTTTCCACTGACATTTGACGTTGCCGCCTGTCACCAGAACTTCAACACGCTCTTCAGTCTCAGGGTCAATGTAAGTCACAGTGCCTTTTTCGACATTGCGATCCACCATTGGCACCTGCAGCACAATACCTGTGCGCGGGCAGAGCGGCAGAAATGGAGAGTACGTGGCCTGACGCTCTTCGCCCAATGTTGGAAGAATGATCGCCATGATCTTGTCGTAGACTTCCAGCATGCGCAGGAGCGCTTTATCGAACACACCAGACTTGTAGTAGTCGGTGGACGACACAAAGTCATACTCGAAGCCGAACTTATCCAGAAACGCCATGAGTTTTGCGTTGTTGGCCGCTGCAAAGCTTGGGTATTCGTTGGAGAATGGATCTGGCACGCTGGTCAGTGGCTTGCCAAGAAATGACGCCATCATCTCCTGATTAGGCACGTTGGTTGGCACTTTGCGGAAGCCGTCCATATCATCTGAAAAGCAGATCAGCTTGGTCGGGATCTTGTCTTCTGTGAGCACACGAAAAGCGGTGCGCACCATGGTGGTGCGTGCAACTTCGCCAAAGGTGCCCATGTGCGGCAGACCAGATGGACCATAGCCGGTCTCGAACAAGACCGGCCCGGTCTTGGGTTTCTTCTCCAACCGTTTGACCAGTTTGCGTGCTTCTTCAAACGGCCAGGCTTTAGATACCTGTGCCGCCTCGATAAGTTCTGGGCTGAGATCGAGTTGAGGCAAACTGTTCATAGACATGGATTTTGAGATCCGTATTTGGAGATTAAATTGTAACTGAGTTTCGCTTTCTTCAGCAGGATTTAATGCCGGAAAGCTGCGCGAACTTATGTAAAACTAGCGCCCGCGTCAATGACAGTTCTCGGGTTTTCGGCTCTACCCCCTTGTATGAGGCCGGAAGCCCCCTTACCTTTGCAGTCATTAGCCGCCGCCAGACAATTTGGCAGAGCGAAAAACTAAAGCAAACCAAGAGGCAAAGCTTTTCGCTTTGGGGAGATATGGGTACAATAGAAAGATTACTGAGCGTAGAAGAAGCTCTCATTCATGTGATGGTGATGGTTTCCGCCGCAGACAGCGCGATGAGCGATGCAGAGCTTCGCCAGCTTGGCGATATTGTGGGCATTCTCCCTGTCTTCAAAGATTTTGACGACAATAACCTGATCAAGATTACCCAGCAGTGCGCTGAGCGTCTTTCTGGCGAAAACGGCATGAACGCAACGCTGGCGCTTGTGGCAGAATCTTTGCCAACCAAATTGCATGACACCGCTTATGCTCTTGGCGTGGAGATTGCCGCGGCAGACTTGCGGGTAAGCCCTGAAGAAGTGCGTATGTTGCAGTTGCTACGTGACCACCTGAAGCTGGACAAGCTGACGATCGCAGCGATTGAGCGCGGCGCTCAGGCTCGCTTCCGCACACAATAACTCAGTTCAATCTGATTGGCGGGCAGCACGACTGCCCGCAATCCTGCTTTTTGCGCTGCAAGATATTGTTTGCAGCTGTTAATGCACGGTCTTGACCATATCCGGCAGATCCAGCGAGAAAGCTGGAATTTTCACCGCAAAGGACTCCCCCTTTTCAGTTTGCATACGGTAGTTGCCCGTCATGATGCCTGAAGGGGTATTGAGTGGACAGCCTGAGGTGTACTGAAACGACCCACCGGGTTCGATGACTGGCTCTTCACCAACCACACCTGCCCCGTTGACTTCCTGCGTGTTGCCGTTGGCATCGATGATATGCCAGTGGCGAGACCGCAGTTGGATAGTATCAGAACTCAGGTTCTCAATTGAGACCGTATAGGCCCAGAAGAACTGCTCATCTTCGGGAGTGGACTCCTCAGCAAGATAATACGGTTCGACAGTGATCTGTATATTTCGGGTAACGGCACGATACATAGCACAACCCATTTCTAAGGAAAATTCCACTGCAAATACAACAGCAGTACGCATCCTATTTTTAATAAGTCTAGCCTTTTCACCCCGATCTTCGCAAGAGCAGCGATCTCACACCGAAGGATCTGGGTGGTTCAAAACCATATGTCGAACCATAAAAACGCGAGAAATGGCCGAAAGTGTGCAGATCGCAGCAAAAGTCCACGCAACCCATGAGAAGTAAGTGGGGAACAAGCAAAATGCGACGAAGACACCAATGGTTTCAAAGCCTTCAGCGAGCCCTCCCAGATAATAGAAGGACTTCTTGCCTCGCAATGAGGTTTGCATGCCCAACTTCTGTGCCAGCGTTGCAAATGCAAGGAATGTGGAACCGTTAATGTAAAAGCTGAAAAGTAAGGCTGCCGCAGCCAAAGCGTTCTGCTCAGGCGCGACAAAGGCAAAGGCCAGTGGGATTGCACCGTAGAAGATGAAGTCGAATGTGATGTCGTAAAACCCGCCGAGATGTGTGGACCCCGCCGCTCTGGCGATGGCACCATCCAACCCGTCTGCAAAGCGATTGAGCAAGATAAACAGTAGAGCTGTATTAAATTGCCCAGCGGCCACCGCCGCCCCCGCAGCAAGGCCAAACCCAAGCCCGACCAAGGTCACTGCATTTGCAGTAATCCCCAGATCTGCCAGCGCTTTTCCCATTCTATTGAGAGGTGGGTCTATATAGCCGCGGAGTTTTGCATCAAACATATCGTATCCTATCAGATATGCTTTTCGTCTTAGGGCTTTTTTTCCAAGGTGCCTATAACAGCCCGCTCGCAATCCACACGCGCGGTGATCAAGATTACTTCATCAGAACTTGATCATGATCTTCAGCGTAAGTAGTTCTGCCGACGGATAATCTTACTCGCGGTTTTTCCGCAATTTTTCCAGCTCAACCATCAGATCAAGTTTCAGGTCTTTTAGTTCACTCAAGACAACCTTGGTCTCTTCATGCACGTTGATACGATCTTGCTCAATATCCTTATCGTGCTCCTGCTGCATTGCTGCAACGATTATACCGATAAACAGGTTCAAAACGGTGAAGGCGGTGCATAATATGAAGGGAATGAAGAACAGCCATGCATTGGGAAAGACCTCCATAACTGGCCGAACGATCCCCATACTCCAGCTTTCCAGTGTCATGATCTGGAACAGCGAGTAGGCCGATGCTCCGATTGAGCCAAACCATTCGGGAAACACCAAGCCGTACAAGCGCGTGGCCATTACGGAGAAGACATAAAAGACGAGAGCCATGAGCAGGACGATTGAGCCCATGCCCGGAAGTGCGAGGATCAGCCCACCAATGACACTTCGCAGAGACGGGACAACCGAAATGAGCCTCAAAATCCTCAGGATCCTGAGCGAACGCAGAATGGTCGCCGGGCCAGTTGCCGGGATGACTGCAATCGTGATGATGAAGAAGTCGAAGAGGTTCCATGGCCCCTTAAAGAAACCCGGACCAAACGCGATGATACGCAGTGTCAGTTCAACAACAAAAATTACAAGGATCAATTCATCAAGAAAGCGCAGTATGGGGCCGTACTTGGCAATAAGCATCTGGCTTGTATCCAAGCCAAGGACAACAGCGTTCAACGCGATTATACTTATGATTGTGAATTCCCATTGGCGGCTTTCAATGATGGATCGCAACTTCGCCCGCATTTCGACACTTGACCTCACATTTCGAATTTGGGCCCACCCTAAGTAATTATCTGATGGTTTCAAGTTGAAAGGGGGCAGCAAAATATTGACTGGTATAGATGAAGAAATCGCCAAGAACTTCAGATAGTAAAGTCAAAACAACACTACCAAAATTAACTTATAGTTTTCATGGGCTTGATCATTTCCACAAGAACTAACAAAAAATTGCATAAATTTTGTAGAAATTGCGGGTATTGCTCAACACCAGAGCCAAAACCTCCTGAATGTACGATCTGAAGAGTTAAAAGGCTGAGGTTGACACCCGTCAAATGACCCTGGCTTGACCATTGCAATTGCAGCTTCTCCCTCTCCTCATGCCGCTTTGGTACATGGATGATCTTGTTTAGAGCACTCTCTGCAACTCATAAAACTCTGTATGCCTACTGGCAGATACAACCTAGGCTATCTTGAGAAGCGGCAGAGACGCCTTCTGAAGGACTGCGCACCAAGTGCTGGTGTTGGTGCGCTGAGGTGCCTCCATGTTGCACAAAGACCGTCGTCTACGATCTGGGAGTCCGCACTAGGTCAACTCTGCTGTTTTCTTATGAGGGGCCTTACGATTGCGTCTCAGCTTCGCAACATCTTGCCGCAAAGTCCTGAGCTCTTTCATAATCGCATTTGCTTCCATTCGCACATAATGGTGATGCTCTTCCACATCCCTCTCATGCTCTTCCTCCATTGCTGCAACAATGACGCCGATGAACAAGTTCAGGACTGTTAATGCAGTGGTCAGAATGAACGGAATGAAGAACAACCAGGCATTCGGATAGACATCCATGACTGGGCGGACGATTGCATCACTCCACCCCTCCAGCGTCATAATCTGGAACAGAGAATAAGCGGAAGCGCCGATCGTTCCAAACCATTCCGGGAAGGTCTCGCCGTAGAGCTGCGTCGCCATGACAGAGAACACATAGTAGACCAGAGAGAGAAGCAACATGATTGAGCCCATCCCTGGCAATGCCAAGACCAGCCCTCCGATCACGCGCCTCAGCGATGGGACGACCGAGATGAGCCGCAGAACACGAAGGATTCTCAGTGACCGCAGTATCGCTGCCGGACCCGTGGCCGGAATAAGCGCAATGCTTACGATAAAGAAGTCGAAGAGATTCCAGGCTCCTCGGAAAAAGCGGAAGCCATATGCAAACACGCGAAGAGAAATCTCAATCACGTATATGCCAACTACGATATCGTCCAATGTGCGGAGTATTGGGCCGTAATGTTGTTGAACAGTCTGGCTGGTTTCAACCCCTAAAGTTATCGCATTCAGGGCGATGATAGATATGATCGTGTATTCCCAAGCCTTACTTTCAATGATCGCACGAAGTTTTTTTCGCATCGTCCACATGTCCAGACATTACGTTAGCGAATGGTGATTAAAACTCTGAAACCAGTTGTTTTTATGTTTCTTCAATAACGAACTCAGAAAAACATCAGGAAAGAGAACAGTTCATTATGCTTGGATCTAAAAATATACTTCACTCTTAGACAACTCTAAAATTCCACCAGAACTTTTCTGTTTCTGATCTCCGAGTTTGAGAAACAATATGGAACGCCGATTGGCGGAAGATAACTGCAATGATGGTGACCTGAGAGCGAGTATCAAATGATAAAAACGACCAAGGATGACATAACCCGGTTTGTAATTGCGCAGGACCCGGTTTTCTCAGAGGTGGTGCAGGAGCTCTCGCAAGGCCGGAAGACCTCACATTGGATCTGGTTTATCTTTCCTCAGTTACGTGAACTGGGTCGTTCTTCAACCGCGCATTTCTTTGGCATTGCAAATCTTGAAGAAGCTCAGCGATACCTTGCTTATCCTCTGCTGGCCGCACGATTACGTGGCTGCTGCGGGTTACTTCTCAAGCATACCGATCTCACTTCCAAGCAAATCCTTGGCGAAATAGACAGCTTGAAGGTGCGCAGTTGTACAACTCTTTTTGCATATGCAGCTGATGATCCAACAGTGTTTCATCAGGTACTCGATCAATTTTATAACGGGCAGCCGTGCAATCTCACGATAGACGCTCTCAGGTTGCCTTGGAACGCTTAGTTTCTCTGCGCTCCTATCACTATTAAGCGCTCTTTCTTTCTCCCCGATGACGCACAATGCCATGCTCCGTTTTTCGCCAGTAATGCGGTTTTATGGCAAACTCAATGAGCGCTTTGTAAGAGGCAATGCAGCCAAGAACCCAATAGAATGGAATGCTTGCAATCTCCCAGGTGCGTGCCCGAAAGCCACGCTTTGCACTACCTTGCAGGACCGTGACAACAGTGCCACCGAGACCAAAGAGAAAACAAAACATGGCATAGATGCTGAAGGCATCAAATGCCTGCAGTCCGGTGTTGTAAAAGTTCAAACTAAGCTTTCCAAACATGAGCGCAGTCAAGGGAGCTGCCCAAAGGCACAGCATACCGCCAAAGAACGTCAGGAGCAGTAAAGCAAAGTTTGTCACGCCGAGTTGCTTGTAGGTCAACATTGGATTGCGCAGATGCACAGCCAGCGTTTGTATCCAACCTTTATGCCAGCGTGTGCGTTGATGGAGCCATGCTGTGAGCGTAAGCGGTGCTTCCTCAAAGGTGGAGCTGTTTAGTGTGCGTGTCTTAAATCCCTGCCGCGCAAACCTGACTGCCAGATCAGCATCCTCAGTCACATTAAATGGATCCCAGCCGCCAACCTTCCGCAATGCACTGACACGGAAGTGGTTGGAGGTCCCTCCCAGAGGCAGCAAAAGGTTTTTGCGAGACAAGAATGGCAGGAAGACATCGAAGAGTGCAGCGTATTCGAAGGCAAACTGGCGGACCAACCAGCTTTCTTCGGCATGATCGATGGACAAAGCTGCCTGTAAGCAAGCGACATCATGGCCCTCAAGCGCAAACTGGCAGATGGCTTTTTTTAGTTGCTGTGGCTCTGGCCTGTCCTCAGCGTCAAATACCGTTACAAACTCACCTTTTGTCGCGGCAAGACCAACGGACAGTGCACGGGGTTTGGTTTGAGGTTTTCCGGGAGGCAGGATGATCATCCGCATTGATTTCTTTAGCAGTTTGCGGAGATTTTTCTGTGTCAGCTCATCGTTTTGCTCAACCAGAAAGATCACATCGAGCGCATCTTTCGGGTAATCCAACGCATCCAACCCATCGACCAGTTGGCGACAAATTGCTGCCTCCTTGTAAAGAGGGACAAGGACGGTGTAATGCGGCCATTTATCCAGCTTTGGGACCGTAAACTCCTGCCGGTCAGAATAAGTGAAAAATGACGCAAGGCGAAGCAACCCTGTGACACCGAGTGACAAGGTCAGCAGGATAAAAAGGCCCCATAAAAATGCATCAAACGCGAAGCCAGCTGCTCCGAGGAAGATGATTGGGGTGACTGTCAGCAGCCTTCGTTGCGAAGGCAAAAAGCGATACACTGCCGACATCGAAACATCGTCTTGTGCTAAGGCGTTGGAGCTGGCAGTCGTTACCGTCAATGCCTTTTGGTATTGCGGTGTCACGACCACAATCTTGCTCGTGGCTTCATCGAAATAACCAAGAGCCCGCTCAAAAGCCTCAAGCTGGTGGCCAAGTGGGGCCGCTGCGAAGACGACCTTTTGATTAAGATCCAGTGCTGGAACGAACAAAATTCCTTCAGTTTCAAATGGCTTTAGCTTTTCATCGATTGGAGCGATTGCTGACAGGCTACCATCAGACGCATAGCGAATGTTCATTTTGCCGGAAATTCCCCAGTAGAACACTGAGGCATCCAGAAATCCTTGTTCAATCAGGTAATTGCTGATGCACTTGTCTTCCACCGAGATCCTCGACTTTGCGAAGTCAATCAAGGCATCGGAGCAATTGCATTGCAACAGCACTTCGCGTTCCAGCGCGTTCTTCAGGCGTACAAATTCCGGAACATATCGTTCTTTGAGTGAAGATTTGGAAACACTTTTGATAAGAGGCCCAGCCCTTTCATCAGGAGAAGGATCATCGGCAGACTGCTCCAGAGGGCTAATCGCTGTCATACGGCTTCGCAGAGCTTGTCCCGCTTCAACGGAACGTGCGCTCTCAATGCGACCAATCGATAGAGCTAAAGAGCGTAAAGTGTTCGCCTGACGCACAGAAAATGGCAGCCCGTTAGCTGCTGATGTCTCGCGATATTCTTGCCCCCCCTTTGATACCCTAGCCCTTGTTAATCTAGGAGGCTCATCTTCGGTTACAGGTCTTCCCCTTACGCAGGCATTCACTTAGTATCTCCTTGAGAATTTCCCGTTAGGCTTACGCTCTGTTGCAAACTGGATTGGATAGCTTTTGCGTTTCCCCGTATTCTTCATATTGCTGATTTTATGTAGTGCCCAGCCGCTCATTTTCGCGGCGTCAAATGCTATGGCACAGAATGCAAATGGCTCAGATACCTGGGAGGTTTCCCAGAGCTCTCCATTGTTGGGAGGGGGAAACAGTGGCTCTGAAATTGGAGTAAGGTCCCGATCAGGCTCCTCTTCGGTAGTTATCCCTTTGTTTTCTGGGGGGCAGTCTGGTCTAGCAACAACCGGTAAGGCGCCGGAGCGGATCCGTTTCATTGCTGCAGACAACTTCCCACCCTTCATTTTTCGAGACAGTGAAGAGCGTTTGATGGGTTACAATGTGGATCTTGCCCGCGAGATCTGTCAGAGCCTCAAGGCTGCCTGCAGTCTCAAGATCATTCCGTTTAACCACTTGGCCAATACTGTGTTTAATGGAGAAGCAGACGCTGTCATTGCCGGAGTGAGCATGACACCGGAAACACTTGAGAAACTGTCGTTTTCTCAGATCTACATGCGATTTCCGGGGCGCTTTGTCGTGGGCAGGAACAGCACACTGCAACCTCTGCCAGAAACACTGGGTGGAAAGCGCATTGCAGTTGTGGAAGGATCGCGCCATGAGGCATTTTTGGAGCGGTTCTTTACAGACGCAGTTGCAGTTCCATTTGAAAATGAAGAGCTTGCCCGCAATGCTTTGTCCCGGTCAAATGTGGACGCTCTGTTTGGCGATGGGATGAGGCTGTCATTCTGGTTGGATACGCGCACTGCCGACGGATGCTGCAAGTTTGCAGGGGGACCGTGGCTGGATCCGAGCTATTTCAGTGGCGGATTGGCGATTGCAACAAAGGCAGGCAATACCAAGATGTTGAATACGATCAATCTTGGTCTTACCCGCCTTCAATCCAACGGTCGTCTCGGGGAACTCTATCTCAGATATTTCCCGCGCGGTTTCTTCTGATCATCCTTGTTTCGGCGTACCATCTTTATTGACACGACTGGAAAGCCAACCTTGTACATGCGCTAAGGCCTTGAAGGGTAATAGCAATGACCAGCCCAACTGTCGTGGCTCTTTGCCCTGAAATTCACTCAGACCGAAGGTGATGTTTTCCTGACCGCCTTTGGGGTCATTCACATAAGTAGAGAACAAACGATCCCACCAAGGGAAGTTGAAGCCGTAGTTACTATCAGTTTCAATTGGACGGGTGGAGTGGTGGATGCGGTGCATGTCTGGTGTCACGATCATCCAACGCAAGATGCGGTCTGCTTTGTCAGAGAGCTTGATGTTGGCATGGTTGAACATGGCGGCTGCGTTGAGGACAACTTCAAAAATCACCACAGAGAGAACAGGTGCGCCGAGGAGTGCAACGACGATCACTTTCCAAAGCATGGAGACTGCAATTTCCAGCGGATGGAAGCGAAGAGCCGTTGTGACATCAAAGCGTGGATCGGTGTGATGAACCTTATGCAAATGCCATAGGAACGGGACTTTATGGCTGGCTACATGCATGGCCCAGACCGCAAAATCGAGCGCAAAAAACGCGATTACGTCCGCTATAACTGGGTCGATTGCCAGCCAGTGTGCAAGACCAAACCCTTCCACCTGCGCCCAGTAAGCCGTTGATACTGCAGCAAAAGGTAAAGCGAACCGTAGCATCAGAGTGTTGATTATCGACAGGAGAAGGTTGGTTGACCATCGTCGTGGCCGCTCCTGGCTCTCTGAACGCCTTGGAATGAAGATTTCCAAGAATGCGAACACTAAGAATGCGCCCGCAAATATTCCCAGGCGAATGACGCCTTCTTCCATGATGAGTTCCGTTCAATTAGCGCGCATCTTCCACGCATTTATATTAGTTAATTTGAATATGGCGCTTATTGAAGACGGGGACAAGTAAATTTCCTGTCACTTTTGTCGTGAAAGAGGCGCTAAAATAGCTTCATGACTGAGATTTTATGGACACGTCCTGAAGGTGAGTGCCATGGCACTCTTGTGTTGGCTCATGGTGCGGGTGCGCCGATGGATGCCAATTTTATGAACCGGTTTGCGGAAGCTGCGGCTGCGAATGGCATTGCTGTTGCGCGGTTTGAATTTGCTTACATGGCGAGGCGTCGGGAGACAGGCAAGAAGGCTCCTCCTCCGCGGGCGGACAAACTCATAGGCGAATTTCAGAGCGCTATGCAGGATATTCTTGAACAAACTCAAGGCCCTGTCCTGATTGGGGGCAAGTCCATGGGTGGGCGCGTTGCAGCTATGCTGGCGGGTGGAGAGAGCCTGCCGAAGCGTATTCCCGGTGTTGTGTGCCTTGGGTATCCGTTCCATACAGAAGCGAAGAAAGAGTTGGCGGACTGGCGGCTTGAGCCGTTGCAGAAATCCACTCGTCCTATCTTGATTACGCAGGGTGATCGGGATCAGATGGGGCATCAGGCTGAGGTGGAAGCTGTTGATTTACCTGAGTTTGTTCGGCTTTTCTGGTTGGAGGATGGAAACCACGACCTTGCCCCGCGCGGAGCTTCTCCCGCGACCTGGAAAGGCAATATTGAACAATCTGCCAGAGAGACCGCAGAGTTCTTTAAGTCGCTGATTTCCTGATAGTATTTTGCCCTGCACCTTGTTGTGCGGGGCTTTTTTTTCGATTTATTGCGGAGTGGTTGAAGTGAGTGATACTGTTTGGACGGCGCGTCAAAGCGGTTGGGTTCCCAAGTCGGATGATGCGCGGACACCCTATGACGTGGATTATGCCCGCATCGTTCATTCTCATGCCTTTCGCCGCCTGCAGGGGAAAACCCAGATCCTCAATCTGGGTGATAGCGACTTTTATCGCACGCGCCTGACACATACGCTGGAAGTGGCACAGATCGCTTCGGGCATCACCCGGCAGTTCCGGGCGTTCTTCAAGGATCATCCGGCTTACGATTACATCCCTGAGGAAAGCCTCGTTAAAACAATTAGTTATTGCCATGATATCGGCCACCCGCCATTCGGGCATGGGGGTGAAGTGGCGCTAAATTACTGCATGCGCGAGGCTGGTGGCTATGAAGGCAATGGCCAGACCCTGCGCATTGTTTCAAAGCTGGAGAAGATGTCGGAGAAGCATGGGGCTGATCTGACGCGGCGGGCATTGCTTGGCATGATGAAGTATCCGGTGGCGTTCTCAAAGGTCCATAATCCTGAGTTATCCCCGCGGCTTAACCCCAACACCTCCACAGTGAGCCTGATTGACCGGAAGCGCTCTGCTCCGCCCAAGTGTTTTATGGATGGGGAACAAGAGATCGTCGACTGGGCGTTGACACCACTCTCTGAGCGGGATCGCTCACTGTTCTGCAGCTTTATGCGCAAGGACGGTAAGCACGGGAAATCTCGTTTTAAATCATGGGATTGCTCCATCATGGATCTGGCTGATGACATTGCCTATGGGGTCCATGACTTTGAAGATGCAATTGCTTTGGGGCTGGTTCGGGAAGAGCAGTTCCGGGAGGATATCTCTGCAGACGTTTGCACGGCATTTTTGGATGATCTGATTGAGAGCAATCCGGAGAAATATTCTGGCAATGCCTATGAACAGATGATTGCAGGGCTGTTCGGCAATGCTAATCGGCGAAAGCAATTCATCGGAAAGCTCGTTCACTTCTTCATTGTGGCTGTTCAGATCAAGGCGCAGGAAGCTTTCAGCGAACCACTTTTGAAGTACAAAGCTGTTCTGCCAGAAGGACATACCAAGGTACTGGATGCGCTGAAAGGCTTTGTGTTTGAACGGGTTATTCAGGCGCCGAATGTTCAGCATCTTGAGTTCAAAGGGCAGACTATGGTGGTGGCTGTCTTTGAGACGCTCATGAGCGAGCCCAAGGCGTTCTTACCGGAAGATGTTTATGCTGACTTCGTTGAGACTGAAGACGGTTCACGGATCGTCTGTGATTACGTTGCCAGCATGACCGACATGATGCTCCTAAAAACCTACGACCGGTTGTTCAGCCCACGCATGGGCTCGATCTTTGACCGTGTGTAGTTTCGGTTCTCATTCAATATCAATGAGTTAAAGAAAAACGCTGCCAGTGATGTTCTGGCAGCGTTTTTTTGTGCGTTGGTTTGCGTTTTTTACGCTTTTCCTGAGCTGTTGTGTCATTCAGCATTCATGTTCATTCACACTACCTGCCACAACTTTTTACCTAAGCGAATTCTTGTCGCTTGATTGAATCCAAACAAGCGGAACGCGCCTTAGTCTTCGAACACCTTATTCGCGTCCAGCTCATAATCCTTGGAGCAGAAGTCGCACTTGATGTGGACGGTTCCTTCCGCTTTCATCTCGGTTTTGTCTGTCTCAGAAAAGTTCTGCATCATGGCAGTGATCTTTTCTTCAGAGCAGGTGCATTTGTCTGCCATCTCCTGCGGGGAGAAGACGGATGCACCACGTTCGTGGAACAAGCGGTACAGAAGACCTTCGACGGTCAGGCTTGGATCGATGAGCTCGTCATCTTTTACGGTCTCAACCAGCGAGCGCGCTTCAACCCAGGCATCGTCCTCGTCAATCTCGTGAGCTTCGTGCCCTTCTGGCGCGTCGCCCGGATGGATGTCGGCCTGTTTGAGACGATCCAGAGACTGAGGCAGGAACTGAACCATGATGCCGCCGGCAGCCCAGGAGTGATCAGCACCACCCTCTTCGGCTTTGGTCAACACTTCAGCCACGCCAAGGCGGACGAATGTCGGGATCTGCTCTGACTTTTGGAAGTACTCGTGAGCCGCCTCTTCCAAGGTGGTGCCATTCAGAACCACGATACCCTGGTAGCGGCTGGTGTGCGCTCCCTGATCAATGGTGAAAGCCAGATGGCCTTTGCCGAGCAGGTGGTCTGGTTTGAACCCATCTTTGGCTGCAACTTCGGCGACTTTGTCTTCGCTGAACTGCGCCATAGCACGCAGCCCGTCAGGCGCGTTGAAATCAACAACGAGCGTGGAGACTGCACCGTCGGTCTGGGCTTGCAAGGTCAGGCGACCTTCGAATTTGAGGGTACTGCCAAGCATGGCTGTCAGGACAATTGCCTCTGACAGCAGCTTGTTGACTGGCGCAGGGTACTTGTGCCGCGCCAGCATAGAGTTCAGCACCGGCCCCATATTGATAACCCGACCGCGAACGTCCAATGCTTCAACAGCAAAAGGAACAACAGCGTCAACGCCAGCGGCGGTCGGTTGAGCAGGTGTATTTGTCATTTTACTTTTTTATCCTTCAGGCAAAGCACCCATGCACCACGCCATAATGCCTTTTTGGGCGTGGAGTCGGTTTTCTGCCTCGTCGAATACCACAGAATGCGGGCCGTCGATTACCTCATTTGTCACTTCTTCCCCACGATGCGCAGGCAGGCAGTGCATAAACAAAGATGAATCGTTGGCTTCGCTCATCAGGCGTTCATTGACCTGATAAGGAGCCAGCAGGTTATGACGCGTTTGTGCTTCGTCATCTCCCATGGACACCCAGCAATCGGTGATAACACAATCACTGTTTTTCACAGCAGCAAACGGGTCGTCTGTCACGACGAGTTCAGCACCGGATGTATAGGCCTTTTCGATCCATTCAAGAGGTACTGTCAGTTCATTTGGTGCGGCGACGTTAATTTTGAAGTCAAACTTTGCTGCCGCTTCGATCCAAGAGTAAAGAACGTTGTTGCTATCGCCCACCCAGGAAACGGTTTTACCCTTAATGCTTCCGCGGTGTTCTTCGAATGTCATGATGTCGGCCATGATCTGACAAGGATGCGAAACCTTGGTCAGGCCGTTGATGACCGGAACGGTAGCGTACTCTGCCAGTTCTCTCACGGCATCATGGTCCAGCATACGGATCATGATCATGTCCACAAAGCGGGACAGCACGCGGGCGGTATCTGGAATGGACTCGCCGCGGCCAAGCTGCATCTCTGCGCCAGTCAGCATCAGGGTTTCGCCGCCCAGTTCCCGCATGCCCACATCAAAGGAGATGCGGGTTCTGGTGGAAGGCTGCTCAAAGACCATGGCGAGCACTTTGCCTGCCAATGGCCCCTGCCCGCGATGAACGCCATTGCGGGTGGCTTTAATCTGATTGGAGACCTGCATAATCTGGCGAAGGTCATCACCGGAAAAATCGCTGATATCGAGAAAGTGCTGTGGTTTTGTCATAGTGGTCATTTGGCAGTCTCGGCAGTTTTCAGCTCGGTTTCCACATCCGCAGCAGCGGCTTCGATTTTTTGGACGAGCATGTCAATTTCTTCAGCAGTAATGATCATTGGCGGCATAATACGGAGCACGTTGTCTCCGGCACCAACTGGCAGCAGGCCGTTGTTGCGCATGTGTGCCAGAACTTGTGTGTTCGGCACTTTGCACTTCAGGCCAAGCATCAGGCCTTCACCGCGCACCAGCTCAAACACATCACTGTGCTGATCAACAGCGCAGGCCAGCTTCTGCTTCAGCTGCAAGCCTTTTTCCTGCACAGCTTCCAGAAAGCCTGGTTCCAGAACCGTTTCCAGAACAGCATTCCCAACAGCCATCGCCAGCGGGTTGCCGCCGAATGTGGTGCCGTGAACGCCCGGAACCATGCCGCTGGCCGCTTCATTGGTTGCGAGGAACGCCCCCATTGGGAAGCCGCCGCCGATGCCTTTTGCAATCGCCATCAGATCCGGTGCAACGCCTGCCCATTCATGGGCAAAGAGTTTGCCGGTTCTGCCAACGCCTGTCTGGATCTCATCGTAGATCAGCAACAAGTCATTCTCATCACAGATCTGGCGCAGACCTTTCAGGAAGGCCGGGTCCATGGTGCGGATACCACCTTCACCCTGAACCGGCTCCAGCATGATGGCTGCAGTTTCCGGTCCGACCATCTTTTTAACCGCGTCCAGATCTCCAGCGGGCACCTGATCGAACCCTTCTGGCGCAGGGCCGAAGCCTTCGAGGTACTTTTGCTGACCACCAGCGGCGAGCGCTGCCATGGTTCTGCCGTGGAACGCATTTTCAAAGGTGATAATGCGGTTCTTTTCCGGATTGCCCTTGGCAAAGTGATAGCGCCGTGCGGCCTTCATGGCCCCTTCTGTTGCTTCCGTCCCGGAGTTGGTGAAGAACACAACATCAGCAAAGGTGTTGTCTGTCAGCAGCTTTGCAAGCTTCTCACCCTCTGGAATTGTGTAGAGATTGGTGACGTGCCACAGCTTTTCAGCCTGAGACTTCAGTGCCTCAACGAGCTTTGGGTGTGCATGACCCAAGCCGGAGACGGCAATACCCGAGGCACAATCCATGTATCGTCGACCATCAGCCGCAATCAGCCAGACACCTTCCCCACGCTCGAACGCGAGGTCTGAGCGTGCATAAGTCTGCATTAGCGACGAAGTCGTCATTTCTTACTCCTCATGGATTGAGCTTTCTCGATATGCTCAAAAGTCCTGGTTGCTACAAAAACAAAAAAACGCCGTGTGGCGTTTTGAAACTAAGAGAAGCGACATATAAACCGCGTTCCCTCAGGGCAGTCAATAACACGTATTGCCAGCAATACCTTACTCCCGTTCAGGAATTGGCTGCCAGCCTTGTCTCTCTCCCTCTGGTGCAGCTTAAACAGGCTACTACCGGAAGAAGCATGCATTGTGGCATTTTTAGAGGATAGAGTAGAGATTAAATCCCATGCTCTATGACCAGTTTTTTTCCACGGTTCTTAAGGTTTATTCAATACACCTCTAGCGTGTACTACGGCATATGAGAGAGGAGTGCGCTTAGTTCTTGTGTTATGCAATTTGTAGTTTACTAGTGTTTTTTACTAGTTGTTTTTCAGTGGTAAATATATGTATTAAATATCAACGGGGTAACGCTATCAGCTCTTACTTTGTGTTGGAAAGAATGCGGTGGAACTTGGTTTAACAAACAGCTCCTATTCTTTAGATTGATAATCTTCTCCCACCACAAGAAGGCTGTTATAGGTAAGTAGTAGTACGGCAATTCTGGGGAAAACCAGAGTCTTCCCCACCTCAATTCTTTGAGGTTATTGCTCGTATCAACGCCCATATAGTACTGTGTGACAAGAGTTATACACCATCTCGTAGTTACTGAACGCTGCAAGCACACACGCTCAGGTAAGCGGCACTTTCGGATGCGTCCGAACTGAGCGAATGCTGTTTTGCGCGCCACTGAAGGAAGACGGGGCCCTTTAATGAGCTGGACAGCAGAACGTGTAGAGTTACTAACCAAACTTTGGGCAGACGGGTTAAGCGCCAGTCAAATCGCGGGGGAACTTGGCAATGTGACCCGTAATGCGGTGATTGGTAAGGTTCATCGCCTTGGTCTTTCAGGTCGCGCCAAATCGGGAGGTGGTGCAACCAAAACGAGAAAGGCACCTGCCCCAGCGGCAAGGGTCGTCACCTCAACCAAACCAACAGTGGCTGAAGCGATTGCAGCTGTTGCGCCTTCTCCAAGTCCTCGACAAATTCAACCAACGATAGCCGGTGCCAACGCCCTTAAAGTTGAACCGATTGAAGCTATACAACCAGAAATTTCTCCAGTCCCAACCTCCGATCTCTTTATTCCGGTTTCAGAGCGCGCCTCCATCCTGACATTGAATGAGCGCACCTGTAAGTGGCCGATTGGTGATCCGAGTTCTGATGACTTCTATTTCTGTGGGCGCCAGTCAGATGCAGGCACACCTTATTGTGCGCATCATCGCAGCATTGCCTATCAGCCCGTCAGCGACCGCCGCAACCGCCGCGCAAGCTAATTTGAGCTGAAAAAGCAACGTATTGAGCCGGGTCCAAAGCCCGGCTTTTTGCTGTTTGCGTGTCGTCTTGATCTGGCGCTTGTCGCTCTGGCTTGAGAACTAGTGAGCTTTAAAGGTTTGGCGGGTGACGGCGCCCCAGTATGGGTCCGTATAGTTTTCTTCCAAAAACTGACCTGAGGTGTAGGTGCTGATAACAGAACGCCAAAAGGCAATGGCCTGATCAGCGCCTTCAATCTGCTTGATCTGCCAGTGACCGGGCATTTGATCAAACAACGCAGCTGCAAAGCGCTGTCCCAGTTTATGTCTGCGGAACACTGGCACCACGTAAAACTCGCAGACTTCAAAGTCGTGATGATCTTGCCGCTTGATTGCAGCTAACCCGGCGGGGATATCATCATTTAAAGCCAGATAGCCGGTGATGTTGCCTTCAAGAAGCGTGTCTTTGGCAAACAAACCATCCGCGTTTGGATGTTTGTGTGTGAGAGGTGAGAACTCTGCCTCATAGGCCTGACAGAGATTGTCGTAGATATGAGCGGTCGCTCGATCAACCGTCTTGATTATCATTTGTTATCCGCATTGTTTTTGATCTGCACCTCTGGAAGGGAGATGCAGTTTCACAATGCGCATATAGCAGAGATCAATTACCCAACAGCGAACTGGTCGTTGAAAGCGTATCCGGCACCGCGAACGGTGCGGATCGGGTCTTTCATGCGGCCTTTGTTGATGGCTTTGCGCAGGCGGCCTACGTGGACGTCCACGGTGCGCTCATCTACGTAAACATCATGGCCCCAGACACCGTCCAGCAGCTGTTCACGGGAGTAAACGCGGCCCGGTGCGCTCATGAGGAACTCCAGCAGGCGGTATTCTGTGGGGCCGAGGTGGATTTCGCGGCCTGTTCTGCGCACGCGGTGGGTTTCGCGATCGAGCTCGATGTCGCCAGACTTGAGCATTGTGGAGACAACTTCTGGCAATGCACGGCGGAAGATCGCACGAACACGGGCCATAAGTTCCGGAACGGAGAACGGTTTGACGACGTAATCGTCGGCCCCGGTCGCCAGGCCGCGGATGCGCTCGGATTCTTCACCGCGCGCTGTGAGCATGATAATCGGCATGCGCTCGGTTTCTGAGCGTGCCCGCAAACGACGGCAGAGCTCGATGCCAGAGAGGCCCGGAAGCATCCAGTCCAGCAGCAGCAGGTCCGGCTGGCTTTCCTGCAGCAGGACTTCCGCCTCATCTCCTCTTGCGCACACGTCAACAGTGTAGCCCTCTGCTTCAAGGTTATAACGCAGCAGCAGGCTTAGCGGTTCTTCGTCTTCTACAATCAGTATCTTAGGCATATTAAAGTGCTCTCTTTGCACCTTCTCTTATAAAGCAATTGCGTGTGTTCTGCTCGTTATAAGTGAACACACTCTACACGGTTGTAGACTGCGCCAGCTCGTCCGTCTTTGGACGATCTGTTGGAAGGTGGCTTCCGGAGATCATGTAGTAGATGTTTTCTGCGATATTGGTTGCATGATCACCGATGCGCTCAATATTCTTTGCGCAGAACAACAAGTGCGCGCACATGGTGATGGAGCGCGGGTCTTCCATCATGTAGGTGAGCAGCTGGCGGAACAGGCTGGTGTAAAGCGCATCCACTTCGTCATCGCGAACATGTACGCGTTGGACAACTTCAAGGTCACCAGAGGTGTAGGCGTCCAGAACGGCTTTGAGCTGCTCAAGCGCCAGATCAGACATGTGCTCAACACCCACAGCGAGCTGCTTGTTGTTGAATTCGGATTCAATCGCCAGCGTCCGCTTGCCGATGTTCTTGGCCATGTCACCGACGCGCTCCAGATCGTTGGAGATGCGCATGGCGGCGATGATGTCGCGCAGGTCGCTTGCCATTGGCTGGCGGCGTGCGATCACGGAGATGCACAGCTCTTCCAGCTCGGCCTGCATGTTGTCCAGGCGCTGGTCGGCAGCGATGGTGCGGGTTGCCAGTTCGCGGTCCTGCCTCAGCAGTGCGGTGACAGCGTCGTGAACAAGGGTTTCTGCCAGTCCGCCCATTTCAACGACACGTCCGGCCAGTTCTTTCAGCTCTTCATTGAAGGAAGAGACAATATGATCTTTCATCGGATATCTCCTTAGAGTACCGCTCTTTTATTCTTAACCAAAACGGCCTGTGATGTAATCCTGCGTGCGCTGGTCTTTTGGGTTGGTGAAGATGTCGTTGGTCAGCCCCTCTTCCACCAGATTACCCAGATGGAAGAACGCGGTGCGCTGGGATACACGTGCGGCCTGCTGCATGGAGTGAGTTACGATGACGATGGTGTAGTTCTGGCGCAGTTCGTCCATCAGCTCTTCCACTTTTGCAGTGGCAATCGGGTCGAGCGCAGAACACGGCTCATCCATCAGGATCACTTCCGGGGACACAGCGATTGCGCGCGCGATGCACAAGCGCTGCTGCTGACCACCGGAAAGGCCTGTGCCCGGCTCGTCCAGACGGTCTTTCACTTCTTCAAACAAACCTGCACGCTGCAGGGAACTTGCGACGATATCTTCCAGATCCGACTTGCCTTGTGCCAGACCGTGGATGCGTGGGCCGTAGGCCACGTTCTCAAAGATTGATTTCGGGAACGGGTTGGGCTTCTGGAACACCATGCCAACACGGGCCCGCAGTTCCACCACATCAATGCGCGGGTCGTAGACATCGTCATTGTCGAGGAGAATGTCGCCTTGCACGCGGCAGATATCGATGGTGTCGTTCATGCGGTTCAGACAGCGCAGGAAGGTGGACTTGCCGCAACCGGACGGGCCGATCAGCGCGGTCACCTGATTTTTGCGAACATCCAGATCGACACCATGAAGGGCCTGCTTGTCGCCGTAAAACACTTTTACATCGCGGCCACGCATCTTGAGTGTTTCGCCTTCAGCTGAAACGGCTGGAGGGGCGCTCATTGTTGTATCCATTACACTCTCGGTGTCTGTGGTCATTTCCAATGCCATGATCTTGCCTTTCAAATCACCAGCGGCGCTCAAAACGTTTACGAAGGACGATTGCGATTGCATTCATCGAGATCAGGAAGCCGAGCAGCACCATGATCGCGGCAGAGGTTTTCTGCTGGAAGGCAGGTTCCGGGAAGTCTGCCCACATGAAGATCTGAACTGGCAGCACGGTAGAGGGATCAACCGGACTTGCCGGGATATCTACAATGAAGGCCACCATGCCGATCATGAGAAGCGGTGCGGTCTCACCCAGTGCCTGCGCCATGCCGATGATGGTTCCGGTCAGGATGCCCGGCATTGCCAGTGGCAGCACATGATGGAACACGGCCTGTAAGCGGGACGCCCCGACGCCGAGCGCGGCTTCGCGGATGCTTGGTGGCACGGCCTGAAGCGCTGCGCGGGAGGCGATGATGATGGTTGGCAGAGTCATGAGCGCCAGCACCATACCGCCGACAACGGGCGCCGATCTCGGTAATCCAAAGACGTTGAGGAACACCGCCAGACCAAGCAAACCGAACACAATGGACGGCACGGCTGCCAGGTTGTTGATGTTCACCTCAATCAGATGTGTCCAACGGTTCTTTGGTGCAAACTCTTCCAGATAGATTGCGGCAGACACACCAATTGGGAACGAGAGGGACAGGGTAACGAGCATGGTCCAGAAGGAACCAACGGCTGCGCCCCAAATGCCTGCCATCTCCGGCTCACGGCTTGCGCCGGACTTGAAGAAGATGGAGTTCCACTCGTTTGCAACTGTGCCTTTGGAGACCAGATAATCGGTGTAGGCGATTTCTTTGTCTGAAAACTTGCGGAAACTTTCTGGCGTTTCCAGCTCTTCAACGCCCCACTGGCCAGCTGGTACGGCAGCATCCGTAGACAGCGGAATGAAGGCTGTTCCGGTGACGCTGGTTGGTGTCACCTTTTCTGCTTTAATGGTTCCGCCGTTCACCTCTACAAAGAAACTTGGCATGTTGGCGTTGAGTGTGCCGCCCGTGCCAATGTTGGCAAGATGGCCCTGCAGAGTAACCAGTTCAGCTTTTTGCTTTTCCAGCGCACTCATGATCTTGACCAGAGCGGCTTTATTACCTTCAACCTCAGAGGTCAGGCGCTGTGCAACGAGAGGGTCTTTCTCGTTGGCCAAGCGGGTCTCCAAGCCAGCGATCTTGGTTTTCACGCTGATTTCTGATCGGCCACGCGCTTCGATCTTGCCTGTCAGAAGTTCGATTTCACGATCATAATAGGTCTTCAACGCCGCAAGGATCTGCTCAAACTCAGGCTTCTGCGCACTGATGGTCACCTGACCGTCCATGCCGGAAACTGTTGCTGCGCTTGAGGTGGCGATCTCGGTTTTCTTTGTGATCAGACCTTTGACATAAAGGTCGGCAAAGTCGGAGAGCGGGATTGCAACCGGACCGGTCCCACCCAGTATGGATGGATCAGCTATTGCTTGCTTTTGCAGCGTGACATTGGCACCGGAGGACACCAGAGAATAAAGCACACGGCGGTTTTTACGGTCGGAAGCGAATGGCAATTCTGCCTTCAGTCCGTCGCGAATGATCTTGTTGTAGCTTGCGCCAGCCGGATTGGCTGGATCGACCTTTTCTGCACTCAGATTGAGCGGCACGCTTACGTAGTTGTAAGTGAAGGCAGGCAAGCCTGAGCCGACAATTGTGAAGAGCAGCAGAACCAGAAACGTTGCGGCCAGTGCGATGGCACCCATGCCGTAAGCTTTGAAGCGCGCTTCCATGCTGTAGCGCTTTTTCAGGCGCTTGCGAGCTTCGTCTGTCGTATGGACGCCGGAAGGAATGCCTTTGACACGCCCGCCAATGGCAGTACCGGCAGTGTCCTGAGCGATATCAATCATACTGTTCCCTATATTTCTTCACGACGCGCAGAGCGAAGATGTTCAGAGCAAGTGTGATGCAGAAGAGGAGAAGACCGAGTGCAAATGCTGCGAGTGTTTTCGCGCTGTCGAATTCCTGGTCACCGACCAGCAAGGTGACGATTTGCACGGTCACGGTTGTTACAGCCTCCAGCGGGTTTGCCGTTATGTTTGCGGCAAGCCCTGCAGCCATCACCACGATCATGGTTTCACCAATGGCGCGGGAGATGGCGAGGATGAGAGCAGACACGATGCCCGGAAGCGCGGCTGGCAGAACAACCCGGCGGATTGTTTCCGACTTGGTGGCACCAAGACCGGCAGAGCCATCGCGCAGTGACTGTGGTACCGCGTTGATCACATCGTCAGAAAGGGAGGAGACGAACGGAATGATCATAATGCCCATGACAAGGCCAGCAGCCAGCGCAGATTCTGAACTGACTGACAGGCCGATGCTTTCGCCCCAGCCACGGATAAAGGGTGCCACAGTCAACGCCGCGAAGAAGCCGTAGACCACGGTTGGAATGCCAGCCAGAATTTCAAGAACCGGCTTTGCAATGGCGCGCACTGGCGTGCTTGCATAATCGGAGAGGTAAATTGCGGAGAGCAGACCAACGGGCGCGGCTACGAAAATAGCAATTGCTGTGATCAGCATGGTGCCAACCAGAAGCGGGATTGCACCGAAGATTTCTGTATTGGCTTCGCCTTGCTCGGCCCCTGCCCCTTCAAAGGCGCTTTGCGGGCTCCAGTGAGTGCCGAAGACGAAATCCAGAATTGGGATCTGGCGGAAGAACATCAAGCTTTCGAAGATAAGCGAGAGAACGATGCCGATGGTTGTGAAGATCGCGACAGCGGAACAAAGGATCAGCAATCCCATGACGGTGCGCTCTACAAAATGACGGGCTCGCATTGCCGGTGTGATGGTGCGATTGCCGTACCACAGACCACCAGCAACCAGGGCGATGATCAGCGTTGTTTTAAGAATGAACGATGTTTGTGCGAGCGAGCTGAACACTTCTGCCGCCTGCTCTTTGCCAGCATCAGAGAAGGCCACGATGCCGCCAAATGCGATGGCGCGTGCGTCCCGCAAGAATGCCTGAAGTTCTGCTTTCGACAGTCCTGCAACACTCTCGGCCTTCGCGCTGATCACCATTGTATCAAGCAAGCGCGGCTCAACGATTGCCCATGCAATCAAAAGGACAAATGCTGGAAGAGCGGCCAGAATGGCCAGGTATCCACCATGGTAGCTTGGACGGGAATGCAGTGCAGAGAGCTGATGACCAGCAACCTGCATAGCCCGGAAACGCCCGTAGACATTAGCGGTTACGAAGACCAGTAGAAGAAGGGCAGCGTAAGTCCAGAACATTTGTTGTGTCGCCTTATCTGGCTTTAGAGCAAGTTGCGTTCATTTGCATTCACGCATTTCGCTCTAACTTCTTTGCCTGAGCGAATTCTTGTCGTTTGATTCTATCCAATCAAACGGAACGCGCTTTAGTTTTTGGAGGATGCAGGAAAGCGGTCAGCTGGACATGCTGACCGCTCTCTTAGCGTTTGCAATTAGAATGCAAGTGGTGTCAGCGCTGCTGCAGATTTGGAAACTGCTGCGCGGTCAGCTGCTGGCATCGGGATCAGACCCTTGTCAGCCAGGTAACCTTCGTCACCCCATGTGTCTTTATTGGTGAACTCACCGAGGTATTCAGCGATACCTGGGATTACGCCAACGTGCTCTTTCTTGATGTAGAAGTACAAGGAGCGGGACACTGGGTAGTCGCCTGCAGCAATTGCATCAAATGTTGGTGCAACGCCTGCGATGTTTGCGCCCTGGATCTTGTCAGCGTTCTGATCAAGGAAGGAGAAACCGAAGATGCCGAGTGCATTCGGGTTCGCATCAAGCTTCTGAACGATCAGGTTGTCGTTTTCACCAGCTTCGATGTACGCGCCGTCTTCACGGACTTCGTGACACGCTTTTTTCTTCAGACCGAGGTCAGCAGCACCTGGTACCATTTTACAGCCGCCCTGCATTGCCAGCTCGGCAAATGCGTCACGGGTACCGGATGTTGGTGGAGGGCCAAGCACTTCGATCTTCGAGTTAGGAAGGGAAGGATCAATGTCTGCCCAGGTCTGGTATGGGTTTGCAACCAGTTTGCCGTCCACTGGAACTTCTTTCGCAAGCGCGAGGAAGATCTGAGCCAGTGTCAGGTCCAGCTGAGTGCCAGCCTTGGAGTTCGCAAGAACGATGCCGTCGAAACCGACAGTAACTTCTACTGGGGTTACGCCAGCTTCATTACACTTCACCAGCTCCTTGCCCTTCATGCGGCGGGAAGCATTGGTGATGTCAGGAGTGTTTTCGCCAACCCCTTCACAGAAGAGCTTGATGCCGCCACCTGAACCAGTGGATTCAACAACTGGTGTTTTGAAGTTTGTCTTCTGACCAAACTGCTCAGCTACAGCTGTTGCAAATGGGAAAACAGTGGAAGAACCAACGATCTGAATCTGATCACGAGCCTGTGCGGAACCAGCAGCAATGGTACCTGCGAGAGCGAGCGCTGCAACGCTTGCGAATGCCTTGATTTTCACCTGAAGTCTCCTGGGAGTCTTGGTTTAAGAGCGCGTTGCGTTCATAATATTCACACAACGTGCTCTCATCTTTGCTTGAGCGAATTCTTTTCGTTTGATTGAAACCAATCAAACGGAACGCGCTCTAAACTGTTTAACTACGTTCACCTCACAGCGCCCCGGCTGCGAGCTGGCTGTAACCTAGCGTTTGGCTGTGATGGTTATATGAACGTTGCGTATCAGTTTTATGACATTGCAAGTATTTGAATTTATTATATTATTTTAGTCGATATCATTTTCATCATAAATAACAGCGCCGGGTATGAACACGCGGAAGCAGGCGCCTTCATCTGGTTTGCTCTCAATTTCCAGGCGAGCCCTGTGCCTTGTCAGAATGTGTTTTACGATGGCCAGACCAAGGCCTGTTCCCTTCATCTGACGGGAGGTGACAACGTCAACCCGATAGAAACGCTCGGTTAACCGCGGCAAGTGCTCAGGATCAATGCCCGGACCGAAGTCGCGGACCTCTGCAATCCAGTGTGGTGTCTCAGTAGAATCGGGGTCCAGACGGCAAGTGACATCGACTCGCCCCCCGCTGGAACCGTATTTCAGCGCGTTTTCGATGAGATTGCTGAAGACCTGAACGAGTTCGTCCTTCTCACCGCGAATCTCGGCAGGCTCCTCAGGCACATTCACATTCACCTCAACACCCGATTCCTTCGCAACCGGGAGCAGTGTTTCCACGGAGTGGCGCATGATCAGGCTGAGATCCACGAGGGTTTCCGGCTGCACGTGCACCTTCATCTCAATGCGGGACAGAGACAGAAGGTCGTCAATGAGGCGGCGCATGCGCTCTGCCTGATCCAGCATGATGCCGAGGAACTGGTCCTGCGCTTTTGGATCACCTTTGGCTGGGCCTTGCAGGGTCTCAATGAAGCCCGTCAGGGATGCCAGCGGTGTGCGCAGCTCGTGGGAGGCGTTGGCGACAAAATCGGCCCGCATACGCTCCAGACGGCGGGCTTCGGTCAGGTCGCGAATGACAACGAGAATGAGACCCGGGCGTCCGCGGGGGACGGCGAGGTTTCCGCTGGAGACGGACCAGAGCGGCGCGATATGCGCTTCCAGCCAGAGTTCCATCGGTACTTTCTCGGTCCAGTCGATGACTTCTGTAGAGCCGCCATTTGAGACACGGTCCAGCGCTTCCAGCAGCGATGGCGCGCGGATGCGGAAGGACAGAGGATCGCCAACTGCAATGGTGCCGAAGCGGCGCTGTGCGGCGAGGTTCACATATTGGGTGGTGCCACGATAATCAACGACGAAGCATGGGTCTGGCAGGGCGTTGACGGCGGACTTCATGCCGCGGTCGACGATCTCGCTGGCTTCCTTGCGGCTGACACCGCTTGGAGCTTTGACCTTGGTGCGGCTTTTCATACCGCCGCCGATGACCAGAACAAAAATGAGGGCGTATGCGAAGAACGAAGCCCAGACGGGTACGTCGAAGGCTATGGAGAAGAGAGCAAAAATGCCGGCAGATGCCAGAAGGATCCAGCGCACATCAACGGGTTTGCGATAAACCGCACGCCGGTTGAGACCTAATCTCAACGGCTCCTGATTGGCCTGCTTTTCTTCCTTGTCAGTATCCAGGGACATACGTGCCACTCTCTAAACGCCGCTGTGCGTTTACGTTGTTTTTCTTTCAAGACTGGCCGAGAATTTAACAGGGCCAGCATGACATTCTCGCGACGGCGGCACCTCATTTCTTCAGTTTTCCCAACTGGAGATTGTCAAAGACGTAGCGAAACCAAGGATCTTAGAGGGCCTGCGCCCAAGGGCAAACGATGTTTATCCGCTGAGATCGTATCGACGAGTTGCTGCGGTTATATATTTAGCAGGTTTAACAAATCAAGCAGAAGAGAAGCTGAGGAATAATAATTAATCGGCAAACCTTCATATGCGGCAGTGCAGACGTCATGCAACTATCATGTTTGGCGTTTAGTGCTCAATTGAAGTGCAGTGTCCTCCCCCTCTTACCTTTGGTAATTGTATTTAAATGGCCTGCGTCTTTAAATAGGTCTTGCGAGCGGTGTTCGGCTTCTATGATTGGACCGCTTATGTGGGGTGTAACGAAGGGCAAACGATGGAAGAGATTCTCGAAAAGCTGGAAGCTGCGATTGCGCAGGAAGATTGGGCGGTAGCGGAAAAGTACATTCTTCTCATGCTGGAGGAGGATGAGACCAACCCGAGCCTTTGGTACAACCTTGGCCTTGTGCGCCGGCGTGCGGGCAACAATGTGCAGGCCCTTGAGAATTTCGCGAAGACACTGGACCTCAACCCACAACACAAAGGCGCGATGTTTGAACGGGCTGCGGCTTGTCTGGACATGGAGGATTTCACCGCAGCGCTCAATGACTTTGCCGAGTTCACCGCCGCCTACCCTGATGACAGCGACGGATTGCTGAACCTTGCCCGCATCGCGCTGCACATGGAGGTTCCGGATCTGGCTCTGCAAGCCTTCCAAAAGCGGGCTGAGCTGGAGAATGATGCTGAGAATATTCTTGGTGCAGCAGAAGCCATGCAGATGCAGGGCAATGATGAAGGCATCAACATGTTGCGCCGGTTGTTTGCCAACAATCCGCCTGTGCGTCCTGAATTGCTGAAAATTATGAGCCAAGGATCATTCGGGCGCGTGCCATTGAACTCGAAAGCTATGCTTCCATAAGACGGTCTATGACTGGCCTCTTAAGCTTCAACGGAGCGCTTGGCACGGACAGATTTGCGGTAGTGGCCCGGTTCTGCCTGTAGTTTGCCTTGTGTGTCCAGATGGGTTTCGAATTCGGCTTCATCCATCGGAGCGCAATCCAGCTCCAACGCCTCTCGCTTGAATGGGAAAGCTTGCGCGATCGGGGTGCCTGCTTTTAACGTGCCTTCGAATTTTGGGTCTTTCCAAAGCGCTGGAAAATGAACGAAGCCGCCTTTGAAGCGGTCACAATCCACCACACCCGCCAGTGTTCTGAACGGCAATTCCTCGCGGTTAAGCGGATGGGTGAAGAGCAGTGAGATGCCTTCAGGGGCCTCGATGCTCCAGAAATTGTTGAGCTTGATAATGAAGTCGCCCGGATTTGTTCCCAGTGGCGCACCGGTTGTCTGTTCTGGCACATGCAGGCCGATGGGTGATCGGGTTTGTTGTGCCTTAGGTGAGACTGGCTTTGGCCAGTGCCATGAAAACTCGCCGCCTTTCATCGTCACATCACAGGGCAGCTTGAAGAGGATGCCCGTTGAAAAACCATCGATGATTGGTGGGCAGTGTTTGAGCGTGCGCACCTGTTCGTTGCCCAGCAACTCACTTTCAGCCGTTGAAGGGATGTCTTTCAACCAGTCAGGCAGTGATGCCTTTGCTTCTACCGGCTCAGGAATATGTCCGTGAAGTTCTGGCAGGCAACGAAACTTGAGCTTCATGAAGGCTCCTAAATGCGTCTCTTAATCTGAAATCCAGCGTCCACTTCTCGGTGATACGCCTTAAAGTTTCACGATGGCAGTTTTCAGCTTGTTCAGGCAGTAGGCCCATCCGGCGCTGGAGTTCATGGCACGCAGGTACTCCCGCCAGCCGTCTCCGTAGCGCTCGAAATGACTATGCACCAGTTTCAGCTGCGTTCCACCCTCAACATCTGAAAACTGAATTGTGACGATACCAGCTTTTTGCGGGTCTTCAATCAGCAGGCGCTTGGGCGAGATCTGCCAGGCAAGGACAATCTTGCTGCCCTCCTCCAGCTCCTGAATGGTGCCCCAATGCAGGCGCCTGCCATCTTCCACATCTTCAAAGCACGAACCGCCCACCAGTGGCTCAATGCCGAGTACACCCTCAGGTGCGAACCTGTACTCTGCGGGCCACCAGGCGTCGATTTTCTCCAGAAAGCACGCATAGGCGCTTTGAGTTGATGCAGGCAGAAGCACCTCTGCCTTGCATAGTGAAAATTGCTCCAAGACGCCCGTTTCGCCTGATGTCATCGCATCCCCCAATTACACTCAACCGCGTCCCTTCCTACGGCGAGCCATCACGTAGACTGTAGCAGCAATTATCGTAATTGCTACAAAGAGAACACCGATGACATTGATGACAGGGGATATGCCAAACCGCATGCGCGCCCCAATTTCCGTGACCAGTGTCCAGCTTGGGCCAATGGCAAAGAAGGTGGTGTTGTAGTTCTCAATAGACTGCAGGAACGAGATTGCAGCAGCTGTGAGAATGGTCGGCATGAGGAATGGCAGTGTGATCTTGCGGAACACAAAGAACGAGGAGGCTCCCAGATCCAACGCCGCTTCTTCCTGCACAATATCCTGCCGTTGCAGGCGTGCCATGAACATGAGCATGCAGTAGGAGGCGATGAAGCTGGACTGCGCAATAGTTGCGGTCAGCAGGCCACCTTCCACCCCGAAGGCATCCCGCCAGAAGATGAGCGTGGTTGCCCCCAGCACGATGCCCGGAGTGAGCATAGGCGACACCAGCACTGTGTAGAGGAACGTGGTGGCTTGGGATTGCAGGCGTGTGAGCAACAAAGCCCCAGCCAATCCAAGTGGGATTGAGATGACGATAACGCCCAGCGCGATAATCAGCGAATGCCATAACCCGTCTATGAAACGCTGATCCTCTGGCAGTGCACGAAACCAGTCCAGCGTGAAGCCTTGCCAGTCGATGACAGATGGAGTTGGTGATGCGTTGAAGGCTGCAATCACCATGAAGATCATGGGCAAGAACATGTAGGCGAAGAAGATCACCAGATAGCCATTGAGGATGGTGGCGGCCCAATCAATAGGAGATTTCACCTGTTCTTTCATGGCGCCGCTTTCAAGTGTTGTTGTTGTCATTTCGCGATGTCCCGGATGCCGACGCGGAAGACCCACATGTTAAACAGAATGAAGACGATACAGGCCACCAGCAATGCCAGCGAATAGGCGGCGCCCTGGTTCCAGCTGTCTGCCTCAAAGAAACGGCGATAAATCACCTGAGAGAACCAGTCGGGGTGCAGGCCGCGGCCCACAGCACTTGGAACCGCTATGGAGCCCGCAGAGAGCATGAAGGTCATGATCGCGCCAACGGCAATGCCGGGTTTGGCGTGCGGAAGAACCACGCGCCAATGAATACGCCATGTGGACGCGCCCAGATCCTTTGCCGCTTCGATCTGGTTTTTGTCGAGCGTATCAACCGTGTTGTAGATTGGGAAAACCATGAAGAGCACGTAGGCGTAGACCATTACAGTGAACACGGCACCATTGGAGGCGACAAAGCGGAAGCCTTCACCAGCTTCCATGTTGATGATACCCAGCAGGTCCAGCAGACCGTTGAGCACGCCTTGCTTCTCCAGGATCATGATCCACGAGAAGATGCGCAGCAGCTCGTTGATTGCGTAGGGGATCAGCAGGCCAAGCATCAGGATTGCGAGCTTGTTGCGGTTCGTGGTCATCGCAACGGCGTAGGCCACTGGATAGCACAGTGCAAACGCCAGAATGGTCACACAGAGCGCATAGATGATGGTGGCAAGGAAGATTTGGAAATGCACAGAACTCATCATGGTGAAGTTCTTGAGCGAATAAGAGGTGTCCAAGCCGACAGCGTCTGTGGTGGATTTCTCGGTTACTTCCAGCACAGCAATTTGGGCTTCCAACTCGCCTTTTTGCGCTAGTAACGGCGCTTCTTCGGCCTCAATTTCGGCAAGGCTGCGGCTTACCGCGCTTGTGTTGCCTGCTGATGGTGCGCCAAACGGGTTCAGGCCTGATGTATCGTTTGCTTCCGGCACTGACGGCGTTCCGAATGGATTGAGGCCGGTGGTATCATCAGAGGGTGACGGTGTGCCAAACGGATTGAGTGCGGAGGCACTGTCTTGCTGGGGAGCAGTGGACGTGCCAGCGATCAGGTCTTCTTTTTCGGCCTGAAGCTCTACTAGTCTGGTGTTGATCTGGAACACGTCTTCATAGGCGCGGTCAATTTCCAGAGCCAGCGTTGCAGCCGCTCCGCCCCTGTCTTCATAGGTGAAGGCGCGGTCAATCATGGACATTTGCGGCAGCACAATCAGCACCACAATCCAGATCGCAGCCAGGCCTATAAAGAGTGAGGTCAGGCCTTTGCCGTAACTCTTGATCAGACTATTCACTGGCCAGCTCTCCCGGACGCATCACAACGGCATCTTGCGCAGCAAACCAGAGTTTCTGGTCAGCGCCCAGAGGCTGGTGGGTTTGCTCAACATTGGTCACGTGGATTGCAACAGGTTGGTCCCCTGCCCGCATATGGAGGTTCACAAAAGGACCTTCCATGTCGCGGCGCTCCAGAATTGCGGAGAGGCCGTTTTGCTGGCCCTGCTTTTCTTCCAGGGTCATTCGCTCAGGACGTACGAAAAGGATGGCCTCCTCTCCTTCATTCAAGCCGTGTGCGTTCTGGCCAAAGAGCTTGCCTTGCGATGTTTCCAGAATTGCGAAGTCACCTTCTTTGCCAATGACTTTGCCTTTGAAGATGTTCTGCTCTCCCACAAAGCTTGCCACAAATGGCGTTTTGGGGTGCGCGTAAATCTCGTCAGAGGTGGCGACCTGTTCCACCACGCCTTTGTTCATGACCGCAACACGGTCCGACATGGTCAGCGCTTCACCCTGATCGTGTGTGATGTAAATGAAGGTCACACCCGTTTTGCGCTGCAGGTCTTTCAGCTCAGCGCGCATGTGTTGGCGGAGTTTGAGATCAAGTGCGGAGAGCGGCTCATCGAGCAGGAGCACAGAGGGCTCAACTGCAAGGGCGCGGGCAATGGCTACGCGCTGGCGCTGTCCGCCTGATAATGCTGTTGGCAGTTTGTCGCCCTGACCATCCAGCGCGACCAGAGACAAAAGCTCCTGCGCCTTTTCCAGCCGGGTCTTCTTTGCGATGCCGCGTGCTTCCAGACCGAAGGCAATGTTGTCTCGTACGCTCATGAGCGGAAACAGCGCAAGATTCTGGAAGATCAGAGCGGTTGGTCTGGCGTTTGCACGGATGCCGGACATGTCTTTTTCACCAATCACGACACGGCCCTGTGATGGGGTGAGAAAGCCTGAGATCATGCGCAAAATGGTTGTTTTGCCACAACCAGACGGGCCGAGGATGGAGAAAAACTCACCAGCGTTGATCTTAAGGTCAGTGGGCTGGACGGCGACGAAATCGCCAAATTTCATGGAGAGGTTTTCAAGAATTACATCATTGCCGTGCATGAAGTGCCTATTGCTTCGCTTCAATCTCTTAAAGATTGGAAATTCAGAGGTTTTCTGCGTGCCTGACATTTTGACCAGTGCACAGTCCGTGCTCGTAAGGTGCGCAGTTTTGCTGCTGCATTTCTTAGGAGCCGATGTGCAAAGCGCGGCTGATGCCGCGCTTTGCTTTCAACGCCCTTAAGCGTTGGTGATCTTGTCAACGTATTCCTGACGCAGCGGAGCGAACCACGGCGTATCTGCCGGGTACCACCACAGGTTCGCCAGCGTGTCGTTGTTGTAGATTTCCAGGAACTGCTTCTTGTAGGTTTCACCTGCATGGTTTGCAGCGCCGACAACAGCGGAGTTGTAGCCGGTGTTTGAGCTGAACATGCCTGCCATTTGCGGGTCAAGCATGGCGTTGATGAAGGCGTAGGCTTGTTCTGTGTTGGCCGCACCGCTTGGAATGCCCATGGAATCCATCCAGGTCATGCCGCCTTCTTTTGGCATGCGGTACTTCCATTTTGCATCTTCGCGGCTGAGCAGCAGACCGGTTGTGTCCCATGTCTGACCGATAGACGCGCCAGCCTGTTTGAAGGCGTTTGTTGCTTCGGTTGCGTTGTTCCAGAACGCAGCAATGTTTGCTTTGCGCTCAATGATGAACTTGGCCACTTCGTCCCAAACGCGGCGGGCGTCTTCCTCGGTCTTGTAAACATCGAGCATACGGTCAGATTTCACTTTGCCGATTGCATCGAGGTATAGGCCGGTGCCGATCAGAGCGGACTTCTGACGGAAGGCAGCCTTGCCTTTTGCTTCCGGTGCCCAGAGGGAGCCGAAGGAAACTTCGTCATTTGACAGCGGGAATACGGAGCTGTCGAAGGTGATTGCCTCTGTGCCCCAGTCGAATGGCAGCAGCATGCGCTTGCCGCGGTAGGTGCCGCCCAGCTTCACGCTGTCGCGCAACATGGAAGGCACAACAGCATCAACCTTGAGCTTGCTCTCATCGAGAGGAGCCAGCAGGTCATCCGGGTAGTAGTTGGCACCGTTGGTGATGGACGGGAAGATCACGTCAAAACCCTTGCCGCCAGCTGCTTTCAGCTTCTGCTCAGCTTCATCGTTGGAACCAAAGGTGGACAGGTTGATCTTGATGCCTGTGTCACCTTCAAACTTCTTGATCATGTTGTCCTGAACGTAATCGCCCCATGCGAACACATTCACCTGACCAGAAGATGCCAGCGCATCAGAGGCCTTCAAAATTGCAGGAGCGGCAATCGCAGCAGCGGAGGCTGCAGCAGTGCCTTTTATAACTGAACGACGAGAGATAGACATTTACGGACCCTCAAGAGACAAAGAATTCTTAATAGCAACCGAGGCGCGATACTTAGATTCGGCGCCCCTCCGGTTCCATCACCTAGGCAGTTAACTGCAACCTGTGACAGACCCATGACAATTTACGTATATTAACTTATGGAGCGTAGCTCATTATTAGCGGGCTAGGCAATATTGTATTTATATTTCTATAGGTTGACCTGAAAACTCTAGGTAATTTCAATCTGTTATTTATTTGGCAAACTAAAAAGGGAGCACCTTTTCAGGTACTCCCTTTCAATTGTCGAAGGCTACAGGCTCTATCAGACGCTTGCGTGCACTCTTTGCCGGCGACGCCGCATAACGACGCCATAGTGCGGAGCAAACAACATGGCAAGCACCTGCTGCAGACCAGCGACAACCGCAATCATACCGGCTGCGGACACGGAGAATTCATAGCCAAGCAGGCCCGGACCGAACGCTGCCAGCAAGTAGCCAAAAAGGCCAGCGGACAGGGATGCGATGCCGGAAATGAAGAGCTGGACTTTCAGGTTATCTGTCAGCATACGAGCCGTTGCTGCGGGGCAGATAAACATAGCAATCACAAGGATTGACCCTACAGCTGTAAATGCAGCAACAGCAGCGATTGCCACCATGACAATGAGTGAAAGGCCAAGCCATTTAGGCGAGAAACCAAGGCTTGCAGAGAGCAACGGGTCAAAGCTGGAGATCTTCAACTCTTTGAAGAACAGCACGATAAACATAATCACCAGCATGTTAACAACAAACAGCTGCTTGATGCTTTCCGGCAGGGTCATGAGCACCTGCCAGTTCCACAGGTCTGAGAGGGAATAGGCATCCAGCCAGATTGCACTTTCCAGATTACCGTAGAGCGCGTGTTCCACATCCAGATGGACGCCAGCGGTCCCGGTTTGCTCCAGAATCACAACGCCTGCAGCGAACATGGTGGTGAACACCACACCCATGGCTGCCCCTGGTTCCACATTGCCGATACGCCGGATAAGCTCAATCAAGAGGACTGCAAAGATTGCTGCTCCCCCTGCTCCGAGCATCATGGCCCAGGAGCTGGTCTCATGGGTGAACAGGAAGCCGATCACGATACCTGGCAGAACCACATGGGAGATTGCATCGCCCATGAGTGCTTGCTTGCGCAGAACGAGGAAGTTGCCGAGAAGACCGCAGGCAAGTGCTGCCAGAGATCCGAGCAGGATGCTTGGGAGGTCAAATTGCAGGAAAATATCCATCAGACTGCTCCTCCTTTGCTTGTTTCACCACCACGCACAACATGCGGGCTTAGTTCCTGTTCCAACACTCTGACTGTATCAGCGGGCAAAACTTCTCCGATTGGCTTCAGAGACCAGTCTGCCAGTGCATGGGATTCTTCTGGGTGCATTTCGCGGTAGAGGTTCCAGAGCTTCTGGTCCCGCTCAATGAGGCGAGCTTCAGACTGGCCTTTGACCGTTGGCTGGCCGTCGCCTCCCATGAAACCGCCACGGCGGAGGATGGAACGGGTGAGAGGTTCCAGCACTGGTTCATCGTGTGCGATGGCAAGCAAACCCTGACGCAAGTGCACGATGCGTTGGAAACGATAGTGCTTGAGCGCAGCTGCCAGAATGCCTCTGACAGGCGAGATAAGCAGGGAAACTACAAAGAAACTGAAGAGCACCAGCACGATCAAACCGCCTGTTGGCATGTTTGGTGCACTGGCTGAGAGAGCAGCTCCAATGTAGCTTCCCGAGGCGCCAATACCTGCGGCAATGGCAACCAACACCGGCACGCGGTCTGTCCAGAAACGGGCAGCCACAGGTGGGATGATTGCCAAAGCAATAATGAGAACGAGGCCGACTGTTTTAAGGCCGATCACCACAATGCCCAGCAAAAGCAGAAGCAGTGTGCGGTCCAGCCAACGCACGTTGTAGCCACAGGCTGCTGCAAAGCTTTCATCAAAGCAAAGCAGTGAGAATTCTTTCATGCGCAGCACAACGGCAAGGCCAACGAGTGCTGCTGCCACTGAGATGGTCAGCGCCTCAGACTTGAGCATGCCGGAGGTTGCACCAAGCAGGAAGCCTTCCAGACCCGCCTGCCCTGCAATGGACATGGACTGGATGATCGTCAGCAGTACCATACCCACGGCGAAGAAGGTGGAGAGTACGGTGCCGATGGCTGCATCTTCTGTGAGGCGGGTGTGGGTTTTGATCCAATCCACGGCGAGAACGCCGATACCAGCAGACAAGGCCGCGCCAAACAGGAGCACTGGCAGGGAGCGACCAGAGTCAAAGTAAACCTGTGCGATGATGAAGGCGAGCGCGACGCCGGGAAGTGTTGCGTGACTGACGGCGTCCGAGATCAGTGTCCGCTTTCTGAGCAAAACAAAGACACCGATGGCACCACTGGCCGCCCCCAGAAGGGCTGCGCCAATGCAAACCAGCGCTGTGTTGTAGCCTGCAGACAAAGTAAGGGCGGCAAAGAACTGTTCCATGACGTTGCCTTACGCGTTTGAGGCTTCAGAGAGACCATCCAGCTGGGTGCTGGCAAGGCGTCCGCCATACGCTTTTTGCAGGTTCTCGGCGGTGAAGGTTGTTTCCACCGGGCCGTCTGCCACGTGCTGCCCATTGAGCAGCAGGATGTGGGAGTAGTAATCACGCACGGTTTCAAGATCGTGGTGCACCACAAGAACGGTCTTGCCATCTGCTACCAGTTGGCGGAGCACGGCCACGATTGCTTTTTCTGTCGCAGCATCCACACCGGCGAACGGTTCGTCCATGAGATAGACTTCAGAATCCTGCGCCAAAGCTCTTGCAAGGAACACACGCTGTTGCTGGCCACCGGAGAGCTGACCGATCTGTCTGTTTGCAAAATCCTGCATGCCAACAGACTTCAGGCAGTCCATCGCCTTTTGGCGGTGTTTACGGGATGGCCAGCGGAACCAACCGATTTGGCCGTAAAGGCCCATCAACACAACATCGATGGCGGTTGCCGGAAAATCCCAATCTACGGCAGAACGCTGCGGAACGTAGGCGATGCGCTTCAGTGACTTTTCGATTGGCGCACCAAACACTTTGGTGTCGCCGGAGAGTTTCGGGATCAGGCCAAGAGCGGCTTTCAGGAATGTGGACTTACCAGCACCATTCGGGCCGATGATGGCTGTCAGGCATCCCTTTGGAGCTGAGTACGACACGCCCCAAAGCACAGGTTTGTGGTGGTAAGCGACCGTCATGCCCTGCACGGTGAACGGCAGGTCCTGCGGGCTCACAGTTTTTGAGCTGTCGGTGTCATGCAACAAGTGCAGACCGGAGGAACTTCTATCATGCATCTTAGTGACCTGCTCCAAGTTTACCCTGCATACCCTGAGCAGGTGCTTCTCCACCCAGAGCGCGTGTAATCGAGGTCATGTTGTGGTCGATCATACCGATATACGTTCCTTCATAGGTATTGGACTGGCCCATCGCATCTGAGAAGAGCTCGCCGCCAACCTCGACCTTGTGGCCTTTGGCTGCGGCACCTTCGACCAGCGCACGTATGTTTCGCTCTGATACTGACGATTCAACAAACACTGCTGTGACTTTGCGGTCGACGAGAAGGTCAACCAATGTCTCAATCCGCTGCAAACCAGCTTCTGAGTTGGTGGAGATGCCCTGAATGCCAACCACTTCCAGATTGAAGTCGCGGCCAAGGTAGGTGAACGCATCATGCGCGGTTACAAGAACACGGCGCTCCTGAGGTACTGTCTGGAGGATCTTATCGCCATAATTTGCGAGCTCTTGCACCTGCGCCAGATAGGCTGCTGCGTTGTCGCGATAGTCCTGCTCATTTTCAGGGTCCATGGAGACGAAGGCTTCGGTCACACCATTGATCGCGCCTTGCCAAAGGGTCGGGCTCATCCAGACGTGAGGGTCATAGCGACCAGCGTATGCGGTTGAACCTTCCAGCTTGGCAGAGTCGATGGTTTCACCGATGAAAAAGACAGGCTTACGTTTTTGAAGCTTCAGCAGCAGATCTTCCATCTGCGCTTCCAGAAACAAACCGTTTGCGAAAATCGCATCTGCGCGGCCCATCTTCACCACGTCAGAGCGGGTCTGGCGGTAGGAGTGTGGATCAATACCTGTTCCCATCAGCGCTTCCACAGTGACGTTGTCACCGCCAACGGCACGCACAGCGTCAGCAACCATGCCCACTGTGGCAACCGCATTGATCGGAGCCTTTGCAAGTGCCGCTGACAGGCTGGAAAAGCCTGCGAGAACCATCACTGTCACTGCAAACACAGCAGCTTTGAAGTAGCGCATAAAATCCAACTTTCTAAAACGACTAGAGCAAACTTTCCGGCTCTTCATCTTTCGCAGTTCTCCGACCCAGCCACTTTGTTCCTGGCCAATATCTTCGCCCTGAGCTCTTTAAATAAAGATACCATCAGAATTTCTGCGGGCATCCTGTTTCTTCCTGCAGTCTAGTTGCAACTCATTCTTAATTGCAATATAAAAATGTAAGTTTCTGAAAATTGGTATCTTGCCCCTTCTGTGATGAACTATGGGACGTGAGCAGAAAGTCGACCATCAATCAGGCCTAGTTGCCATTGCCTCTTATTTGCCAAAGGCTTATTTATAAGAGCAATGGGAGAGACCTGACATGAGCAAGATGGACTTCAATCGCGAATTTGATGCACGACACGGTGAGCTTTTTGCGATCACCGATGAGCTGTCGCGCGTAACCTGCAATAACCCGAGTGCCCTAACGTTTGCAGGAACTAACACTTTCCTTGTTGGTAAAAACGAGGTTGTTGTCATCGATCCGGGCCCGATGGATCTGGAGCATCTGGACGCTTTGATGAAGGCCATTGATGGCCGACCCGTGAAGGCCATTCTCGTCAGCCATACCCATGTGGATCATTCCCCACTTGCCTGCCCTTTGAAGGAAAAGACGGGTGCTCCTGTGATGGGGTGCGGGCCTCACAAACGAGCTGTTTCATTTGCTGATATGGCAGAAACGCCCATGGATGCGAGCTCTCAGAAGGACTTTGCACCCGACGAAGAGCTGGAAGATGGCGCCAAAATCTCTGTTGATGGTGTGACAATTGAAGTGGTTGCAACGCCAGGGCACACAGAGAATCACCTGTCTTTCGCCCTTCCTGAGCAAGGTGTGATGCTGCCCGGGGATCACGTAATGGCCTGGTCTACAACCATTGTGGCACCACCAGACGGGTCCATGAACGCCTATATGAAGTCACTGGACAAGCTCATGGCGCGCAGTGAAACCCGTTATTTCCCGTCCCATGGCGGCGAGGTAAACAACCCGAAGGTCTTTCTCCCCCAGCTGAAGCAGCATCGCCAGATGCGCTCCGATGCTATTCTTGAGCGTTTGCGTGCGGGGGATGATGAGGTCATGAGCATGGTGAAAGCCATTTACACGGACGTGGACCCAAAGCTGCATGGGGCAGCGGCGCTCAATGTTCTTGCACAACTGGATGATCTCATCGCTCAAGGGGTTGTCATGTGCGATGCGAAGGTTACACTCTCCGCAAAATTCACGTTGCGTGAGCTGACATAGCTCAGCTTACACACTGTCAGGACACCCCAGAGAAACCGATCTCTCCAACACTTAGAGACGTAATGACCAGTATTTTTGACCAGAAGATCGATCGCAGAAACACTCATTCTCTTAAATGGGATGAGATGGAAAGTCGCTATGGCATCAGTCCTGATGACGGTTTGCCGATGTGGGTTGCAGATATGGATTTCCGCCCTCCGCAAGCCGTGAACGACATGGTTGCCCGTGCTGCGGAGCACGGAATTAACGGCTATTACGGTAATGATGCGCCTTACAAAGAGGCTGTCATTTCCTGGATGAAGCGTCGTCACCAGTTCGATGTCTCTCCAGACTGGATCACAACAGTGCCCGGTGTTGTTGCTGGTTACTCCATGGCTATTCAGGCATTTTCTGAGGAAGGTGATGGCGTCCTGGTGTTCTCACCAGTTTACCACGCGTTTGGCCGTGCCGTGCGCGACAACAACCGCCGCCTTGTAGAAAGCCAGCTGATTGAGCGTGATGGCGCTTATTACATGGACTTCGACAATCTGGCCGATCAGATTGATGAACGCACCAAGATCCTGTTGCTCTGCAGCCCTCACAACCCGGGTGGTCGTGTTTGGACTGCAGAGGAACTGACCCGCATTTGTGAGTTCTGCCTTGAGCATAACATCCTGATCATCTCTGATGAGATCCACCATGATCTCATTCTGGATGGCTCCAAGCATGTGGTCACCTCGACCTTGTCTGAGGCGATTACTGAGCGGACGATTACATTTACATCTGCCTCCAAGACCTTCAATCTGGCCGGTTTTGCGACAGCTGCGTGCATCATCAGCAACAAAGAGCTGCGTGATAAAATCCGCAAGGTCTTTACAGCTTGTGGAGTTCACGCCACCCCGCTCGGTTCACAGGCCACAACTGAGGCGTACAACCATGGCGATGAGTGGCTCACTGAGGCTTGCGATTACATTGCAGCCAATCAGGAGCTGCTGATTGAGGGGCTGGAAGCTGCTATCCCTGGTGCTAAAGTGATGCGCATGGCGAGCACCTATTTGCAGTGGGTCGATTTTAAAAATGTTGACCTGCCGTTTGATGAGATCGTCGCTCGAATCCAGAAGCAGGCGAAGGTCGCCGTCAACATCGGCAGCACGTTTGGAAAAGGCGGAGAAACGTTCCTGCGGTTCAATCTGGCCTGTCCAAAATCGACTGTTGAAGAGGCTATCAAACGTTTGGAAGATGTTTTTGCAGATCTTCGCATCCAAACAAACGCTTGATTTCAAAGCTATATTTTGAGTTATCAAAGATACGCCCATTTCTGGGCGTATTTTTTTGTGAGGTCGTGACAATTATCACACACATATGCTATTAAATGAGTCATATTGAATTTATAGAGTTCAACGGCTTCCCCGGCTTCAGAACTCTCAGAGTTTCGCGATAGCCTTAAAGCGGTACTCGTTGTTCACGCAAGCTTTCATAACCAGTGCTTCCCCGGCGCTGGTTATGTCGTTTCTGGGCCTGCTTTTATCTCCGGATCATACTTACCAAACTGGCAGCAGCTCCTTTGACAGGTGCAGGCCGTTTACTGTGCAGGCTTTTGTGAGGGGATTGGCGCGGTCCCACGCTCTTTCAACATGGATGCAATTGAAGGTGGCAGTTCTAGCGGAGCTTCCAGCAGTGGCACCCTCTCTGAGATTTTTATCCGAGGCGGCTCTTCGGCCTCGTCCTGCAGGACCAGCTCAGGCTCTTCAACCCGGGCTGTGATGCCATAGTTTTGCAAGAGCACTTTATCCAGACTTGCCAGAAACCCTCTTATACGGCGGGCATTGGTGCCAAAATCATGACTGCCAAAGCGGGAGGCAGAGCGGATATCCAAAAGTGTACCTACTCTATCGGGCTGTATGCGAATGGCGACATCATCCTTCAAAGAGAAGTATGGCATGCGCGCTTCCATGAGCAGGTAGGTGGGCTCATCCGGGAAACCCGCGGGCAACTCATAAATCACTTTCCACCCCATACTGGAGGCGACGCTGGAAACAGCGTTGTGCAGCTCAGGAGGAGGCAGGCGGAACCGGCGCGGGACGATGTCTGGATAGCTGGCCTTTTGCATGAGCTGCTTGTCCTGCTCGATTTCATCATCAATACGATCTCCGGCAATCAGCGCAGGCGGCTCATCCATATCTGTTGAGACATCATTGAGTGGCGGGAACAGGTAGAGTCCCAGTGTGGCGATGAAAAGCGGGGCGAGGACGATGGCACCATAAAACGTGCCCAGAAAGCTGTTGCCAAACCCTTTGCCGCCGTTGTTCCACAGATCAACCACGGCCATGGCGGCCAGCACAATGGCAGCAGCCCCCATGAAAAAGCCGATCACGAAGAGAACGAGCAGCACCTCTGTGTTGAACAACTCGAAGTAATGGCCAGCAACGGAGAGAATAAGAAACGGAATCGCAATTGCGCCGATACGACGACTGCGCAAGGCAGTGCGGGAATGTCTTGAGGGCAATTGCAGGGTCATTCTATCCCACTCTCTTCAATCTGCAGCTCAGAGTTCAACGTAACCATTCGGCATGAAGGTTACAGCTCTTTACTTTACGATACCAGATACTAGCAGTTCAGAATTACCGAGGGTTGAATACTGCTATTATTTTCGCGCAGATTTTGAGAGAGGGAGTTGCGGCGGATGAACCGCCGCATTCGGGAGGCAATATTAAGCAGCAGCGCCCTCAGCTGCTGTCTTCAGACCAACCAGATCGATAAGATCGGTCAGGCTGTCGAGCAGGTGATCACAGTGGTCCTTCAGCTCTTCAGCGGTCAAAGCGCCGGTTGTTACGGCGACCCGCACCATGCCTGCGTTTTGGGCTGCATGCATGTCGTGAAGGCTGTCACCCACCATGGCGATGTGCCGAGGCTCGATACCTGTGTGCTCTGCAAATCCAAAAAGCTGGCCCGGTTCTGGTTTTTCACCATGTCCGCTGTCGTAGCCCACAACGAAGGTGAAGTAGTCGAAAATGCCAAGGCGCTTCAGCTGCGCAACGGCGCTTGCTTCTGTGCCATTTGTCGCCAGACCGATCGGCAAACCAGCCGCAGCCAAAGCCTTGATTGATGATGCTGTATCATCAAATGCTGCAACACAGTCTGCAGCATGGTCCAGAATAAGGTCTTCAATACGGTCCAGGAACGCGCGGTTGAACTCAACACCAAGATGATTGGCCCACGGCTCGCTGTAACCGCTTGGTGGATTAGTCAGAATTGGGCTACCCGGTTGGCAGGCACAGCTGGCGTAATCAAACTTCACGAGATGGCCAAGCTCGGTAGCCAGTTTCAAATTTCCATCTGCCAGATCCATCAGAACATGTTGGAGCACCGTGCCCCATGTCCTATTGAAATCAATGAGAGTTCCATCGCGATCAAACAGTACGGCGCGCACGTTCATTGTCATTTTCCTTCAGCGCATTTGACGGCTTATATGGGAGACCGTCTTCGGGCGATTACCCGAGCAGAATAGTTCTTATGCAAGCGGCTCAATCTACGCACTTACACAGAGTATTACGAGCACCAATCACTATGAGCGATGCTAATCAATCGGCCACAAGCTTCCTGGCACACTAAATACACAGTTTTTTGTCAGTTTCGCAGTCTGGGAAATCGCGGCCAAATGTCACTCAAAATAGCCTGATACATTAATGGTTTAGTCGCGATAATTTTAACTAGCTCACAACCTGAGATCCTATCCTTTTGTATAATAATAATAATTTCCGGAAAGCCTGCTGAGCAATTAGTTAACGTCATGTTTCATGCATTCAAATTGCTGAGTTTATTGGGAAATTCCCCCCTCGAAATTAGATTGGCTTTTTTAGTTTTTTTGGCGCTAACATATTCATGCCCGATTTGAGTATCACTCCTGCATATGAGCTGACGCTTATATCGGGTTATCCGGCTACTCATTCCGGATAAGCATCGCGATTTCTGCAACACAACTTGTCCCAAGGGGACGGACTAAAATGGCCTTCGGAACGACTGAGCAACAAAAGAAAAACGCTAAACCTGATCTGGACAAACTTTATCGTCCAGTGGGCATTCAGGCTGTCAATGCTGCGAACTGCTGTAACGGCAAGCAGAAAGAGGCATATCAGCCTAAGGTTCAGGAAGAATATCCTCTTCCGACGGACTGATGCGTCAGGGCTACAAATCAGAGATTCCAGCTTGTTTTTCAAGAACTGAATTGCTTGATTATGTATTCCAATCACATTGATGACTGCTTCAATGCATAAGCCACGCCTTATTAGGGCATGGCTTTACAGAGACTTGATGGCTGAACGGGCGTCTGGTTATCTGAACAAAGAAGGCGACCCGCAGGATTGCGAGCCGCCTTATTTCTTGCCGAGCCTGTAAAAGCATCAACCGTTATGTCTTCTGCGTGACGATCCCGCAGCCCTGCCCCATATCTAATTTTGCTTTCAATAGCGGCTCATGTTCTAGCGCTGATAAATGACCAAGCGCACCATGTTTGTGATGCGCTCTGCCTTCATCTGAAATGCATTATGGATACAGACGTACCTTATCCCACTGGTCTTCTGCATTGTCTCTTTTGAAGACAAACCTGTCATGCAGGCGGAAGGCACGATCGTGCCAGAATTCGATTTCCAATGGTTGCAAAATGCAACCGCTCCAATACCCAGGACGCGGAATATCACCAACAGCATATTTAGCAGCGTATTTGGCAACTTCTTTTTCAAGCGCGAAGCGGCTTTCCAATGGGCGGGATTGTTTGGACGCCCACGCACCAATGCGGCTTTTTCGTGGCCGTGAGTTGTAGTATTCGTCAGCCTGGTCTTCAGTTACGTGGATAACATTGCCACGTACCCGAACTTGCCTGCGCAAGCTTTTCCAGTGAAAACACAAAGCAACCTTAGGGTGAGCAAGAATTTCGCGGCCTTTTGTGCTTTCAAAGTTTGTATAAAACACAAAACCCTGTGGACTGTAACCTTTAAGGAGTAACATCCGTACATTGGGCATGCCATTCTCGTCTACAGTCGCAACTGACATGGCATTAGGATCATTGGGCTCGCTCTTCTCTGCAAGCGCAAGCCATTCACCAAATAGTTGAAAAGGAACCTCTACGCTTTCAGAGTAACTATTTGTAAACTTTTCTTCCAGATTTTGGATGTCACCATTCATAGTTAATAGTCCCTTTAGGATCCTCACACTGTGGATGAACCGGAATTCGTTAAAACAACGGATTCAACCTGAGGCTCTAGTAGTAATATGGCAGTTTTGTATAGCAAGAAAACCCGTTTACGCCAGTCGTGTTTTGTCTCGGCTTCGCTCTTGCTGACACTTCCTGCCTGCACTCAAATGTCCATATCTGTGAACAACAGTGAGTATCAAGAACCTCTGAACCTGACAGAGGCAGTTGATACCAAGCAAAAGGTCGCGGATAGCGAGATTCATCGCACCGACCGTACGGTTATTACGAATACCATTGAGGAAGCTCTGAACGAGAGCGGGCAAACCAAGCACCGGTTTGCACCTATGGCCTGGACCAATCCTGTCAGCGGCAATAGCGGCACAATCACCTCTCTCATGTCTGTTGATAAAACAGAAAGCATTGCGGGTTGTACTGATTTTGTGACCAGCGCAAACACTGTTGGCGGCGTCAGAGCCTATCAGGGGCGCAGCTGCCCGGATACCAATCGTAAAATGAAGATTGTCCAGCTTGCTCCGTTCCAAACCGATGCAACTGTCACTGAATAACTCTTCCTCGCTTCAGTTTCGCAAATGCGACGTGGCCTACTAGATTAAAACCACTGAAATACTCACGTCTGATTAGCTAAGTTCGGCTACGGCTGCTTGCGCCCCATCGAACTCAAGGTTATGTAATGGGTGAGTTATAAACTGCCCTTATTTCAATTTGATGGATGACGATGAGAGATCCCTATTCTGTTCTTGGTGTTAGCAAAAATGCCAGTGAGGCAGAGATCAAGAAAGCGTTTCGCAAACTGGCCAAACAGTTCCACCCAGACCAGAATGCAGACAATCCAAAGGCTAAGGAGCGCTTCTCTGAAGCGAACCAAGCCTATGAAATTTTGGGCGACAAAGATAAGCGCGGACAGTTTGATCGCGGTGAGATAGACGCGGATGGCAAACCCAAGTTTTATGGCGGCCCGGGTGGCGGCGGTGGCTTTGAAGGTTTCCGTAATTCAGGGCGTCGTGGTGGTTTCCGGTTTGAGCAGGGCTTTGGCGAAGGCCACGGCGGTGCCGGCGGCCCTCAGGATGCTGGCGGTTTTGACGATATCCTCAATGATATTCTTGGTGGCTTTGGCGGCGGCAAACGCCGCAGCGCAGGCGGTGGAGAATCTCATTTCCATGCTGGCCCTACCAAGGGAGCTGATGCCAACCTGATTGCACGGGTGACACTTGAAGATCTTGCCCACCATGGCAAGGTTCAGGTGAAGCTGCCAAGCGGCAAGACGGTGAATGTAAAAATTCCGGCTGGCACGCAGAGCGGCGACAAGATCCGCCTGAAAGGGCAAGGTTTTGCCTCTGCCAAGAGTGGTCAGGCTGGAGATGCGCTGGTAGAAGTCCGCATTTCCACACATAAGCTCTTCAAAGTGGATGGAGAGGATGTTCGTGTAGATGTCCCCCTCACCCTTTATGAAGCCGTTCTTGGTGGCAAAGTACGCATTCCAACTCTCAGCGGTGCGGTTAACCTGACAATCCCTGCCAACACCAGCAGCGGAAAGACCATGCGCCTTAAAGACAAGGGTCTGCCGAAGAAAGAAGGTGGCCATGGCGATCTTCTTGTTGGGCTTGAGATTGTCTTGCCAGAACAGACAGATGAAGAACTTGAAAATCTGATGCGCGTCTGGAAAGAAGTGAAGCCATATTCGGCACGCGGTCCAGAGTTCGACTGATCATTACCAATGAGAAAGGCGGGTCACCCCGCCTTTTATTTTACCACGCTTTGAATTTCTCAAAAGCTATGTGCTTCAACGAGCAAAGCTAAGCTTCGATTGCAGCTAAGCTGACTGGCGCTACGCTGTCATCTGGAACAAAGAAATCTGGCTGCAGATTCACTTTCGGATTCACGCGGTACTTGTCAAAATCGGTCATACCGTTTTCCGCCAGCAATGTATCATCAATGAAGAAGTTGCCGGTGGTGTCTGCTGCCAGTTTTGTGAAGATCAGATGCGCGGCATCTGCCAGAATGTCTGGTGTCCGGCTTGCCTGAACCATCATATCGCCGCCAAGCAGATTCTGAACAGCAGCCGTGGCAATGGTCGTGCGCGGCCAAAGAGCGTTTACAGCAATCTTCTTAGAGCGCAGTTCTCCGGCAAGTCCCAGTACAACAAGGCTCATGCCGTACTTGGCAATGGAGTACGGTGTATGGTTCTTAAACCACTTCTCCTGCATATCCAGCGGCGGAGAAAGCATCATGATATGCGGGTTTTCTGCTTCTTTCAGATACGGGATTGCCAGCTTAGAGCAGAGTAAGGTGCCACGCGTGTTGATCTGGTGCATGAGGTCAAAGCGCTTCATGTCGATTTTCTGAACTGGTGTCAGGTTGATCGCACTGGCATTGTTGACCACAATATCGATGCCACCGAACTTTTCAGCCGCCGCCTTCATTGCATTCTCAACGCTCTCTTCGCTTCGCACATCAACCACGAGCGGGAGCGCCTGACCTCCGGCATCCTCAATCTCTTTGGCTGCTGTGTAGATCGTTCCTTCCAGCTTAGGATGCGGTTCTGCCGTTTTTGCAGCGATCACAATGTTCGCGCCATCTTGTGCTGCCCGCTTGCCAATCGCGAGGCCAATTCCACGAGATGCACCGGTAATGAACAGTGTTTTACCCTTCAGACTTCCCATGTTTCCCCCAAATTCCTGAATTGAGATGCGGTGCTGAACACCGCATCTGAACGAGTTAAGCTTTGCTCATAAACTTCATGAAGGCTTCGCGGGCCTCATCAGACTTGAGCAGTTCAGCAAAGAGGCCGATTTCTTCAAAAATGCGCTTTTCAAGCGGCTCACGCTTGCCACGCAGTAGTTCTCTGGAAATGCGCAGGGCGTTTTGAGGCTTGGATGCAACCTTCTGCGCGATCGCAAGCACACGGTCTTCCAGCTCATCAGGAGAGACCACGTGATTGACGAAGCCTGCTTCCTTTGCCATCTCAGCCGTGAAGCTCTCACCCAGTGCCAGCAGTTCGAACGCCTTGTGGTAGCCCATTGTCTCTGGGCCGATCAGCGTTGAGCCCGCTTCAGGAATGATGCCAAGGTCGGTGAACGGCGTTTTGAAGAGCGCGTTTTCTGTCGCAAACACCATGTCGAAGTGGAACAACATGGTGGTGCCCACACCGATAGCAGGACCGTCGATGCCTGCGATTACAGGTCTGGATGGTTCATGAAGTGCGCCGAGGAATTTGCCAACACCGCCAGCTTCCAGGCCTTCGCCTGACATTGCTGCCTTGAGGAAATCTGCGATGTCGTTGCCTGCGGTGAATACGCCTGGGCGGCCAAGCATGACATGGCAGCGGATGCTTTCGTCTTCTGTCTTCAACGCATCTGCCATATCCATGTACATGGCCTGTGTCAGTGCATTTTTCTTTTCTACGCGGTCCATGCGGATGATCTGGACTGCGCCGTCCCGTTCAATACTGATCATGTGTCCCTCCCAAACTGATTGGTGAGGCCTGTTCAGCCTCACCTTTTAAATACGGTTGACTGCCTCTTGGATCAGGCAAGCTCAGCAGCGTCGAATGCAAGGATTGCTTCAGCTGCACGTGTTACGTCGTCTTTCAGCGGTGCGCTCTCACCCAAAACAGTTTCTGCAAAGCTGCGCGCCATCAGGTAGCGTGGCTTCTTCAACGTCTCCGGTGCATCCCTGGATGCCAGAGCACCTTTTGCCAGTAAGCCAGCGCCCAGAGTGATGCCTGCCAAACGCAGATATGGTGTCGCACCTGCAAGCGCTTCCGGGATTTTCCCGTCAGCCTGTGCGCTCAACATCCATTCGGTGGCGGTTTCCAAGTCAGCAACCGCTGCATCAAGCTTGGTGCCAAGATCACCCAGCTCGCCGGTATTGTCTGCGTTTACACTTGCAGCGATCTCTTTGATCTCAGCGATGAGGCTGCGGACCTGATCACCACCAGACATTGGCAGCTTGCGCATCACCAGATCGATGGACTGAATGCCGTTGGTGCCTTCATAGATCGGAGCGATGCGCGCATCACGCAGATGCTGGGCTGCGCCGGTTTCTTCAATGAAGCCCATACCGCCATGGATCTGGATACCAAGAGAGGCCACATCAACACCAAAATCAGTGGAGAGGGCTTTTGCGATTGGTGTGAGTAAGCCAGCACGCTCTGCCCAGAACTTCTTCTGATCCGCATCCGGCGCGACTTTCGCCATATCCAGCGCATGTGCGCAGGCGTAACAGATTGCACGGGCAACCTGCGTCTGCGACTTCATGGAGAGAAGTGTACGCTTAATATCCGGGTGAACTGCGATCGGATCCATACCGTCGGTCTTTGACCCGACACCGCGGCCCTGCTTGCGATCCAGTGAGAACGCCAGAGACTCCTGGAAAGCTCGCTCTGCGATGCCGAGACCCTGCACACCCACTGCAAGGCGGGCGTTGTTCATCATGGTGAACATGCAGGCGAGGCCTCTATTTTCTTCGCCAATGAGCCAACCGATTGCACCGCCCCTATCGCCAAAAGACATGGTGCAGGTTGGAGAGCCATGGATACCGAGCTTGTGTTCCACACCAGCTACGGTCACGTCGTTCTTCTCGCCAAGGCTGCCATCGTCATTGACGAAATACTTTGGCACTGCAAACAGTGAGATGCCACGTGTTCCAGCAGGTGCGTCCGGCAAGCGAGCCAGCACCAGATGGACCACGTTGTCTGTCATATCGTGATCGCCATAAGTGATGAAGATCTTCTGACCAGAGATTTTGTAGGACCCGTCTCCCACAGGCTCTGCTTTGGCACGCAGAGCGTTCAGGTCTGAGCCAGCCTGTGGCTCAGTCAGGTTCATTGTGCCTGTCCACTCGCCGCTAGTGAGCTTTTCAAGGTACTTTGCTTTGAGTTCCGGGGAGCCGTGCTTCTCAATAGCCTCTACAGCGCCTGTGGTGAGTGTTGGGCACAAGGTAAAAGCCATGCTGCCCGCATTCCACATTTCAAACACAGCGACGTGGAGCATGTTTGGAAGGCCCTGCCCTCCGTACTCCGGATCACCTGTCAGCGCACTCCAGCCGCCCTGACGCCAACTGGTGTAAGCCTCTTTCCAGCCCGGAGAGGTTTTGACGCTTCCATCGATCAATTGTGCCGGATTTTCATCTCCAACCCTATTGAGAGGCGCGATCTCTTCCTCTGCAAACTTTGCTGCCTCGCCCAGAATAGCTTCGATCAAATCGTCTGAAAGCTCTTCCTGTCCCGGCTGCGCCTGAAGCTGTCCTAAACCTGCTACTTCTTTCAGCGTGAATACAATTTCACTCAGTGGTGCACGATACATTTTGTTTTCCTCCCCTTCTAAGGCCACCTGCCTTCCATATAGGGCCAGCAAACCGCCTTAGAGATGTATTTACGCGTAGTCCTTGCCGACAGCTGGCGGCCACTCCTCGGAAATACGCGTATATTTGCGCATACTCTCATCCGAAAACCGACGCTCACGTCTCGGGAATACGCTATAGCGACTTGACGAATTGGCTTTTGCCCATCAAAAAGCCGCTACAGAATTTTTCCTGTTTGGGACAGTAGTGTGATTAACCTATACGTCAAGCGTCCCTTAGAGGCAGGTTGCCCCCTACATTCGTCTTAGTAAGAAAGAAAAGGTATGAAACTCTGGCGCTTACACCCATCTGACACCCAGTTGGAAGACACGCAAATTTTTCAGGATATTTGCGATGCGCTGAGCGATGGGAAACTCGTCGCGATACCTACTGAGACGGTATATGGATTGGCTGCAGATGCAACCAATGGCAAAGCCTGTGCGAGTATATATGAGGCGAAAGGGCGTCCAAGTTTCAACCCCTTAATTTCTCATATAGACAGTCTGGAAGCAGCACAAACCCACGCTTTTTTTGATGACCGTGCTCTCAAACTGGCCGAAGCCTTCTGGCCGGGGCCGTTGACTCTTGTGTTGCCGAAGCGGCCGACCAGCCCGGTCTCTGATCTTGCTGTAGCAGGCCTTGAGACAATCGCACTCCGAGTGCCTCGCTCCGAGGTGATGCGGGCATTGTGCAAGCATACCGGGCGCCCATTGGCGGCACCTTCGGCCAACCTTTCCGGGCGGATCAGCGGCACGACCGCAGAAGATGTTATCAACGATCTTAAAGATCACTTGTGTTACCTCATCGATTCCGGGGCGACCTCTGTAGGTGTTGAATCAACAATCGTCTCGCTTGTGGGGGACCGCCCAACACTTCTGCGGCCGGGTGGTCTGGCCCGTGAAGACATTGAAGCTGTGCTTGGTGAAACATTGGTGCGTGCAGGAACAGACGACAGCGCCCCAATGGCGCCCGGGATGCTGACATCCCACTACGCTCCCAACTCCCACATTCGCCTGAATGCAGAGGATGTGGCGGAAGGGGAAGCGTTGATTACCTTTGGCGCTAATCTGCCCAAAGGCTCCGATAAAGCTGCCAAGCTGGTTCCTCTCAGCGACTCAGAAGATCTGACCGAGGCTGCTGCACGCTTGTTTACTGCATTGCGTCAGGCCGACCTTGGAGAAAACGGAAAAATTGCGGTCATGCCAATCCCTCATCATGGACTGGGGGAAGCTATTAATGATCGCCTTGCCCGCGCTGCTGCTCCCCGCGATTAAACGCTGTTCAGAACACTGAAAACAGACAGCGCTTTGCCTTCTTCTTTGTATTTTCCCAAGATCTCTCTGGCGCAACCCGTTGAGAGCACAGGATAACTACCCCTGAATACTTTGGGCTTATTGTAGATTTCCTTGTATTTATGCAACACCTAAAGAATAGGTGTTAACCTTTTCTCTTTCCGCTCAGTATGAATTCAAGGAGTGGGGGAAGAATCAGCGTGCAAATTTAAAGAATTGGCCCAATATTACAGTCATGTATTTCTTAGAGATGCAGCGGACCTCCCCCACGAGCAACACAGATTGCTCGCACCTTTAATCCGGGGTTGCGTGTTATACACGCACTCCGGATTTTTCTTGTCTTACTCACGGGACAGCTGGGCATTCCACGCAGGCATAACCACTGAGATTTATCGGCACCTCATCCCAATTACCGAGATAAACTGGAGGGGTGTACAATTGACAGACTGCTCGGCAATGTGGACTTGTATATGTAATTCGCCCAATTTTTCACAGGATTGGATTTAGGTGCCATCACACTAGAGTAAGTGTGCTCACTTCACGCTCCAACTTCGCTACTGGAACGAGCTCTAAAATTGGCTGTGTACCTGACTTCATTTTTAACGGGTTCAATATCTTGAGTACTTTGCTGCTGCACCATCAGGCTTTTTTAAATCATCTTACTCCGCTTGGTCATCCAGAACGTCCCGACCGTTTGCGGGCTATTGATCGTATGCTGGAGAACGAAAGGTTCTTCATGCTGGATCGCGATATCGCGCCATTCGGAACGTTTCAGGATATTGCCCGGGTTCACAGCTCTGACTACATCAACTCCATCCACAATATGAACCCTGAAGAGGGCCTTATCGACTTTGCGCCAGACACCAATCTGTCTCCGGGCAGCTGGGAGGCGGCGATGCGGGCTGTTGGCGGCTCTACACGTTGTGTGGATGAGGTGATGAGTAAACGCGTTTCCAACGCTTTTGCGGCATGCCGGCCTCCAGGACACCATGCGGAGTCAGCTCTTACCTCTGGTTTTTGCCTGTTTAACAATGCGGCAATTGCAGCCCGCTATGCACAGGACGTTTATGGGCTTGAGCGTGTGGCGATCATGGATTTTGACGTTCACCACGGAAACGGCACTCAGGAAATCTTCTGGAACGATCCAACCGTGATGTACACCTCCACTCACCAAATGCCGCTGTTTCCGGGCACCGGTGCCGTGAATGAAACGGGTGAGCACAACAACATTGTCAACGCCCCACTCACGGCAGGCGATGATGGAACTCAGTTCCGCGAGGCCCTTGATTACGCGATTTTGCCGCGTATCCGTGAATTCTCACCGGATCTGATTATTATCTCCGCGGGCTTTGATGCTCATGAACGCGATCCACTTGGTGGCCTGCGCCTCACAGAGCTGGATTTTGCGTGGGCGACCCGCAAACTCATCGAAATTGCGGATGATTGCTGTCAGGGACGTGTCGTTTCCCTTTTAGAAGGTGGGTATGATCTGGAAGGTCTTGCGCGATCTGCCGCCGCTCATGTAATGACATTGATGGATTACTAATTGGGAGTGCACCTACTCCCGACTGAGCGAGGACAGTTTGGTGACAGAAGAAGCAGCCGGTTCCATTGAAAACCTTTCCTTTGAGCAAGCATTAGCTGAGCTGGAAACCATTGTTCGCAATCTGGAGCAAGGCAACGTGCCTCTGGAAAAGAGCATTGAGCTTTATGCTCGGGGAGAAGCCTTGCGTGAAAAGTGCGATGGCTTGCTCAAAGCTGCTGAAGAGAAGGTAGAGAAAATCCAGATGAACACATCTGGAAACGCAGTTGGCACAGAAGCGCTGGATGAACAATAAATTCAGCTAATATGGAATTGAAATTCTAGTTCCAAACACAATAACTAGAATTTTCACTCCAGTACACGCGTTCATTTTTTCAACAGACCCCGCCTTGAGCGGGGTTTTTGTTTGCACCTGATTCATCAGGAACGTCGTTTTACTTAAATGATAAAAATTTCGTGATAATTTATTATTTAGCCTACTAAATAAAATTGGACAAAAACTATTGAGCACATAACACACCCGTTATTCTATTGAGCCGATAAGTTTTAATTGGAACAATACTTAATAGGAGATATTTCACAGAATATTATTTCAAGACAGAGAATACAAAGCACTGGATAGATCGTATAACCGACCGGGCGATCTAGTTTAAATCGACAAGTATTCTTCATTTATCGCCGGATATTGGTATAGGCAAAAAAAAGGGGGCTACGAAAACCGTAGCCCCAAGTCGATCACTGTGCACGTGGCCCCATCGACCACACATTCGACATAGGACGTTTCGTCGCAGATTGCATCACCCCATGGGGTGACAAAAGCGCAATTAATACTAGCAAATGAAAAAAAATACGTTCTCATCCCCTATTGACACAGGTTTTGAAGAGGCATCCCTACAAAAGGACCTAGCATAAACGATCAATTATTCATGACAGGCAATTGCACAGAGGGCAGGCTTGCTATAATCGTGGTCAATTACGGAAGACAGTCGTTTCGGCCATAATTTAGAACATATGCCATGGTCGGGTCGTTCTGTGTTAAGCTGCCAAATAGTCAAAAGACTTAAGAAGACCCTGATGTCCCTGCTAGATCAAATTCAAAACCCATCTGATCTCAAAAAGGTCCCCGAGGACCGCCTTCAACAAGTTGCTGAAGAGCTTCGAGAGGAGATGGTTGATGCTGTTTCTGTTACAGGAGGGCATTTAGGAGCTGGATTAGGTGTTGTTGAACTCACCGTTGCGCTCCACCATGTCTTCGACACGCCCAAAGATCGGTTGATCTGGGATGTAGGACACCAGTGTTACCCGCACAAAATTCTGACTGACCGCAAAGAGCGTATTCGCACACTGCGTCAGGATGGCGGCCTGAGTGGCTTCACCAAGCGCTCCGAGAGTGGTTACGACCCATTTGGTGCCGGACACTCTTCCACTTCTATTTCAGCTGGCCTTGGCATGGCTGTGGCCCGCGACCTTGCTGGCGGCGATAACAATGTGATCGCTGTGATTGGTGATGGCGCGATGTCCGCTGGCATGGCTTATGAAGCCATGAACAATGCGGGCGCACTGAACTCCCGCCTGATCGTTATTTTGAACGACAATGACATGTCGATCGCTCCACCTGTTGGTGCCCTTTCCGCGAGCCTCGCGCGTCTTGTTTCTGGCAAGACTTATAAGGGCTTCCGCGAGGCAGCTAAGCAGGTCGCAAGCGCATTGCCAAAACCTCTGCAGGAAAAAGCAGCGCAGGCAGAAGAGTTTGCCCGCAGCTTCTTTACCGGCGGCACTTTGTTTGAAGAACTTGGCTTCTACTATGTTGGCCCCGTTGATGGACACAATCTGGATCACCTTTTGCCTGTCCTGAAAAACGTTCGGGACGCTAAAGAAGGTCCAATCCTCGTTCATGTGGTGACCCAAAAGGGCAAAGGCTATCTGCCTGCTGAGAACGCCAGCAACAAGTATCACGCTGTTGCCAAGTTTGATGTTGTGACGGGTGAACAGTCCAAGCCGAAGCCGAACGCACCTGCCTACACTCGCGTTTTTGCCAATGCATTGATTGAAGAAGCAAACAAAGACGAGAAGATCGTTGGCATCACAGCCGCGATGCCGGACGGAACTGGTCTGGATGTGTTTGAAAAGGTTCACCCAACCCGCATGTTCGATGTGGGTATTGCTGAACAGCATGCTGTGACATTCGCCGCCGGCCTTGCCTCTGAGGGCTTCAAACCGTTCTGTGCGATTTACTCGACCTTCCTCCAGCGTGGCTACGATCAGCTTGTCCACGATGTTGCGATCCAGAAACTGCCTGTACGCTTCCCGATTGATCGCGCTGGCCTTGTTGGTGCGGATGGTGCGACACACGCAGGTTCATTTGATACCGCGTTCCTCTCCTGCTTGCCGGGCATGGTTGTTATGTCACCGGGTGATGAAGCAGAGCTGGTCCATATGGTTTCCACCGCTGCAGCTTATGATGAAGGCCCTATTGCCTTCCGTTACCCGCGCGGTGAAGGCATTGGCATTGACCTACCGGAAGTCGGCATGCCTTTGGAGATCGGTAAAGGCCGCATTGTTAAAGAAGGTTCCCGCGTTGCTCTGGTTTCACTGGGTGGCCGCCTGCAGGAAGCCTTGAGGGCTGCTGATACGCTTGATGCGGCAGGTCTTTCAACAACGGTTGCCGATGCACGCTTTGCCAAACCGCTTGATACTGAGATGATCGGGCGCCTTGCCAAAGAGCACGATGTACTGATCACCATCGAAGAAGGTTCCATTGGCGGCTTCGGAAGCCAGGTGCTTCAGTTCCTCTCTGACAACGGTTTGCTTGATGGGTCTCTTAAAGTTCGCAGCATGATCCTGCCGGACGTTTTCCAGGACCACGCAAAGCCGGAGACGATGTACAAAGATGCGGGACTAGATGCATCAGGGATTGTGCGCCGTGTCTTTGAAACCCTTGGTAAAGCAGAGGATTTGCCGTTAAGGCTGGTGTAGAACATTGTATTTGTGTTCATAACTCATCAAAAAATTAAATGAGGGGCAGCTTTCGCTGCTCTCCTTATTTTCTTTTTGCATATGATATGTAGTGTGAACTCAGTTTTACATCGTTGGCTGGTGCGCGCATGATACTGCTGCTTGCAACCTTTGCGTCCTTGATGCTGTCCACCGCCCTGATTCTTGCAGGGCATGGACTTTCTTCGACGCTTATCCCCCTCAAAGCTGATTTGGCCGGATTTGGAGACCTCCAGATTGGTCTGATCTCGTCCAGTTTTTACATTGGCTTTGTGATTGGGTGTTTGTTTGGTCCGTTTCTCATTCTACGGGCCGGTCATATCCGTGCATTTGCTGCACTGGTGTCTTTGATGTCTGGCGCCGCACTGCTCCACCCTATCCTGGTGGATCCTTTGGCGTGGGCGCTTTTCCGCATCATTACTGGTGTGTGTTTTGCCGGCATCGTTTTGGTTGTCGAAAGCTGGTTGAATGACCGGGCAACTAATGAGAACCGTGGCACAGTCATGTCGCTTTACATCATCTGCTACCTGGGTGCGACCATGGGTGGCCAGCTGATGATTGTTGGCTTTGACGTTAGTACCTTTGTGCCATTTGCAATTGCATCCATTTTTGTCAGCGTTGCTGTGGTTCCCGTTGTGCTCACCAAAGCAGTACAGCCAGCTCCTATTACGCTGGTGCGCTTCCGCCCGATCAACCTTTATCAGACCTCCGCTGTGGCCCTGATTGGTTGTCTGCTGATTGGTCTTGCCAACAGCTCCATGTGGGCACTAGCTCCGCTTTATGCCAAGCAGATCGGCTACAGCACCAACGAGGCGGCGTATTTTGCAGCAGCCATCGTTTTGGGTGGTGCGATTACGCAGTGGCCGATTGGTCGTCTGTCAGACCGTGTAGACCGTCGTATCATTATTTTGCTCCTGGGCTTTGCCGCGGCGGCGGCAGCTCTGGTGCTCTTTACGCTTGAGAGCGGAAACTTCTGGACCACATTCACCGTATTCTTGATCCTTGGCATGGCCAGTCAGCCGACATACGCGATTGTTGCTGCCCACGCCTTCGACTATGTGGAAGCAGAAGACTACGTCGAGACATCTTCTGGTGTTCTGATGTCAAACGGAATCGGGTCGATGATTGGACCGACCGTTGCAGCAGGCCTGATGTTCAGCATCGGCCCTGAAGGCCTATTCATATGGGTGGCACTTGTTGAAGTCGCTCTTGCGCTCTTCGTTGTCAGCCGCCTGGTTATTCGCCCTGCGGACGAGGATCTGGAGAAGACAGACTTCGAATACGGTGCAACATCCAACATGGGTGCTGTGCTTACGCCTGATCCGCTAGATATCGAAGATCCTTACGTTATTCCGCCTGAAGAGTTCCCTGCCTACGAGCAGGATGAGGGCATGGCATCAGAAGAAGTGGGTGATTTGCCAAATCGCAATGATGAGGATGAGAATCCGCCTACAACTGATGAGACTCAGGATAATTCCAGATTCCCTTCTGGCTGAGTGTAGACACACTCAGCGGAAGCAACTAAGAAAGACCCATGGTCAAGCCGAGTAATACATTACATGTACTCAGAAGCGAGCGGCATCCGCTCGTTTTGCTTGCTGGCGTTGCGATGCTGGCCCGAGTGCTGTTGCTTGTCCTGAGTTTTTCCGGCGCAGCTGCTGATCCTTCGGTTGCTGCGCTCATGCAATTGTGCGCCCCTTCGGGAGGCTCACAAATTGCAAAGATTGAAGGCTCCACGCATACCGAAAATCCGCTGGGAATAGGCTGCGATTGCACGTTCATGTGCCCGCATACGTCCAAACAGGCGACTTATTTTTCGATAGAGCCCGAGAACTGGCAGAGTCCTACCTTCGTGGTTGCTGGTTCTCTCTCCCTTGATAGTGCTCTCGTAATTGACAGAAGCCTCCGTGGTCATAATTTCCTCATCCGGGCTCCTCCAGTCGCCTAGGTTTTCCCTTGATCAACAAAACCTGATTTGACTGATCTCTTCTGCCTGAGTTTACAGGTAGGGAGCTATTCCTTGGATGACTATTATGAAAACACGTGCTCTTCTTGTTGCAGCAGCTCTTGTTGCATTCACCGGTTCTGCTGCTCTTGCGGACAGCATTCAACACGGTGATCTGACCATTAAAGATGCCTGGACACGCGCTACTCCACCAAAAGCAAAAGGTGGCGGGGCTTTCGTTTCTATCACCAACAATGGCAGCGAAGATGCGCGCCTGACAGGTGCAGTTTCCGGCTATGCCAAGCGCACTGAAATTCACGAAATGGCTGTGAATGATGGCATCATGAAAATGCGTAAGCTGGACGATGGCGTAGTTATTCCTGCCGGCGAAACACTTGAGTTGAAGCCTGGCAGCTACCACGTCATGTTCATGGGCCTGAACCAAGCATTCAAAATGGGTGAAGAGCTCAAAGTTACTCTGGAATTCGAAAAAGCCGGTCCAGTTGAAGTAACATTCCCAGTTATGAAAATGGGTGCAAAATCCGGCAAAATGCACCACTAACCAATTGAACTGTGCACGGGTGGATTAAGATGAACGTTGCGAAAACAATTCGATATGGAGCGTGGGCTGCAGTCGCATTGCTCGTTGCCGCAGTTTCTGCTGTAACAGTAATGAAGTTTGTGAAAGAGGATGTCCCGCAGGCTGCTACTGTGCAGATCGGTGGCCCGTTTGAGCTGGTTGATGGCAAGGGACAAGTCTTTACAGACAAGAACCTTGATGGCAAACCAACTCTGATGTTCTTCGGCTTCACATACTGTCCTGATGTGTGCCCAACAACCCTCTCTGATATGCAGGGATGGATTGATAATCTGGGTCCGAAGGCAGATGACCTGAACTTCGTTTTCGTCAGCGTTGATCCTGAACGCGATACACCAGACGTTATTGCAGATTATGTTGCTGCGTTTGGGTCTCACGTCGTTCCACTGACTGGCTCCGTCGACCAGGTTAAAAAGGTCGTTAAAGACTACCGCGTTTATGCGAGAAAAGTACCATTGGAAGACGGTGATTACACCATGGACCACACCGCAGCGGTTTATATGCTGAATGGTGACTTGGATTTCGTGGGAACCATCAGCTATCAGGAACCTGAAGAAACAGCGCTTCCAAAAATCAGAAAGTTGCTTGGTAGCTCATAAAAGTTTAGGGTGTCTGGGAATTCAGGCACCCTTTTTTGGATGAAGATATGAAAGATCATGCAGCTCTCTATGCCGGCACAGCTGCCGTTGGACTTCTGCTGATCGCAGCCACCGCATTCCTTTGGATGCGTTATGGCAATTTGCTTTTCTCAGACAAACTGTTAAATGCACTGGCTGGTTGCTTCGGCCTTTAGGCTAAGCTTTTAATCATCCCAGTCAGGTGACATATGCGGCTTGATCAATTCCTCGTCGAACATGGCTATTTTGAAACGCGAGCCCGTGCTCGTGATGCAATTTTGCGCAACACGGTCGTGATAGATGGTACGCCTGCAAAGAAGCCTTCGCAGAAGATCTCAGGCAAGCCCGACGTCTCTATCGATGATCCGGCCTCTGACTATGTATCCCGCGCCGCATTGAAGCTCATCAAAGGCCTGGAGCATTTTGAGTTCGACCCTGCTGGTAAGGTTTGTCTCGATATTGGCGCCTCGACTGGAGGCTTCACGCAGGTTCTGCTGGAGCATGATGCTCAGATAGTTCATGCTATTGATGTTGGGCATGATCAGCTGGCAGATAAGATCTCCAACAACCCACGCGTTGTCCGTAAAGACGGCCTTAATGCTCGTGAGCTGACTCTCGCGCATCTTGAAGGCCAGCATCCGGCATTTTTGGTTTCCGACGTCAGCTTTATCTCCCTGAAACTTGCCCTCCCACCAGCTCTTGAACTTGCTGCAGATGGGGCCTTAGGGGTCTTCCTCGTCAAGCCACAGTTTGAAGCTGGCCGTGAGCGGATTGGGAAAGGTGGTCTTGTTGCACCAGAGATTGCGGAACAGATCTCTGTTGAGCTGCAAGAGTGGATGAATGCACAGCCGGGCTGGTCCGTGCTTGGCATCACTTCCTCCCCGATCAAGGGTGGTGATGGAAATGCCGAGTACCTGATGGCTTGCCAAAAGAAGCCATTATAGTTTTCTTGAAGCCCTTCTCCCGAGGCACAGAGGTGCTCGGGAGAAGATGTTCCTGTGTGCTTTTAAATTTTATGCACGCAGCTGAGACACGAAGCCTTCCACGCGGTCTTTGAGCTCATCTGCTAGATCCGTGAGATCCACAGACGCCTTTTTCACACTCAAAGCCGAGTTGCTGGTGTCTTCAGCCGCTTTGCCAATGTCATTCACGCTGGCAAAGACTTCCTTGGTCCCATTGGATGCAAGTTCAGCGCTGCGGGCAATTTCACTGGTTGCCACGCCTTGTTCTTCAACTGCAGCAGCAATATTGGATGCCACTTCATCAAGCTCGCTGATGGTTTTGGAGATCCCTGCGATCTCATCAACAGCGCCTTGCGTTGCTTCCTGAACGCCGCTGATCTGTTCGGCGATGCTTTGGGTTGCCCGCCCTGTTTGATTGGCCAGATCTTTCACTTCATTGGCAACAACGGCAAAGCCTTTGCCAGATTCCCCTGCTCGGGCCGCTTCGATGGTTGCATTCAAGGCGAGAAGGTTAGTCTGATCCGCAATCGCATTGATGATGTCAATCACTTCGCCAATTTTCAGCACGGCCTCGGAAAGACCACGCACGGTGATGTTGGTTTGCTCGGACTTAGAGACTGCCACAGCAACCGTTCTTGAGGCCAGCTCAACCTGCATTCCAATTTCGCGTATGGATGCTGTCAGCTCTTCCGCAGCAGAACTCACGGTTTGTACGTTAACAGAGGTTGCCTCAGCCGCATTTGCCCCTGCTTGGGCACGCGATTGTGCTCTTGAGGCAGCTGGTTCCAGCACCTCTGCATGTGACTTCATGCCTGTGGCTGCAGATGAAACAGTTTGAACAACACTGCCTACGCTCTTTTCAAAATCAGAGACAATCTTGGTCCGCGTTGCCTTCTCAGCGGCTATGCGCTTGTTTTCCTGCTCTCTTTTGTCTGCCTCCATCTCCTTGACTTTGATGGCGTTGTCTTTGAACACACGCACCGCTGTGATCATGTCAGAGATCTCATCCTTCTGGCGGCGCTCCGAGATATCAACTTGCAGATTTCCTGATGCCAACTCACCCATAACCCGGGTCAGTGAAGAAATTGGCTTGCTCAACGAACTGGCGAATATCCATGCACCCAGAGCAGCAAGGAGCGCGAGTACAACGCCCAAGACAGAGACAAGTGAGAACATCTGATTGGATGCCTCAAGGATTTTACTGCGTGGGATGGTGATGACCAGCAGCCATGGCTCTTCGGTTTTTGCGATGCTAATTGGAACGCCCACCTGCAACATTTCAACATTGCCGACTTGCGTGTTGGGTAGAATGCGCGTTTTTCCAGAGGTTAACGGCTCAAGAATTGCTTTTGAAAAGCCAGCTGTACCAGCAGCTTTGGACACAAGCAGACTGTCTGGATTGGAAACAATTGTTCCGGAAGAGCTGATCAGTGTGAGGTAGCCTTCCTCATAAGGATGCATTCCATTCAGTCTCTCCTGAATGTCAGAAAGAGCAATGTCCACGCCCGCAACACCGTCTCTGGCTCCAAAGCCATCCACCGGCACAACAAGAGACGTGATTAGGGTATCCACGCCGCCAACAGAATAGATGTACGGCTCGAGGATGATCTCATCGCCACTTCTTTGTGCAAGCAAGTAGTAGTCACCTGCCCCATCCTTTTCATAATCGACAAGTGCTTCCCGGCCTATCTGTCCACCTGAGCGGAACCAATATGGGATAAATCGTCCGGTCTGGTCATGAAACGGCTTGTTGGCCCAGTCCTGATCCTTGCCATCAAACGCATCAGGCTCCCAAGCGGCCCAGCTGCCAATCAGCTGCTCATTGCTCTGGAGGACACCTTTGAGGATCTCAGCTGAAGCTGCACGATTGGCGTCCCCGCTTTTTCTGAGTGCGTCCAATGCATTGGCTGTGTTGCGCGCAACAGCAAAAGATTGATCCAGTTCAGCTTTAACGACGGCTGCACTTTCCTTGGCAATTTCGTTTGAGAGCCTGATTGCTTGTTCTTCGATAACTCCTGCCCCAATGAACAAGACAGACCCCGATGAGGCAACCATCGACACCAGTGCAATCACGACAACCCAAAATGTCAATTTCCCTTTTAATTTTAAAGACGGCATTGAAAACTCCTACAGAACATCGCCGATTTTTTTGGGAAAGTTGCAGCCATAGAATGTATCACCATACGCATGCAACCCGCATATTCCGTTGGGAAATCGATCAAATAGACAAACAAAAAGTTTATTTCAGAGAACATTTTAAATAGATCGGCAAAATCTATTCAGAAACTCAGTATAAAGTGTCGCACAGCACACCTATACAGTAATTTTCCACATTACCTTTGCGTCACAAACGATGGCTTCCCCTAGATCAAATCGAAGACTAAACATCGCTGCTCAATCACGCTCCAACGGAATGCCAAACTTCGCGACATCAAGCATTGCATGTATCGGAGCAGCGCTGTAAACGCAGTGCCATGTCTAAGAAGCCTGAAGCCACTGTAGAAACCCTCCGTATTGCACGCCTTGCCCATAAGGGTGACGGTGTTGCTGAGACCGATGCCGGACAGATCTTTGTTCCCTATACACTTGAGAGCGAGCTTGTCAGCGCCCTGGTGCAAGGTGCTCGTGCGGAACTTAACGAGATTATTGAGCCGAGCCCGCATCGCGTCGGGTCCGTGTGCAAGCATTTCAGCACATGTGGTGGCTGCTCTTTGCAGCATATGGATGAGGCTTCCTACAAGGACTTCAAGCGCCAACAAGTGTTTGACGCTCTGGCCTCCCGTGGCATCGAAACGCCAGTGGAAGATGTCGTGGTTTGCGGCAAGGGCAGTCGCCGCCGTGCAGTCTTTGCAGCTGTGAAGGCAAGCCATAAAGTGCTGTTTGGCTATCACACAGCCAAATCCAACCGCCTTGTCGACATTGAAGAATGCCCAGTGATTGCGCCTGAGCTCATGAAGGCTGTACCAGGACTTCGCAAGCTTGCTGGTGAAATTCTGCCGCGTAAGGGCGAACTGAAGTTCACCGTGACGACAACACAGAGCGGCCTTGATGTTGCCATTGGTGGGTTGGGTAAAAACAAAGACAAACATTACCTCGAACTCTCACAGGCTGCTGTTGAAAATAACTTTGCGCGCCTGACTGTCGATGGTGAAACAATTATCGAAATCCGCCCTCCTCTGCTGGATATGAGTGGTGTGGCTGTTCCAATTCCGTCCGGCGGGTTTATTCAGGCAGCTTTGAGCGCCGAAAAAACCATGGGCGATCTTCTTTCAGAGGGTCTGAGTGGTTGCAAACGCGTGGCTGACTTGTTCTGCGGTGCGGGTACTCTGACATTCAAGATCGGGCAGTTTGCCAATGTGCATGCGGTGGAAGGCGAAGCAACTTCGCTGAAAGCGCTTGATCTTGGACTGCGCCGTGCCAAGGGCCTTAAGAAGGTTACGACTGAACGCCGGGATCTGTTCCGCCGACCAATTGTTGCTAAAGAGCTCGATAACTTCGGCAAGGGGTTTGATGGCGTGGTGTTCGATCCGCCGCGTGCTGGTGCGCTTGCCCAGGCACAGGAACTTGCGAAGTCTCCAGTCAAAAAGATTGTTGCTGTTTCGTGTAGCCCTGCCAGTTTTGCTCGTGACATTCGAGAGCTGTTGGACGGTGGCTATCAGATCAAGCGCGTTGTACCGATTGATCAGTTCCTCTACTCCCCTCACGTTGAAGTGGTTGCCCTGCTGGAGCGCGGCGCATAAGCGGTAATTATGCAGGCGGCAAGTTGCGAGTAATTTGCCGTCTTCCCTGAATTTTCAATATTTGCCCTAAGTTTGGAAGCCCGTGTTACGTAAGTTTCACGAGTACTGAATATACTCTCACCTGTTGTTAACGCGAACAGGTGGTCGAGCTATTGATCAAGGGCCTTTCGGTTTTTGCAGCTATCATTTGCATTGTGCTGGGCCTGCTGACGGTCTGGACGCCTATCCCTACCGGCGTACCGCTGCTGGCGCTGGGGACGGTTCTGCTGATCGCTACAAGCCGCAGGTTTGCCAAGTTCGTGCGGCGGCATCGGAAAAACTTTGTTTGGCTCAATCAGGCTCTGCATTGGATTGAGGTGCGTTCCAGCGGGCGGTTTAAGAAGATCATCAGACGAACGCGCCCACGCTATTTCAGGAAGCGTCAGGGTAAAGGTCAGCCCTCGCCTAAAGATAACAATACTAAGTCCGCTGCATAATTTCCCAGAGCAAGCAAATCAGATAGGATCTTTTCCAATTACAGGAGAAGTATATGCCGGCTTACGTCATTGTTGATACAAAAATTGAAGATCCTGTCGCCTATGAAGATTACAAGGCTCAGGCTCGTCCTATTGCAGAGAGCTATGGCGGCGTTTACAGAGCGCGTGGCGGTGATATGGATGTGGTTGAGAGTGACTTATGGACACCACACCGTCTCGTCATCGTGGAATTTCCAAGCATGGAAAAGGCACAGGCGTTTTTGAACTGTCCTGAATATGCACCTGTCGCCAAAATCCGTCATGGTGCTGCTAAGTGTAGTCTGACAATTATCGATGGGGTGTAAGTTCTGGGAGCGTTAGGTGCTCAGGCCACCACTGACGATAATGAAAGGTGCGGCATCATTCAGATTGAGTGCTGACCAATCTCCATAGGAGGCTGTTGCCCGCAGGCCGACGGCTTCCAACAGGTCGCGGATATGATCGCGATGCACGAAGCGGCGCATGTTGTTTCTGGAGTAATGCTGCCCGTCGCTGTCGTAGTGGGTCTGCATGGACACGAGACCGTTTTTATCTGGCCCTGCTGTGTCCTGCCACAGCGATACTCTTTGCCCTTCAACCGAGCGCACCAAAAGCGGTTTGCCCTTTTGGCCCCACTTTTCCCATGGCCGTGCCTTCGGATTTTCCATGCCGAATGCGAATTTGCCATTTGGTTTGAGGTGAGCAGCGATGGTTTGGAGGACGAGGATCTGGTCCGTGTTGGTTGCGAAGGCCTGGAAAGCATTGCCAGTGATGATGATGCGGTCGAATTTCTGATTGAGATGCACCGTACGGGCATCTGCCTCCAACCACGTTACTGTCTCTGAGCGTTTAACAGCTTGCGCAATTTTCTTCGGATTTCGGTCAACACCAACAGTGTTTATACCTTGTCTGGAAAGCGCGTTGGACAGCGCACCTGTGCCGCATGCAATTTGCAAAACGCTTCCACCCGGCGTGCAAGCGAAGTTGAAAAGATAGTCATCATCTGCCCCCCAATCTTTATCCAGACTGGTAAAGCTGCATGTGTTTCCCTTTGTCTCCGTGCGGTTCAGCTGCATGATAATTGCCTTCCGGGTGCTGTCCTTCCTAATAAAAGTTAGGTTAAGAGTGTTAACGTCTTGTAACAGGATAAGCGGATTTGCGGCCAAACAAAGAATTCTGAGGTATTTAATCTGCCCAATGATTGTTTATAGATCAGTGTTGCAGAGAAACATCATTGCCCCCGCCAGAACTGTCTAGTTCTTTGCAAGAGGATCTCAGGGTCACACGCAAGGAGATGTAAATCCACTTCAAGTACTGGTGCGTTCGACTTGGCTTGCTTCAAGCGCCAGTTCTTTCTCATGGCCCGTCGCGGCATAGACTGGGGCTCTCGCTTTACGAGGCAGTCGTCAATCGGACCTTTGAGTTTGATGTGCAGTTGGTTGAATTCCATGGTGCGGACAGCTGTTTTGTAAAGGGAAAGCTCAGCAATTGCTGACCAACGCAGGACGCCAAGCCTTTCCAGATAGAGCCCGGTCTCATTGGCTGCAATTTGAGGGCGTTTATCGACGAAAGGGTAGTGCCAGTGAACGCTGAGAAAAACGGGTAGTGATGCCAATGCAGGGATCAGTGAACCGCTTACAATGCCCGTACCAAGAAGAGCTGCTCCGAGCAGCAGGCTACCGTAGACAACGGGCTCACCCGTCCCTTTTCGATAGCCCAGTGTGAATGGTTCAGCCGAGCTTTGCTCTTCCTGCCATGGATCAAGATCAAACTGAGACATGCCCCCGCCACTTTCCATATTGCGCCGGAGGCCTGTTTTTTAGTCCGCCGGAGTTTCTGTTGCTTCAACTTTCAAGCCGAAGCCTTCAAGGCCAACATAGTGGCGCTCACGCGATGCAATAACCCGGATAGAGTTGGCTCCCAGATCTTTCAGGATCTGCGCACCGAGACCAACTTCGCGCCAGTCCTCAGACCGGCCTTGAGCGGAATCGTGCTGCTCATGCTCAGCAGCTTCCAGATTATCACGATGACGGTTGGACTTGCTTGCGACGCCTACCGCACCTTCACGCAGGTAAACAATAATGCCTCGGCCTCGTTCCGCAAAGTCTTCCATGATTGCTTCCAGAGGTTTGGTTTGCCCAAACACATCATCCAGAACGTTTTCCAGATGGAGCCTGACCGGAATATCCTGACCATCACGCACGTCGCCGTAAACCAGCGCCAAGTGGCCAACATTGTCGAACGGAGTAGAATACACGATGGCACGTGCTTTGCCTGCAGTGGTCTCTACATCGAACTCGTCGATACGGCTCACAAGGTTTTCATGACGCTGACGCCATGCGATGAGATCCGCGACAGAAACCATTTTCAGGTTATGCTCACGGGCGAAGTCTTCAACCTGCTCACCGCGCTTTACAGTGCCATCATCGTTGACCAACTCACTGATGACGCCAACTTCCGGCAGGCCAGTCAGTTTACACAGATCGACTGCTGCTTCCGTGTGACCGGAGCGCATGAGGACGCCGCCCTCTTTTGCGACCAATGGGAAGATGTGGCCCGGACGGACGAAATCAGCTGCGCCAGCATTTGGATTGGCAAGGCCACGAACTGTTGCACAGCGCTGCTCAGCTGAAATGCCTGTCGTCAGGCCTGGCGCATAGTCAACGGAGACGGTGAATGCAGTTGCCAGTGGAGCGTCGTTGTTGGCGACCATCGGCTCAAGGTGCAGGCGCTTTGCTTCTTTGAGCGTCATTGGAGCACACACGATCCCGGAGGTGTGGCGGATAATGAATGCCATCTGCTCAGGGGTGATCATGTTGGCTGCTACAATGAGATCACCTTCGTTTTCGCGATCATCATCGTCGGTTACAACAACCATCTCGCCGTTTTCGAAAGCGCGCAGGGCTTCGGCTACTCTTGTTTGAGACACGACGTACTCCTTGTTTTCTTTTAGTCCGAGAAAATCGTTGGGGGTCACCTGATGGCCCGTCGCTTCAGCGATTTTCTGGGCCATTTCTCGAGAAATCCATGCGCTTGGGTCGTTGCACAGAGCCGTTACAGATGCAGGAGACAAACCAGCGCGGCGTGCAAAGGCACTCCTGCTTTCACCAGCGTCTTCTAACCATTCAGTCAAGCGCATAATCCTAGCCCCTTGGCCTTGCAATTTTCAGTGATACTGAAATCGCGCTTTTGAACTCGGAAATCAAGGGGCAAATCGAAAAAAGCTTACCGCTTTCTACCTAGGTCGTATCTGTGGGTGACCTTGAGGTGAATAAACGGTTTGCGGCTTTGTGCGAACACGCTCGATTGCATGCATTGGGCCTGCCCCGAGTTCGCAAACTGATCAAAGAAGCACCAACAGCACCACATGACCTCTCATGCAGTGGTGAGCTAGGGTTCCCGGAAGTCGGGATGAGCAAGGCGGCAGGCAATACCTGCGCTGTTTGTTAAGTTAGTTTCTTCGGCATTGGCTACACGCCTTGCCCGGGCTTTTTATAATGAACAACGTCGCCTCTTTTGCCTATAAGGCACGATAGCCGGTTTCCCGGAAAGACAATGGCTTATCCAGACACGTTTCCATGCCCAAACAGTTCCTCCGTCTTTGATAGATACTGTTGCAAAAGCAGGTTTTACTGCCGGTGCTCTTGTATCTATCACCGCGTGATACCCTATAGTCCTGGGCCCTTCCCCTCAAACCATGCGGTCACGTTTGAAGTTCGGTTCACCGGACCACTGAAAGGTGCGTTACGTCTTCCAACAGCCCAACCCAGCCTACGACAAACTGACGGTCGCTCCGCCAGCAGCCCGTTACGTAGGCATGCGCTTAGTATGGGCATGGTTTTGAACCAGGGGGATAAGTTTTTTGGAATGCATCCAGAGCTTGAAGGCAGGCCAATGTAAAAAAACGCCTCATCCAACAGAAGCGCGCTCCTGTTGGATAAAAATAAAATATCACTCTGAGGACTGGTGCGTTTTGGACACTTCCTCCGGCAAACATGACCTTGCTCATATTAGTTTGTGCAATTACCAGCAAAGCCCCTTTTTTGGGGGGTGATACTTTATTTTCATTCCGCAAACCCGGGGCGGGTTCACAGATGGCAATGCCGCTCAGAGTGTTCGACGCTGGACCGCAATTGCGAAAGCAAGCAATCAAGGTCCTGAACGACAGAAACGCCCAGACATCGGGTTTCCTCCGTTAGCTTCAATAGGTCTGGCACCATGACCGTGACCATGCCTGCGGCGGTAGCCGCGCGGATACCGGTATGGGAATCCTCTAAAGCAAGGCATTGTGAAGGACGGCCACCCACTGCGGCAGCAGCCTTTAAGAAAGTCTCAGGATGCGGCTTGCCGAATTCGACATCCGTTCGGGTTACGACAGCATCAACTCGATCAAGGATGCCCGCTTTTTCCAGATGATCCAGAGCCAGCGCCCGAGGAGTGGAGGTGGCTACGGCCCTCGGAATGTTAAACTCCTTCAACCAATCAAGTATTTCGCCCGCCCCCTGACGCAATGGAATACTCGTCGCGCACAAGGCGCGAAACCGATCTCGACATTTTTCATGGTATGTATCAATCGCAAATTCATCACCGAAGTGTGCCTTCAGCTTCGCGTCCCCTACTTCTTTGGGAGTGCCGATCAAGCTGAGATGAAGAATATCATGCATGTTATGACCAAGGTCCTCGCATGCGCCAAAGATAGCCGACCGATAAAGCCTTTCTGTGTCTAGCAACAACCCATCCATATCAAATATTACAGCGTCCAACGGAATAGGAAACATCCACGGCTCCTTCGTCATCTAGGCATTTTCGGTTAGAACTTCATTTCACAGTGGAGCAGTAATCTACCCCCGTGCAATTGCCAGGGGAAGCCGCCATCGAATGTCTCAGGCCATTTTGTTTTCGTCGCTCTCCATGTCTTCCAGAGCTTGAACGTCACGAAGGCACGCTTTGGCGAAGTAAACTACGGCCAGCGTGACTACTACAATCAATGAGTGAGTATTCGATGCTCGTCAAAGCGTTGTGTTTAGGCGGCATAAAGAAGGTCTTCAAACAGGAAAATCTGAGGGCAGCGTATCTCAACTGTTGGATGAGCCACTCTGAGCGCTAGTGCGTTTTGGACACTTCGTCCGGCAACCATGGCCTTGCTCGTGTTAGTCTGCGCGATTACCAGCAAAAGCCTCCCCCTCTTTTTTGGGGGAGGTGATACTTTATTTTCATCCCACAGCTTCCCTTTCAAACAACAAAAAAGGCGCTGGTTTTACCAGCGCCTTTTCAATAAGAATGAAATCAGAGGTTGAGCGGTCTCTTAGAGCACGTCGCGTTCATTTGCATTCACGCACCGTGCTTTAACACCTTGTTGGAGCGAATTCTTGTCGTTTGATTGAATCCAATCAAACGACAAGAATTCGCTCTATCGTTCGCCGCACTGGCCTCTGTCACGCAGGACATGGTCTGCCAGAACACATGCCATCATAGCTTCTCCAACCGGAACTGCGCGGATGCCAACGCAAGGATCGTGACGACCTTTGGTCATTACATCCACCTCTTCCCCGCTGCGGGTGATGGATTTGCGTGGTGTCAGGATGGAAGAGGTTGGCTTTACAGCAAAGCGCACGACTACCGGCGCACCGGAAGAGATGCCGCCCAGCACGCCGCCTGCCTGATTGGACAGGAAGTCAGGCTTGCCACCATCGCCCATACGCATCTCATCAGCGTTTTCTTCACCAGTCAAACATGCTGCTTCAAAACCGTTGCCGATCTCAACACCTTTCACGGCGTTGATGGACATCATGGCTGATGCGAGGTCCTGATCAAGCTTGCCATAAAGCGGGGCACCAAGACCCACAGGCACGTGCTCAGCAACCACTTCAATCACAGCACCAATTGAAGAGCCATCCTTGCGGATGCCATCGAGGTATTCTTCAAAGAACTTGGCAGCTTCCGCATCCGGGCAGAAGAACGGGTTGTTGCCCACCTCGTTCCAATCCCAGTTGTCGCGATTGATCTTATGTGGGCCCATCTGGACCAGAGCGCCGCGGATCAGGATGTTCGGGATGACTTTTCGCGCCAAACCACCAGCAGCTACACGGGATGCTGTCTCGCGTGCTGATGAGCGACCACCACCGCGATAATCACGAATGCCATACTTGGCATCGTAGGCGTAATCTGCGTGGCCCGGACGGTAGCGTTCTTTGATTTCGGAGTAATCCTTGGAGCGCTGATCAGTGTTCTCGATCATCAGAGAGATGGGCGTGCCGGTCGTACGTTGTACGCCGTCTTCATCCATCATCACGCCAGAGAGAATTTTGACCTGATCCGGTTCGCGGCGCTGGGTCGTAAACTTGTTTTGCCCCGGCTTGCGCTGGTCCAGATACACCTGAATCTCTTCTGCTGTGATTGGAAGCAGAGGCGGACAACCATCGACAACGCAGCCAAGCGCTGGTCCGTGGCTTTCGCCCCATGTTGTTACGCGAAACAGATGACCAAAGGTGTTGTGGGACATGTTCTAGCAGTTCACTTTTAGAGCATGAGCACGCCCTGTCCGGCTGACTCTCTTCAATCAAACGGAACGCGCTCTGAGAATTCTAGTGGTTTTAGGTGGGTTCACGCGAGAGGTCAATTGAGAGCCTTGCAGCACTTGCGTAATTTTCCCGAATGAACAAACTGGATTTACGCTTGTTCCCAGATTCAGGACTGCAAATGAGAGATCTCAAGGCGTGAAAAGGGCATTCAGGCACCACCATTTTAATGCGTAAGCTCAAATTCATACAAAAAGCCCGAGCAACGTGGTGGTCACGTCCCCGGGCTTTCCTCATTCATTCAAATTTTTCATAGAGAACTTTGGCCCTGGATAGACCTTAGGCGCCGTGTTCCTGAATAAGTCGTTTTGCAACCAGATCATGGTCGAGCCACAAAGCCGGACCTTCTGGCTGGCTGGCTTCAGCAAACATGAGCATGCCAGTTGCTGCAACAACATGCTGGCTGAGTTCATCGCTGACCAGAACATTGCGCTCTTTATGCAGGTCTACAATTTCCTGCGAGGTGCCAACAGTCTTGTCTACCTGCTCCGCTGAGTTTGGCATTGGCCAAGCTTCGAAGTTGTAGAACGGCTGCATTGCCTCACTGGTCTGGTAGTCGGATACCTTTTGCAGGACCTCTTCCAGAGATGCTTCTGGCTTGAGCATGCCTTCGCACTTCTGCCAGAGTGCATCCACCCATGCGCCGCCACCTTCTTTCTTGAAGGCTTGCAGCAGTGGCAGGAGAGACAGCTCGATGCCAGCAAACACGTCTGAAGAGTTGGTGCGGATTTCAGGGCAGTTGAACACTGTTGCCTTCACACCGTCTTTCCATGCGCTTTCAGCAAACTTCTCCAGAGCCATTTTCGCGTAGCCCTGCGTGTAGTTTGTGTAAGTCTGCCAGCGATACTCATCTTCGATCAGAATGCGGGTGCCGTGATAGCCATATGCGGTGTAGCGCACTTCGCCGCCAGCTGCTTCCACGCGGTCGCGGAGCGTCTTACTGGCTTCCAGCAGGTAACCAAAGCTGTTTGCGGTGACTTCCTCGAAGTTTTGCAGGATCAGTTTGCCCAGATCACTCTCGATAAGAGACTGAGACGGCATGTAGCGTGCACCGCGGCCTTTGTAGATGCGGTTCGCGATTGCCATAAACACTTTCGCACGCGGAATACCGCCTGCCATTGTGTGGGCGAAGAAGACGTTCTTCCCCGCTGGGATCATGGTACCCAGCTGTTCCATGACCTGAGCAAGAGCGCCTTTGAAACGGTTTGAGCCAAGACCGCGGCAGATCTCAACATGGTCCCAGTCGAGCTTGTGGTCCTGCCAATCTTTAATGGTCATTTCGTTGACCAGATCAGTCGGTGTCGCTGTGCCTTCCGGTGCGTCCAGTTCAAAACCCGCACGCAGAGGTACGTTGATGATTTTGCCGCCCAGATTGGCTTCGGCTTCTGCCAGCTCTTCTGGTGTGAGTGCGCGTGGCTTGTTGTTTTCATCGGGACGACCGACGGTAATGCCGATCACAGTCATCCCGGCTGCCTTTGCCTGATCGATCAAGCCAGTCGCATATCCGCGACCAAAAAGTTCGCCGAAGAGTACGAAGACATCGCCCTCTCCAAATACGGTATTGCTGCTGATTGCCTTGAGTGGTCGAGACGTCTTCATCAAGATCTTCCAAAAAGTTTAAGAGTGTCGAGATTTCATAGGTGAGCGTTCTGCTCTTGTTGCCTAAAAATAACGAGTTACAACTGATTTAGGTAGCCTGTTTAGCTTGTCTTTATGCAGATTGTAGCAAAGCGCTCCAAAATGTCGTGGACTGCCTTTGCTGTAGTATTCACTTTATGTGTCACAGTTTATCGCTGACGCAAAAACCTGATCAATTTAACGACCAGGAAATGCGTTGTAAGCCCCCAATCTTAAAGGCTTGGTACAGCGCTGGACGTGAGAGCACGCATTGATGCGCCCATTAATCAGAATGGACCTGCGTGTCTGCGAGTTCTTTTAGACATTGAGCTTTAGATCCACGCCTCAGAACCGTCCCGCCAGAGAAGGAACTGGTCTTGTGGCGTCTCCAGATCCGGGATTTCAGCTGGTGCATACCCGCAGAGCAGGCCGCGCAACACACGCATCACCACGCCATGTGCGACGATGATCATGGGATCCTTTTGCTCTGACATCCATTCGAAGATGCGATCAGAGACCATTTTGTAGCTCTCCCCTTCGGGATGCACATAGCCCCATTTATCTTCGCGCCGCATGCGAACCACTTCAGGACGCTCGACCATCATTTCAGGAACGGTCATTCCCTCTACGTTGCCAAATGTGATTTCACGAAGACGCTCATCCACTTTGTAGTCGTATGGGTCGAGCCCCATTTCCTTGCGCAGAATTTCCATGGTTTCCCGCGCGCGGATCATGGGTGAGCTGACAAAGATGAAATCATCTGCGGTCTTGCCAAGGTCTGGAAGGAAATCCTTCATCACCATACCGTTGCGCCGGGCCTGCTTGCGACCGGTGTCGTTGAGCGGAATATCCTGACCGCCCTGCATACGCCCTTCCAGGTTCCAGTCTGTTTGTCCATGACGGACATACAGAAGCGGAGTTGGTGTGGTTTTCGCAAGGGGCATCAACGAGCCAGTCATTCCATGAGCCTTCTTCGTAAGATTAGTCGGCAACCGTTTTGTAGCGGCTTCTTACGAGGTACATGTGTCATTCCTCGTTAGAAAACAACAGTTATGCACACATTCTTGATTTAAGTCATATGTACCTTTACCAGCCTTTCAAGCGCAAAAAAGGCGCCCAAGAAGCGCCTTTTCTCAAACCTGATTGCTGAAGCAATTTAGACGACGGAGATATCCGGCGCGTCTACTGCCTTCATGCCAACCACATGGTAGCCGCTGTCAACGTGGTGAGTTTCACCGGTGACAGAACGGGACAGGTTGGATGTGAGGTAGAGAGCGGAGTTTCCAACATCATTGATGGTTACGGTTTCACGCAGTGGTGCGTTGTACTCGTTCCATTTGAGGATGTAACGGAAATCGCCGATACCAGCTGCTGCCAATGTTTTGATCGGACCTGCAGAAATCGCGTTCACGCGGATTTTCTTAGGACCAAGATCAACTGCGAGGTACTTGACGCTTGCTTCCAATGCAGCCTTTGCAACGCCCATGACGTTGTAGTTTGGCATGACCTTCTCTGCACCGTAGTAGGTGAGAGTTACAATGGAACCACCTTCGGTCATCAGCTTTTCTGCACGGCGGGCAACGGATGCCAGCGAGTAGCAGGAAATCTGCATCGTCTTTGCAAAGTTGTCTGCGCTGGTATCCAGATAACGGCCAGTCAGTTCTTCTTTGTCAGAGAAAGCGATCGCATGAATGACGAAGTCGATCTTGCCCCATTTTTGCTCCAGAACTTCAAATGCTGCATCAATGCTTGCTTCGTTCGTAACGTCACAATCACCTACAACAAGTGCATCGAGCTTTTCTGCTAATGGTTCAACACGCTTCTTCAGCGCTTCACCCTGATAGGTGAGTGCGATTTCAGCTCCGGCATCGTGTAGTGCTGTTGCAATACCCCAAGCGATGGACCGATTGTTGGCCAGTCCCATGATGAGACCACGTTTGCCGGCCATCAATCCTTGCGCTTCTGCCATGTTTTTCTCCTGAGTGAATATCACTTAATCTAGTGAACAGCCCCAAAATGCTATGGCACACTGTTCATTTGGCTTCAAGCCGTCGAAAAAAGTCCAATCAGACATGGACGTGTTCTTGCGCTCCCATTATCTGATAGTTAGAGCCAGATCAACTTCCAACACTGCGACGGAAACATGACTATTCCAAATTTGGTGAACGCGTTTCAAAAGATCATTGGGGACGCAAATGTGCTTGTCAGCGGCCAGGACAAGGCCCCATTTCTTGTTGAGTGGAGGGACAAATTTCGAGGCGCCACTCCCATGGTGCTGCGGCCCGGTTCCACATCAGAGGTTGCAGAGTGCGTGAAGCTTGCGGCTCAGCACGGTCTCACTGTGGTTCCACAGGGTGGCAACACGGGTTTGGTTGGGGGGCAAATCCCTAATCCAGATGGTAGCGAAATCGTGCTATCCCTTTCTAGATTAAATAAAATTCGCCACATCGACCCTGAAGGTTATACGATGGTAGCAGATGCGGGCGTCACGTTGCAGGCTGTTCATGATACGGCTGAAAAGCATGATCGATTGTTCCCTTTGACGCTCGCTTCGCAAGGTTCCTGTGAGATTGGTGGCAACATTGCAACCAACGCCGGAGGCACTGCCGTCCTGTCCTATGGGAACACGCGAGATCTTGTTCTCGGGCTTGAAGTTGTGCTCGCAAATGGTGAGGTCTGGGAAGGGCTTCGGACCCTGCGCAAAGACAATACCGGTTACGATTTGAAACAATTATTTATCGGCTCAGAGGGCACTTTGGGGATCATTACGGGTGCCAGCCTCAAATTATACCCAGCTCCGGCGTCGGTAGAGGTGGCTCTGGTCGCGCTAGATTCGCCTGCTAAGGCACTTTCACTGTTTTCATTGGCAAAAAGTCACGCCGGGAACATGCTTACCGGATTTGAGTTGATGCCACAGACCGGCATGCAGTTCGTTTGTGAGCATATGGAACAGTCGCGCTATCCGTTCGAAGAGCAGCATCCATGGTATGTGCTCATCGAGATCTCGGCGGGTACAAAAGACATCGACATTGTCAGCCTGACAGAGACCATCTTTACTGAGGCTTTTGAGGCTGATCTGCTGCGTGACGGATTGCTGGCGCAGAGCAAAGCGCAGGCTGCTGACTTCTGGCGGTTGCGGCATGGGCTTTCTGAGGCACAGAAATTTGAGGGCGGATCCATCAAGCACGATGTCTCTGTGCCTGTTGCAAAGGTTCCCGAGTTTCTGGAAGAAGCGATCGCCGCTGTTAAAGAGGCTGTGCCGGGATGTCGTCCGGTTCCGTTTGGCCATATGGGCGACGGCAATATCCATTTTAACATCACCCAGCCGAAGGATGCCGATAAAGCCGAGTATCTTGCGAAATGGGATGATGTGAACCGTGTCGTGCATGGGATTGTTGCCAGTTACAACGGCTCAATCTCTGCAGAGCATGGCATCGGCATTTTGAAGCGTGATTTGCTGGCGGAGGTAAAGAGCGCCACAGAGATGAACATGATGCGCTCTGTTAAAAAGGCTCTCGACCCGACGAACATGTTCAATCCGGGCCGTGTTCTCTAGACATTATTGTTCAGGTGCTTCCAGTCCTTCCGGGAGCACCTGTCCTCCATCAACGACAATCTGCTGTCCGGTGATGTAGCCTGCCTCCTCGCTGGCGAGGAAGAGCACAGCACTTGCCACGTCTTGTGGCGCCCCCAATCGGCCAAGTGGAATAGTCTGCCCCATCTTCTTCAGATACTCATCACCGAGATCATCCAGCGCTTCTGTCCTGATATTGCCGGGCAGAACCGAGTTCACTGTGATCTTGTGCGGGGCCAACTCCAAGGCAGCTGTTCGCATGAGGCCCAGTTGCCCCGCTTTGGAGGCTGCATAATGAGACCAGCCTGCATCCCCTGTAATTGGGCCCGTTATTGACGAGGTAAGGATAATCCGCCCGTGCCCTGCTTGTTTCATATGCGGGAGCGCTGCCTTTACGCAGTAGAAGGAGGAGCGCAAGTTTGTATCAAGCACATGATCCCACTGCTCGGGCTCCATCTCCTCAATCGTCTGCTTGGGGAAGATGCCTGCGTTGGCGCATATAATGTCCAGCCCGTTTTCTTCTGTGGTCTCATCGACCATGGCCTTTACCGCTTGCCACTGGGTGACATCACACTGAAGGAATTGCCCTGCTCCGCCAGCCAGTGCGATTTCCTCCACAGCGTTGGCGCCAGCTTCTTCTCCGCGCGCTGCAATGGTGACAAAGGCTCCGGCGCGAGCAAAAGCCAGTGAGATGCCCAAGCCGATCCCTCGAGAACCACCCGTCACAATGACAGATTTACCTTTAAGCGACGCCAGCATGCTTGATCCCTCATCGTCTCATCATGTTGGTGTCCAGTATGTTGCTCAGAGGCTAAAACAAGTCTAACTGCCCGTTGTTTCTTGAAGAGCCGCCTGCAACCTTCTTTTGAGGTTTTGGCTTGGCAGGTGTTTTAACTGGCTCAGGAGGAACTGGAATGACCTCCCGTTCCCACAAGGACGGGTCATCATTGGCGACGCTGTTCACCCGCGTTGAAACAGGCGTGGTGATTAACAGTCCCTCATCTGCAGGTTGTAAGAGCTTTATAGCGTCTCGAGCCATGATTGTGCCGTTGCTCAACCAGTCGTCAAAATGCTCCGGCGCGATGATTGCGGGCATCCGGTGGTGAACCGGTTTCACCGTCATATTCGACTCGACGGTGATTACAGCAGCGGTATCAATGTCTCCGCCATCAGGATGGGAATAAGTTTCCCACAGGCCAGCGAAGGCCAGAAGGCGTCCATCCGCTGGGGCAATCCAATAGGGCTGCTTTGCCGCACCTTTGCGTTGCCACTCGTAAAAACCGTTTGCAGGTATCAAGCATCTACGGTGACGCACCGCTGCACGAAACGAGGGTTTCTCCTCCAAAGTTTCGGCTCTGGCATTGAGCAAAAGCGTGAAACTTGCTGGGTCTTTGACCCATGACGGGACCAGGCCCCATCGTGCTAACCCAAAGTGGCGCCCACCATTTTCGTGTTTTACGAGTGCAATTGGCTGAGTCGGTGCTATGTTGTATCTCGGTGGAAAATTTGGCTGTTCGATATAATCAAACAACGCTTTGACTTCTTCCGGAGACGCTGACAGGCTATATCTACCACACATGCAGATTACTCTGTTCGCATTTTAGTAAAATTGCAACCAATCGAGAGATAGGTTCCGCGCGACAGATAGGAAGCTGGGAGGCTGCAATGGATATGTACTGCGATAAAATCGGCGTAGGAGAACTTTCTCCTGAGCTTTTGACGCATGCAAACATCAATCCATCCACGGGCCTTGCAACTGACTATCTTAATCATTTCAATGAGGTTGTTATGCTTCTTGAAATGCTTCCTGATATTCCCGATTGTGCAGAAGATGTTCTGGCCTGGGAACCAGCTGACTATATCACACATTTCAGTGCCTCTAAATTCTCAGCAAAAGAATTGGCTATCCGTGCATACGGAGCTGTTGATTTGCCGCTGCGGAATGCTCTGGAGAAGTGTATTGGCGAAGTTGATCAGGAAGTTATCTCCTTACAAAAAATGCTAGGCTCCGCTGAAGTAACAGGTGAACTGCTGCAAATCGTTCAGGATAAAGCCGTTACCGTCATCAGGCCCCTACTTTCGCAAGCCGGGTCGATCATCCATGGACATCTGCCGGATGAGACAATCAGCACTGAGGAAAGCACGCAAGCGGACGTTGACGCCCTGTTCTCATGAGCAAAAAAGTTATTCCGGAATACATTGAGGCAACCAGTGTTGCCTGTGTGCAGAACGAAAAAGTTCTGCTCGTAAAACGAGCCCAGTCGCCCTCCAAAGGCCTCTGGAGTTTTCCTGGCGGTAAGGTTCTTCCCAGTGAAAACCTTAAGGATGCCGCACAAAGAGAGTTTAAAGAAGAAACATCTTTGTGCGCCTCAGACCTGAAGGAATGGACGGTGTCCTACCCTTCTGCGGAAGACTGCAAGGTGCAATATCGCATCCATGTCTTTCGCTGTACGCAGGTCAAGGGTGAGGAACAAGCACGCTCTGATGCTGCTGAACTGGGCTGGTACACCTGGGAGGAGGCTATGAACCTGCCTCTCGCGCCCGGCATGCAACAGCACATTCTAAATCTTCTAAGATGTAGTTAGAGCAAAACCTGTGCATTTACATTGACGCCTCAAGCTCTGACTTCTTAATTTTTACGCGTGTTCTTATCCGAAAACCGGAACTACTTTTTTAGAATACGCACAAGCATCAGTCCTGCAGCCTGCTGTGCAACAAGGGAAAACCGGAAATCCCCAAGGTTCCATAGTGGACAGAGTGCCGGGAGACGGCCATCCTTACAGAATCTGAAGCAACCAGCATGCTGTGGGATGTAGCTTGACTGACATTGCAAGACTTAAAGCTTGGACACGTAACTTCGCGAAACCTGCCTGGCCGACAGGCCGGGGGATTTGCCTTGGTCTGATGCTTTTGAGTGTTGCGGCGGCCCCTGCTGCATTTGCTCAGAGCTCCCCGCAATCTCCGGGTCAACCTGTACAGCCAGAGTTGAAAGAACCTCCCTACGAGCAACAGCTTATTCGCCTCTCAGAAATACTTGGTGCCCTCCATTATTTACGCCCGCTTTGCGGTCATGATGAAGCAGACGAATGGCGTCAGCGCATGTACTCCTTGCTGGGTGCAGAAGTGCAGAATGAGCTGAGACGCCGGCGTCTTGTTGAGCGGTTTAATCAGAGCTATCGGGGGTTCGCATCGGTCTATCAAACCTGCACTCCAGCGGCTATTGAAGCCTCTCGCAGATTCGCCGATGAAGGTGTAATTATCACCCAAGAAGTAACGGGCAAGTACAGCCGCGATTGATAGAAAAGCCGGTTGCAACCGTTTTCCACAGACAATTATTGCGTGTTTTTTGGATAACTCGGCTTCGCCACAAATATTAACCATAACTTACAGAAGCTCTGGACGAGTTTACCAAAACATCAGTGAGTCGGTTGTTCCTGCCGTTTTGCGTGTTAACTTCCGTTTAACAGATAAGGCATGCGACGCTTCATTTGTTTTCGTTTGCCCGTTACATGTAACGGCAAATAACAAGAAGCAGCACATAGAGGGACATGAGAGCCAGCATGATCAAGGACGACGCTATCGCCGGCGAATTCACAGAAGAGATCGATGCATCTGATGCAGACATCCGCCGACTGGCTCTAAGCTTCATTCAGGAAGCTTGGGAGGATGGTCTTTCCCACGGCATCGACAGTACAGCTCTTGCGCATGCAGCGCTGTTCTCAGCAATGATGGATCTGGTTTCTCTTTATGGAGAAGAAGCTGTTTCCAAATTTGCGCAGGAATTGCCACAGCGCGTTGAGCGCGGTGACTACTCTTTGGAACGTCGTCTGCACTAATTTCAGCACTGCTGTTTTTCAAAGAGCCCCGATTGATCGGGGCTTTTTTGATTCCGGTCCGGTGTGTTAGAGCACGTAGCGTTTATTTGCATTCACGCACCGCGCTCTAGAAAATCAAATCACTTGCAACCTTGGCAAGGATGAGCGCTGCAAAGAGCAGTAGGATGATGCCTGCCCCGTGGTTAATGTTAGAAAGCCAGTTGTCATTCATGCGATTTCGCAGCTTGGACACAAGCGCTGACAGGCAAGCCCACCATAAAAGTGCGCCACTCAACACGCCCAGCACGAGTGCCAGAGCGCCGACATAGTCCCCCTTCTCGGGCGCATGCTCTCCCAGTGAGCCGAAAATAGCGATAAAGCCAAGAATTGCGCCTGGGTTGGTCACGGTCATGGCGAAGGAGACAATCATCCCGCGCCAAATTGTTGGACCACCATCGCTGCCACCCTTTAAATGTGGGTGAGACCGGAACACGACGATGCCGAAGATGATCAGAAGAAACCCGCCTATCGTCTGGATATAGAACTCGTGGCGTTCAACGAACTCCGATATTGCCGTCACACCAAAGGCAGCAGCGGTTGCAAATACACCATCGGCCAGAACTGCCCCGAAGCCTGCAATAAGGCCTGGAAGGAAGCCGTAGTGCACTGCCCTCCTAATCGCCAACACGTTTACAGGGCCAATCGGAGCAGACGTGACGAGCCCGATAATCATGCCTGTAATGAAGAGTTCAATGTTCAACGCTTTAATCCATACTTCCCAACTGCGCAGAAGACCTGTCAGATCTTCCTATAAATTTTCTAAAGGCTCTCTAGCTTGTGCATAGGTTAGGGTCTGTTTCTTCCTTGATTCCCAACAAGCCCTTAAACTAAGGGCAAAGCACGCGCCTCTTATCCGTTTCGGAGCACTTCATGTATTTTCGCCTACTCATCATAGGGTTACTTTGCACTACAGCTCCGGCTATGGCTGCAACACAGGCAATCAAGACCGAAACGATTCGCATCCAACGCCCCAAGGCTGAACAATTTCCTCTGCTTGATGAAGGTTTCAACAGAGATACCAGCAGTGAAGATGCGCTGGACAGTGAGTTTGCAGAGGAACCTCCGCTGCCAAAGCTGGACGTTTTTTATGTCGATACAGAATTGCCGGAAGCTGTCAGAGCAACCCGCGCGACGCTGATCAAGATTGCTCGCAGCGGCAATGTTGCTGCGTTGGCGCCTTTGTTTGCCAAGCAGGAGCAACCGCCGGAACTTTCGTTCACACCTGTGCGCGATCCGGTCAGCTTTTTGAAAGACAGCTCTGGTGATGGTGAAGGGCACGAGATCCTTGCGATCCTACTGGATATTGTGACAGCCGGATATTTGCGGCTCAATGAGGGAACGGAAGAAGAGACTTACATCTGGCCTTATTTTGCCCGCTACCCTTTGCATGATCTGACGCCTTCGCAGAAGGTTGAGATGTACCAGATCGTCACTGCAGCTGATTACTTTGAGATGCTGGATTATGGCGCATGGACCTTCTATCGCCTTGGCATTTCCAAGAATGGGGATGTGCGGAGCTTTATTGCCGGAGATTAGAGCGTCTTCGATGACCGGTTGATGAAAGCCCATCAGATGCTCTGGTGGGCTTTTCTTTGCTCAGTTACCCCGCCTTGCGGATTTCGCGGTGGCTTTCGTTTTCCGCTTTCAGCAGGTCCATCTGCTCAGGCTTTTCCATGAAGCGGGTGTAAAAGCTGCTGTCGAGTTCCGCGTAATAGGCATAGCCGCGGTACAGAGGCAGGAACCGCAGTTTGGCTCTGTTGTCGTCGGCCAGCCCTTTCATGACTTCGTGAAAGTTCTCACGCGGTAAAACATGGAACCTGCCGAGCCACTTTTTGAGCATCAGCTTGAACAGGCCGGGCAGTTTTTCCTGCTGACCAAAATCAACAACAGACAACTGGCCGCCTTTTGCCAGAAGCTTTGTGCCGTTGCGCAGAGCGTCTTCCCATGGCGGGATCATTGAGACGCAGTAGGACAGGAAGACACGGTCGAAGGTGTCGATGCCGAACTTCTCAAACGGATCAAAGCTCGTTGCATCGCCCTGAGCCAGATGAATCCGGTGAGACAGGTCCGCTTTGTGAATGTTGGCTTCTGCTGTCTTCAGCATTTCTGCTGAGATATCGACGCCAAAGAATTGGCAGGTTGGGTAAGCCCTTGCTGCCTCAATCAGATTGCGACCAGTGCCGCAGCCGAGCTCCAGCACTGTGCTGCCACGCGGCGCTGCCAAATGTTTGATCAAATGATCCCGGCCAAGAAGGTAATGCTTTCTGGTCAGATCATAAAAATGCCGTTGGTTCTTATAGATTTTATCCATCAGTGAGGCTGAGGACTTTACATTCGCCATTTCACTTCCCTCACATACTTATTCTTGTTCAGTTATAGATGTAGAGGTGGAAACCACCGTAGATGGAGGAGCGGTCCAACTTGTTGAGGCGTGCACTTTCAGCCGCCTCATAGGTCCACTGCCCCAGTATTTCGTTATTGACCCGCCCCGGCAGAATACTTGGCTCGCCAGCCGTTCTGAAGATGACGCGCGCTCCTTGTCGTGCCGTTCGGGATATTCCTGCCCATAGATCGTTCAGCTGCCTGTCTGTCATCCAGTCCTGCGCATCCAGCAGGACGTAGGCATCAAGGCTGTTTGCATCCTGATTATCCAGATGCTCTGTGAAAGACCGATTAACAACGCGCACATGAGAGGCTCTTTTCCGAATTTCCGGGAAGTGTTGCGGCTTCAGATAGGGCGGTAAAGGGCCGGAAAGACCGGTTCCGCTGTGTGTATGAGAGGGCGCATATCCGCGAGTGAAAGCTTGCCAGGCGAAGTAGTTGTCTTCCATTGGAAAGTCGCAGGCCAGCTTTTCCAAGCGTTGTTTGAGAACGCCCGCCATATTGCCACCGCCTTCTGCGGCAAGACTCTCATATTGCGCAGGAGGGATGCCGAGGCCGTAGAGCGACATCTTTTTGGAGGTTGCCCAGCGGATCAGGCGTTTATCAAAGAGCGGTGCCAGAACCTTGTCGAAATATGATCGCTGTTCGTTCAGATCACGTGCGTCTGCCAATTTGCGCAGGTCAACGCCGTAGATTTTTGCAATGAGGTGACCAAGACCAATGAAGTAGCCGAGCATGCCATGATGGTAGAGGTCTCGTGAGAACAGGGTGATGCGCTTGCGGCCCCACGCTGTCATGTCCCGCCCTTCCCAGTAGGCCATGGTTTCAGGATCAATGGCGGGCTTCAGATACTTCTCATAGGCGGCAATATTGGCTTTTTCATCAGCCTCACCAAAGAACCGATAGAACGTCTCGTAATCGGGGAACTCTTCCAGCGCGGTCAACTTCAGGCGGTTCAAAGCCACATGCGCGCGGTTGAGGTCGACTGCCGTAATCTCCTGCGGGTTTGCTGTGAGGTAGGACATGACATTGCAGCCGCCGGAAGCAATTGTCACCATTTTCGAATGGGGCTTGAGTTGCAGTGCCTGCATATCCACCTCCGGATCCTCCCAGATTTGCGGATATACCAGCCCCTTAAATGCGAAGGTGAACAGACGTTCCAACGCGCCTTCCATGGAGATCAGTTTTGAACGATGTACTGCACGATCCAAACGTTTTTTTGACTGCCTGATAGTTGATGTCACGTGCATCTCCAGAATCAAGAACTGAAATCAATCGAGATAAAGAGTTAGTTCACGCACACGACAGTTTTGCGACGTCGAAACATTGATTGTAACTGCAGAAAGATCTTGAAAACGCGGCAATACTGGAATGTTCCGGTAAACAACTCAGTGCACTTACATTTCTATTTACCTGCCTCATATTTTGCGTTTTTCCTCCCACACGCAGGTGTCAGGGCGCAGGCGAGGAGCTCCCTCGTCACCCACAGAAACTATTCTTTTTCCGTGGTGTGCGCATAGCTGATGGGTTATGAAACACTCTTGTTGTTTTATTCATTGGAAGGACGGACCCATGGCATCACAACGTACCATTCTCACTTCGCGTCGGCTCGTGAAGGTTTTTGGCGAAGATGCCAAGGAGTTTCTGCAAAATCTCGTCAGCTGTGACACCAGCGAGATTAATGCAACATCCAGCGCATTTGGTGCTCTTCTTACGCCTCAGGGGAAAATCCTCTGGGACTTCATTGTGTTTGCAGATGAGAGCACAGGCGGTTTCCTGATTGATGTGAGCGCTGATGAACTTGATGCGTTTGCCAAGCGTCTTGGTTTTTACAAGCTTCGCGCCAAGGTGACTGTGGAGCCTGCTGATGAGACCATGCTTGTGATCGCAGACTGGGGAGATGATTTGCCAGCGGATAAACCGCGCGATCCTCGCCATGTTGATATGGGCGTTCGTTATGTTTCCTCCGGCGAAGTTGCAGAGACTGCCTCAGAAGCTGACTATCATGCGCATCGTATCAAACTTGGCATTCCGCAGAGTGGGTTGGACTTTCAGCTGGCAGACGTGTTTCCGCATGATACAGATATGGACAGTCTCAATGGTGTGGCTTTCTCCAAAGGTTGCTTTATCGGGCAAGAGGTTGTTTCCCGCATGAAGCACCGTGGAACAGCCCGCAAACGTATCATCAAAGTTTCCGCAGACAGTGCACTGCCTGCCGCCGGTAGTGATGTTCTGGCTGGAGAGAAGAGCGTTGGTACATTGGGATCCTCCCAAGGCGACAACGGATTGGCATTGCTGCGACTGGACCGTGTGAAAACTGCGATGGATGCAGGTGTGTCGCTGACATGTGATGGTGTTCCCCTCACCCCTTCCATTCAAGAATGGGCAAGTTTCAACTGGCCTTCATCTGATTAAGAGAAACAGCTAAAGCGGTTCGCATTTAAGCTGGAACATATGAACTGCTTTAGCCTTTGTTTTGCGTATCTTTATCCGAAAACCGGTTTCCACTTTTCGGAAATACACTGTAGACACCACCTTAACCTTGACGACTGGCTTGATTGACTAATGTGTGCAGAGCTTTCCTCATCTTCCCCCCGTGCCTGGCAGCGGATGCTTTCTGGCAGAAGACTTAATCTTCTTGATCCGTCTCCGTTGGATGTGGAACTCTCTGATATAGCGCACGGCCTTGCGCGTGTTGCACGGTGGAATGGGCAGACAATTGGCGATCATGCGTTCTCTGTTGCCCAGCACTGTGTGGTGGTGGAAGAGATTGCGCTGATGCTCAAGCCTGATCTTGATATTCAATGGCGTATGGCAGTCTTGCTGCATGACGCGCCTGAGTATGTGATCGGGGATATGATCTCCCCTTTCAAGAACGTGATGGGTGGCACCTACAAGGCTGTTGAAGAGCGGCTGCACCATGCCATTCACAGGGCGTTCAACCTGCCCCCCGACTTGCCAGTCAGCATTGCCAAGCTTGCCAAGAAGGCTGACATTATCAGCGCCTATCTGGAAGCAATCCATCTGGCGGGCTTTAGCAAGGAAGAAGCTGACAAGATTTTCGGAAAGCCTGCAAAGGTTACTGCGGAGCAACTGGACACCTTGGCAGCAAGCATTGAGCCGCTGCCAACCAAGGATGCGCAAGAGGTCTTTCTGGCCCGGTTTGCTGAGCTTGATGACGCTCGCAAGAAAGTTGGAGGCCGCTGATGCTGCATGTCTGTCCACTTTCCAAGCTGGAAGACACGTTGACCTCAGCAAGGCCGAGCCATGTGCTCTCTCTCGTTTCTCCGGGAACAGAGGTGATCTTGCCTTCTGAGACAAAGCCTGCTCACCATCTGGTGCTGGAGTTCAACGACATTACTGAAGCACGTGAAGGTCTGCTTGCCCCCAATGCGACGCATGTAGAGCAACTGCTGGATTTTTCCCGTGATGCTGCATGGAACGGCTCTTTACTGGTGCATTGCTGGGCCGGTGTCAGCCGGTCTACAGCTGCTGCCTACATCATTGCCTGTGCGATTATGCCGGATACAGATGAACGTGCGCTGGCCCAACATTTGCGCCAGGTTTCTCCTGTAGCCACACCCAATCCGCTGCTTATCTCTTTGGCAGACACTCTTTTGCAGCGAAATGGGCGCATGATACAATCAATCATCGAGCTTGGTCGTGGTGCAGAGACTTTTGAGGGCAACCTGTTCTCGCTTGATCCTGCCGCACTTGTTGAACTGGCATGACGGATACGGAGCAAACATTGATGAGCAATGCAGTGGAAACAGGAAATGCAGCCCAACGCGGTGCTGACATGGAGCCTGTCCAGCTTGGCATTGGTCTGAGTGCTGTCATTGTTTCCGTAAAAGACAAAGTGCCCTTTGTTTTGACTGTGCCGCAAAAAGTGCCTGACGAGTTGTCTGGCCTGCCCTCCGGCCCGTTTGACCCACGCGTACACCGCACCTTTGAGCTGGGTTTGCGTGCGTTTGTTGAAGAACAGACTGCCCTTCATATTGGCCATGTGGAACAGCTTTACACCTTTGGTGACCGCGACAGGTATTCTCTGGCGCGGGTTGGTGAACCGCATATGGTTTCTGTCGGCTATCTGGCATTGACACGCCAGACACCAGAATCTGAGCGGCTGCTTGCCAGACAAGGTGCTCGCTGGCGTCCCTGGTATGACTTTTTTCCCTGGGAAGACTGGCGTGGCGGTCAGCCGAAGATGCTGGAAGAGATTATTCATCCCAGCATGGAGACCTTCAGCAAGGCCCCGGACGATGATGCCAAGACCTACCATGAGCTGAGCCGGAGAGATCGTTATCAGCTCGCCTTTGGTGTGGGCTCTCTGAAATGGGATGAGGAACGCGTTTTGGACCGTTACGAGTTGCTTTATGGCTCCGGTCTTATGCGTGAGGCCTTGCGCGATAAACAGCCAACTGCACTGGAACGCAGCACCTTGCCAGACCTTGGCGAGGGCCTTGCCCATGATCACCGCCGTATTCTGGCAACGGCACTTTCCCGGTTGCGGGCAAAACTGAAGTATCGACCCGTTGTCTTCGAATTGATGCCACCTGAGTTTACCCTGACCGATCTGCAGCAGACGGTAGAGGCGATTTCTGGCCGGCATATTCACAAACAGAACTTCCGCCGTCTGGTGGAAACGGGACAGCTGGTTGAGCAGACGGGCAGAACTTCAACCGCGACGGGCGGGCGTCCTGCAGCCCTTTATCGGTTCAGAAGAGACATTTTGAAAGAGCGCCCGGCCCCGGGATTGCGCGTTAGCTTGCTCTGATTCACATTTTAGCCTTAAGTGACGTAAGGTTATCTACAATTTTTTTGAGTTTTTTCTCGGCAAAAATTCATAGGAAAAACGGAGTTGTGGATTTAGCAGGGAGCCTTATGGTTAATCTTGTTAAGATTTTGATTGTGTTGATATCCTACAGCCACACCAAGATATCACAGGTGTCATTTTCTGCATGAAGCCTTTTGTTTCCTATGATTTTTGGCCAACTGAAAAATCCACCCAGACATGAAATAGCCCTAGTTTTTTGGTGAGTACCGTCCCTGCATATTAACCATATGCTGGCTGTCAGCGGCGTGAACTGTGGCAGAATAACTGGGGTTTTGGCGGGCTTAACTTTATATCAAGGTTAAAAGCGAAAAATGCACTCATCCGGAAAAGTGACGGGCGGGAGTGTTTTATCGGGCTTCTTCATCCTGTCGATCTCAGAGTTTGGGGTTCCCTTTTCAGGGAGTGAGAGACGCTGAGTTTTTGGGCGTTGATTTGGAGTAGATTGCGTATGTCGGGCCATGGGATGAAGAAGAATGCAGGACGCCGTGCTGTCCTCATGTACTTTAAGTACCCTATTCTAGCTGCAGGGCTTGCAGTTGGAACCTTTGCTGCATCTCCAGTAGCGTTGCAGGATATTCCGGCACTGACCGGGAACCTCGACGAGGAAACGCCGCGATGGATGCAATCTGTCTCCGCACGGGATAGCCAGAAATTTGCAAAGTACTTCGTAGCTCCTGAGAAGAAAACTCCGCAGCGCCATGCGGTGAACCGCACCGGTAAGAGTGACATGCTCGTCACTACTCTGCCGAGCCGTGTTGTGGCTTTCATTCAAAATGCAGGCAAACCGAAGAGTTCCGACCGATTTGTTTCCCAGCTGCCGCAAATGGCGTTCAATGGCCATTATGGTGGGGATGCACTAGCCGGTCTTGCCGACAACAATGGGCAGGCCGACACGTCTCCACTCGGCAAGGCGGCACGCCGTGCAGCACTGGCAGCTCGCAAACAAATTGCGCAGAAGACAGTTAAGCCAGCGACCCTTTCCATCGCCAAGCAAAACGAAATTGCTTTGGCAACTGCTTATGCTCCAGCCACACCGCAAACCAACAAAGCACCGTTTGATGCGCTGTTGAGCAAGCCTAAAGTTTCGATTACGCCTTCCGGCAAGCCAACTCTTTCAGACAAAGAGCTGGCCTCTACTTCAGAGACCAATCCGCACTGGTGGTACATGCGCCAGTTGCCGAGCTCTGTGAGAAAATCCAAGAAGGAAATGCGCTGTCTGGCTGAGGCGATCTATTTTGAAGCACGCAGTGAACCGCGTGACGGGCAGATTGCTGTTGCGCAGGTTGTTCTCAACCGTCTGAAGAACCCAGCTTATCCGAACACGGTGTGCGGTGTGGTTTATCAGAACAAAGGCATGAAGAACGCCTGCCAGTTCTCGTTTGCTTGTGATGGCATTCCAGAGCGCGTGACTGAGGCTGGTCCCTGGGCCAAAGCGAAGAAGATCGCGCAGCAGATTGTAAAGGGTGAGGTCAGCATTCCAGCTGTTGATGCCTCCACTCATTACCATGCAACTTATGTTCGCCCGAACTGGGCACCGACCATGCAGCGTAAGAAGCGCATTGGTAAGCACATCTTCTACAAGACCTACCGAGGTGGCTGGAGCTAATCCACGACCTCATATGTGAGAAGAATTTGGTGGCCTGACCGCTCCAATTTTAAACCCCGCACCGGCGACTGGCTGATGCGGGGTTTCTTTTTGTCTAAACCTGCTTGTTGTAGCGTTACTCGACTTCCACGACGGTACGACCGCGTACTTGCCCTTTGAGCAGCTTTGCAGCGCGTTCTTCAACATCTGCCAGCTTTATGGTCTCAGACAGAGTGTCCAGCTTGGCAAGATCGAGATCCTGCACCAGTCGGCGGTAAGCCTGCTCACGCAGGGCCATAGGCGCCATAACGGAATCCACGCCGAGCAGAGCTACACCGCGCAGAATGAACGGCATGACAGATGCTGGCAGGTCCATGCCCTGCGCCAGACCACACGCAGCAACAGCACCGCCGTAGTTGGTCTGTGCCAGCAGGTTTGCAAGTGTATGACTGCCCGCGACATCAACCGCCCCAGCCCAGCGTTCCTTGCCGAACGGTTTGCCTTTTTCGACCAGCTCAGCCCGATCAAGCACTTCTGTTGCACCGAGGCTCTTGAGGAAGTCAGCTTCCTCGGTGCGCCCTGTGAAGGCGATGGTCTCGAAGCCGAGTTTGGACAGCAGGCTGATGGCAACAGACCCAACACCACCAGATGCGCCAGAGACTGCGATTGGTCCGTGGTCCGGTGTCAGGCCGTATTTTTCCAGCGCCATAACGCAGAGCATGGCTGTGTAACCTGCGGTGCCAATGGCAGCTGCGCGGGCGGCAGAGATTTCTTCCGGGCGATGTAGAAGGCATTCGGACTTCAAGCGGGCGACTTGCGCGTAGGCACCGGTGTGGACTTCACCAACACCATAGCCGTTGAGGAGGACTTGATCGCCCGGTTTGAAGCGGTTGCTTTCGCTGGTAAGCACTTCGCCAACCACATCGATACCCGGCACCATCGGGAACTTGCGGGTGATGCCCGGTGCGCCTGCGAGGGCCATCCCATCCTTGTAGTTGATGGTGGTGTGCGTGACTTTGACTGTCACGTCTCCTGCAGAGAGCTGATCAACACTGACTTTGTTCCACTTGGCAGGTAGTGGCTTGCGGCCGCTTTCATCTGCTTCAATCCAGAGGGCATCAAACTCGCTCATGGCCAATCCTTCTCGCCAATTCATGTTGCATGAAAGCTGGCAGAAGGAGGGCCATAAGGCAAGAAAATAACGCTAGGCAATATTCCGGTGTAACACACTGACAAACCTAGCTAGTTCACCTAATAGGCGTCTTACGCAGGCTTGGCGACCAGACGCCCTGCGGTGGCGGACTGTTCGCGGATTGGCCAGTGCACGATGGCTGCGAAAATGCCGAGCGCGATTCCGAGCCACCAGATGGCATCGTAGTTGCCGCTTCGCTCATAAAGCACACCGCCCAGATATACTCCCAGGAAAGATCCTATCTGGTGAGAGAAGAACACGATGCCGAACAGCGTTCCCATGTAACGTGGGCCGAACATGACAGCGACGAGCCCTGAAGTTGGCGGAACGGTGGAGAGCCACAAAATGCCCATGGTGGCTGCGAAGATCAGTGTCGACATTTCTGAGATTGGCAGTGTGATGTAGAGCGTGATGGCGATGGCACGGGCAATATAGATAAATGACAGCAAGTATTGTTTCGGAACGCGTGACCCCAACACACCGGAGGACATGGAGCCAACAATGTTGAACAGGCCGATCAAAGCCAGCGCCCATGCACCGACGGAAACGTCAAAACCCTGATCCACGATAAAGGTCGGCATGTGCACGGTGATGAACGCCACGTGGAAACCACAGACGAAAAAGCCGAAGACCAGCAGGATGTAGTCTCTGGTTTTGAAAGCCAGACCCAATGTTTGAGAAAGGGTCATGCTGTCCTGCGGGTTGGCAGAGCTGCCAGCAGCTGGAGCTGCGGAACGGCCACGCAGGATATAAGCGAACAGGGGTACGATGGCGACGACAGCTGCCATATAGATCAGCGCGCTGGACCAGCCATAGTTTTCGATCAGGCCCAGGCCCAGCGGTGCAAAGAGAAACTGGCCGAAGGAGCTGGCAGCTGTGCCCATGCCGAAGGCGATGCCGTGGTATTGGGGCTGAACAGACCGCGCGAAGGCAGCCAAAACAAGCGAGAAGGATGTGAAGGCAACACCCAGACCGATCAAAACACCTGCGGAGACCTGTAGTAAGAGTGGCGTGTCTGACAGGCTCATAAGATAGAGGCCGATGGCGTAGATGATCGCGCCGAGCACCAGAGTTCTTCCTGTGCCGAATTTATCTGCCATCATCCCAGCGAAAGGTTGTGCAGCACCCCAAACGAGGTTTTGAAGTGCCAGCGCAAAGGCAAACACATCCCTGCCCCAGCCAAACTCTGAGGACATAGGCGTCAGGAACAATCCAAGGGTTGCCCGTGGTCCAAACGAGAGAATGCCGATGATACATCCGCTGATGATTATAAGCGGGACGTTGGGGCCGCGCCGGACAGAGGATTGGTTCTCGACCTGGGTCGCTTGAGACATGCAATTTCCTTTCCTGCATCCGGCAGAGAGTTTCGGCCAGACGCTGGACCAATGGTGTCCGTTTTTCGCTGAGCAGCGGGGAATAATCAGGTTTAATCTAATTTTCCGTTCTGCAATAATTGAAATTACTTAGGTCATCCATCAGCAATTGGAATGAGTCTTTATCCCTAAGGCATTTTGCTGGAAAACTTTCTCTGATCAAATGCAGGCATATGTGAGAATACTAATATATTTCAAAATGCTAGCGAAACTGGCGGAGTCGCTTGACTTTGATTTGGGTCCTGACCTAATTCCCCCGTCAACATTTAGGGGCCGACCATGACCTACTCATTTTCTTTCGGAAAAACACTCGCTGCAGGCCTGCTTGCCTTTGCTGTAAGCGCACCTTTGGCAGCTTCTGCGCAGGACGATGTGCAGAGCCAAGCTGAGCTGACTGCACGCGTTGAAAAGCATGCACCTGCCAAAGAGCTTTACATCAAGGACCGCCCAATCCTCGGCTGGAAGATTACTGGCGACACACTGGCAGACCTGCCAGAAGCGATCCGTGACCCGTTGGGTTCTGTAGATTCCACCAGCTACGATGATGCTTACATCGCCAAGAACGTTGGTTCTGTGGTTGCGTTGCAGATGAGCAAGACCGGCCCTGATTTTTACGTGATTGGCAAAGAGACGTTCACCTCCAAATACGAGATGGTTGGTCTGGAAGAAGTCGCTGCCAAAAACACCCGCCTTGTAAAGCGTTTGGATATGGCTCCGGAAGTTCTTGCGCTGTTTAACGCAAAAGACGCTGGCCTGACTGGCGCGCTGAAGACCGTTCCGGTTGAGATGGTGCGCATGTCTGCCATCGGTTATGCCCCAGCTGCTGAAGTGATCATTCAATCTCCATGGGGCACACAGACCAAGCCTGCTGATCAGGATGGTTTCCTCGTGTTCGACAGCGGTGAGAACCAGTACTACATGGTCAATCAGGGCGCTAATGGTAACCCATCCAGCTACGTCCCAGCCAAGTAAGAGCCCTTTTCTGCTCTCAAGTAATGTGAGCCCGACGTTTCCTCTGATTAAGCGGAAATGTCGGGCTTTTCTCATTTGTACCCTGCAAATTTAGGAAATTAAGTGATTACTCAGTAAGGCTAAATCGAGCTTAAACGCAGCAATCATATGCATCCGGCAAAAGAATAGGTTGTCGACGCGAGGGAAGAGGTCTATAAAAACTCAAAATGAGCATAAGGGTTGGCATCGGCATTATGGCCGTGTTTTTTTATAGACCCCTTATACTCACATTGAGTATAATCCGGTTTCAGGCCGGCAGAATAAGGGATAGCGCATGTCCGCCACGACTACATTCGCTGAAGCAGACAGCCTTGCTGTCAATGACATTACTGCCGGCATTGAGGGTGCTGCTGTTCAAGCTGGCGCACCAGCACAAAAACAGTATGCCCCTTTGGAGCGTCCAGACCTTGCCTACACGCCCGAGGTCGCAGAAGCGACAGCAGAGGCCTATGAGAAGGTAAAGGACTTCATTCCTGCGATTGAATGGGCTGCTCTTGCTCCGTTGATTTTTGCGATCAACAAGGTGAAGAAAGAGCGCGACGCCGTTATTCTGGCGCACAATTATATGACCCCGGATATCTTCCACGGTGTGGCTGATATTGTTGGCGACAGCCTGCAGCTGGCGAAAGAAGCTGCGAAGACTGAATCTCAGGTTATCGTTCAGTGCGGTGTGCACTTCATGGCTGAGACTTCCAAGATCCTGTCTCCGGAAAAGACCGTTTTGATCCCGGATATGGATGCAGGTTGCTCCCTTGCAGAATCCATCACAGGTGCAGATGTACGAAAGCTGCGTGAAGCCAATCCGGGCGTTCCGATCATCACATATGTAAACACCTCCGCTGATGTGAAGGCTGAGTGCGATATTTGCTGCACCTCTTCCAACGCGGTTCAGGTTGTTGAAGCCATGGGCACTGACAAGGTGCTGCTGATCCCTGATCAGTACCTTGCAGCCAACGTGAACAACCAGACTGATGTTGATGTGTTGACCTATGCCGGCTCATGCGAAGTGCATGAGCGCTTTACGGCGGAAGAGCTGCGCGACTACCGTGCCATTGACCCTGATGTGAAGATCATTGCGCACCCTGAGTGCCCGCCGGAAGTTGTTGCAGAAGCTGACTTTGCTGGTTCAACATCTCATATGATTGACTGGGTGAAGGACAACAGCCCTGAGAAGGTGATGATGATCACCGAGTGCTCCATGGCAGACAATGTTGCCTCCTCTACACCTGGCGTCAACTACATTCGCCCCTGCAACCTGTGCCCACACATGAAGCGCATCACCCTCACCAAAATTCTAGACTGTTTGCTCGATATGTCTGGTGAAGTGATTGTTGATGAAAGTGTGGCGGATCGCGCTCGTGCCTCCGTAGAACGCATGATCAACTTGAAGAACTAGAGGCTTTCGTGTAGCTGGCATATTGAAAAGTCTTCAGTGCACCCTGCTGCCTTTAACGGCAGCGGGCCTTTTAGATCAGGTCCCCATAGTCTGGAATAATCTCTGAAATGTCTCAGTTCGGTTCTTCTCTCGCCCCTGCTGTTGCTCTGAACGGCGTGGATGATGTTGTTATCTTAGGTGGTGGCCTTGCTGGCCTGTTTTGCGCGCTCAAGCTTGCGCCGCGGCCAGTGACCATTGTGACCAACGCGCCCATTGGCGGTGGCACCTCTTCTGCATGGGCACAAGGTGGCATTGCTGCTGCTGTGGCCGAGGGTGATCACCACTCTGCCCATACGAAGGATACGCTGACAGCAGGTGACGGCATTTGCGAAGAAGCCATTGTTGAAGGCATGACCCGTGAAGCGTCTGACCGCATTCACGATCTACTGGGTTATGGCGTGCCCTTTGACAAAGACCTTGCTGGCAAGCTGGCTCTTTCCCGCGAGGCTGCCCACTCCAGCCACCGTGTTGTGCGTGTGCGTGGTGACATGGCTGGTGAAGCCATTATGCAGGCGCTTGTTGATGCGGCCTACAAGACACCGTCTATCCGCATCATCGAAGGATACATTGGTTGTCAACTGATCGCAGAAGGCCGGTATGTCACCGGCATTACTGCGCGTCGCCGTGGTGGGACGCAGCGCATTACCATTCCTGCAAAAGCTGTTGTGTTGGCCTCCGGTGGTGTTGGGCATCTTTACTCAACAACCACCAATCCAGGTGAAGCAAACGGACATGGCCTTGCGATGGCTGCCCGTGCAGGTGCGCTGGTTTCTGATGCCGAGTTTGTTCAGTTCCACCCAACAGCTCTCAATGTTGAGCAGGACCCTGCCCCGCTTGCAAGTGAAGCAATCCGCGGTGATGGTGCGATCCTCATCAATAATGACGGTCATCGCTTTATGGATGGCATCCATCCTGATCTTGAGCTGGCCCCTCGTGATATTGTTGCGCGCGCGATCCATACAGAACTTGCGGCTGGCCGTGGTGCTTTCCTTGATTGCCGAGAGGCCATTGGTGCAAGCTTCCCTGAGCACTTTACCCGCGTTTATGCAGCCTGCGAGAAGGCTGGTATTGATCCGATCAATGGTTTGATCCCTGTTGCTCCGGCAGCACATTACCACATGGGTGGTGTGCTGACCGATGCCTCTGGTCGTACCTCTGTCGACAACCTTTGGGCAGCTGGTGAAGTTGCGGCGACGGGCGCCCATGGTGCCAACCGTCTGGCATCCAACTCTTTGCTTGAAGCTGTTGTGTTTGCAGGTCACATTGCAGAAGACATTCAGGCCCTCATGCCGCATCACCGGGTGCATCATTGGGCTGAAATCGATGATGTTGATGATCAGGCCTCCACACGCAATCCGCAGGAACGTGCAGTCGTTTCCATGGTTCGTTCTGCCATGTCCCGCCATGTTGGTGTGGTTCGTGATGCAGAAGGGCTGACAAGGACCCTTGCACGGTTGCAGAACGCTGAGACGCTGTGCCGCCGCGACTCCATTCTCAACATGGTGATTGCAGCCAAGCTGATTACAGGGTCTGCTCTGCTTCGCGAAGAAAGCCGAGGCGGTCATTTCCGTTCTGACTTCCCGCAGAAGGCGGAGGTTGCCAAGCGCTCCTTTGTGAAGCTTGCACAAATTGAGAAGCTGGCGAGCGAGGCTGCTGCCAGCGATGTTGGCCAGCAGGCTGTTGAAGAGGAAGACATGCTATGAGCCGTCCGTCTTCATTGCCCGAGCTTTCGTTGATCATGGTCGATGATGCCGTCAAAGCTGCTTTGCTTGAGGACTTTGGCCGCGCGGGTGACATCACCTCGCAGGCGACCATTCCGGCTGATGCTGTTGCAACGGGTGTGATTGCGGCTCGTAAGGATGGCGTGCTGGCTGGCATTGATCTGGCTCTTTCCGCATTTCGTCAGGTTGATCCTACTCTCGATGTTACCGTGCTGGCGCAGGACGGGGATAAGTTGGAGCCGGGTACCATTATCGCCCGCATTCACGGTCCCGCTCGTGCACTGCTGGAGGCGGAGCGTGTGGCCCTGAACTTTTTGAGCCATCTTTCGGGCATTGCGAGCGCTACGAACGCATTTCAACGCAAAATTTCACATACCAACGCAAAAGTGGTTTGCACCCGAAAAACCACTCCGGGACTGCGTAGTTTCGAGAAGTATGCGGTGCGCTGTGGCGGCGGTATGAACCACCGGTTTGGTCTGGATGATGCGATCCTAATTAAGGACAACCACATCGCCGTTGCCGGTGGGGTTGTCCCCGCCATTGAGAGTGCCCGCGCGTTTGCCGGCCACCTTGTGCGCATTGAGGTTGAAGTGGATACACTCGACCAACTGAAGGAAGCACTCACAGCCAAGCCTGATGTGGTAATGCTGGACAATATGGGGCCTGAGCTTCTGGCACAGGCGGTTGAGATCAACAAGGGTCAAGCCGTACTGGAAGCGTCTGGTACGATTACACTTTCGACCATTCAGGCGATTGCGGAAGCTGGCGTTGATATCATCTCGTCCGGCTGGATCACGCACTCAGCTCCTATTTTGGATCTTGGGCTCGATATTGAGATCGACTAGACGTTAGAGCGTTTGGCCTCTACTAAGTCAGCTGCTCACTAGAGGACCAACGTTTGCGATAAAAAACCGACCAAACAAGATTATTGCTGCGCATATTGCGAGATTAACTGCAGCTTTATTGGTGGCAGTATTCTTAATATTCAAATGGCAGCAAATCTTATCCGTAAAAAACTGAAGAAAATTATATAACTTATTATCTTCTTCTTTCTTTTTAGAAATATTCTGAATATTCGCACCAAATGAGCACATAAAATAAAAGAATATAACCATTAAAATGCTCACTACATAGAGAACAATGTAATTCATAATTTCTCTGCTTTGCTCTAGGCATTCTCACATCAGCGACAAAAGAAAAGGCACTTCTTATCAAGAAATATCCATCTTAGTCTCTCTTACGAGCTTAATGCTAATCATCAAGATAGGATTTTCTTCTACCTATTCACCATTAAAAATGGCCCGATCTGATGACCGGGCCTTTTTCTTGTTCTGATTTTATCCAACACCTTACATGTTTGGATAGTTCGGTCCGCCTGTGCCTTCCGGAACGGTCCAGGTGATGTTGCCGTTCGGGTCTTTGATGTCACAGGTCTTACAGTGAACGCAGTTTTGAGCGTTGATCTGAAAGCGTGGTGGTTCGCCGTTTTCTTCCACCCACTCATACACACCAGCGGGACAATAACGGTTCGACGGACCAGCGTAGACATCGTGCTCGGAAAGCTTCTGCAAAGTCTCGTCGCGCAGCTTCAGATGGATCGGCTGGTCTTCCTCGTGGTTGGTGTTGGAGAGGAAGACAGAGGACAGTTTGTCGAAAGAGATCTTCCCGTCTGGTTTCGGGTAATTGATCTTCTTGCAATCCTTCGCTGGCTTCAGGCTCGCAGCATCGGTTTTGCCGTGCTTCATGGTGCCGAAGAAAGAGAAGCCCATCAGCTCATTGGTCCACATGTCGAGGCCACCGAAGACCATGCCCAGCAAGCTGCCGAACTTGGTCTGCAATGGTTTTACATTGCGTACCTTCCAGAGATCCTTGCCGATTTCGGAATTGCGCCATGCGCCGTCGAACTGGTCCAACTCTTCGTGTGCTTCACCACGACCCAGCGATTCAACGACCATATCCGCAGCCAGAATACCGGAGAGAACAGCGTTGTGAGAGCCTTTGATACGCGGCACGTTAACGAAGCCAGCGGAACACCCGATGAGAAGACCACCTGGGAAAGACAGCTTCGGTACGGACTGATATCCCCCTTCGGAGATAGCACGAGCACCGTACGAAATGCGCTTACCGCCTTCAAACACGTCCTTCACACCCGCATGGGTTTTGAAACGCTGGAACTCATCAAACGGAGAGATATACGGGTTCTGGTAATTGAGGTTTACTACGAACCCAACAGCAACCTGATTGTCTTCCAGATGGTAGAGGAAAGACCCGCCCTGGGTTTTACCGTCCAGCGGCCAACCCATGGAGTGCTGAACCAGACCCGGTTTATGCTTGGATGGGTCCACTTCCCACAGCTCTTTGATACCAATACCGAATTTCGGATGATCACTGTCGCGGTCAAGGTCAAACTTGTCTACCAGCGTCTTTGCAAGCGAGCCACGGACACCTTCGGCGATCAACGTGTACTTGCCGAGCAGCGCCATGCCGCGCATGTAGCCGTCTTTGTGAGATCCATCACGCGCAACGCCCATATCACCCGTTGCAACGCCGATCACCTTGCCGGAATCGTCATAAAGCACTTCAGCTGCTGCGAAGCCTGGATAGATTTCCACGCCGAGCGCTTCTGCTCTTTCTGCAAGCCAGCGACAGACATTGCCCAGAGACACAATGTAATTGCCGTGGTTGTTCATGAGCTTCGGCATCAGGAAGTTTGGCAGACGAAGGGAACCCGCAGGGCCAAGCAGATTGAAATGGTCTGCTGTGACAGGTGTCTTGATCGGAGCACTCTCGTCTTCACGCCAGTCAGGGATCAGGCGATCAATGCCAATTGGATCAATCACGGCACCAGACAGAATATGAGCGCCAACTTCAGAGCCCTTTTCGAGCACGACGACGGAGACTTCCTCTCCCTTCTCCGCAGCCTGCTGCTTAATCCGGATTGCCGCTGATAGACCTGCAGGACCACCGCCTACAATCACAACGTCGAATTCCATGGATTCGCGCTCTGCCAGAGTTTCCCCTTCAGACATAGTATTCTCCCTCTACACTTTATCCACTTCATTTCGCGTCAAATGATGTGGCAGCGCATTATTTTCCAGCACCTCAAGTGTCAAAACTTTATTTAGTCTCTGTGTAATTGAGCGGATACTATAGCGCAATGCGTTTTAAGGTGCATTCCGTCAGGTACCCCATCAAAAAATCTATCTACACCTTAAGGAATTATTGTAATTTCCCCAAGTTAACGTGAACCACTTTACACTGTTCCCCATTGAGTTAGCCCATTCTCGTTTTTCTATTGGACAGTTGCGCTTTCATAATGAATATAGGGCGGACTGGGCTGCCGCCCATCCATGGTGCATTGCAAAAGAGTTATTCCCTTTCGCCTGTGCCGACCTGTGTGCCACAACTAGTAAATGGCTATGTCTGAAGTTCCTGTCGCAAATGCCGCCGAGCTGGAGGCTTATCTGGAGTTTTTAAGCGCCGTCGGCGTCGACTGTGCGTTGGAAGATGCTCCAGTGGACCGCTTTGCGCAAACTCAGAGCCAGATGGAAAAGCAGGTGCAGACCCGCCCTGCTCCGCAGCAGAACATCGCTCCAGTCAGCTCGTTCAGCGCACCAGAGCCAGCACCGTCACAGTCCAAAAACCTCAGTGTTTCACCTGCTGAAATGGCCCGTAACCTGCGCGAGAATGGCGTCTCCGCAGATGCCAAGCAGGAAGCGAAGAAGATTCTGGAACGGCAGCGCGCTGCCAAGGAAGCAGCTATTACGACGTCTACACCAACTGCGGTGACAGACGCGAATGCTGTTATTCCGAATGCCGAAACAGTTGGTTCGGCCAGAACCGCCGCAGGTTCGGCGCAGTCACTTGATGAGCTTCGGAAAATCCTTGCAGTGTTTGAGGGCTGTAATCTGCGACTGACAGCAAAGAACCTTGTGTTTGGGGATGGAAGTTCCAAAGCACGCATCATGTTTGTTGGGGAAGCTCCAGGACGCGAAGAGGACATTCAGGGCGTGCCATTCGTGGGGCGTTCGGGTCATCTGCTGGACCGGATGTTGAAAGCTGCCGGACTTGACCGGTCAATGGTTTACATTGCCAACGTGGTTCCATGGCGTCCACCGGGAAACCGTACCCCTACTCCGCATGAAACGGAAATTTGCCGTCCGTTCATTCAGCGGCAGATTGAGCTGGTTGATCCGGAGATTGTTGTTTTCCTCGGGGCGGCCTCTGCCAAGACGCTCAGCGGTGCCCGTGACGGTATTCGCAAGCTGCGTGGGAAATGGCTGAGCTATGGCGGCGAGGGTACTCAGCGCAAGGCGATCGCGACTTATCACCCTGCTTATCTTCTGCGCAGTCCTGCTGAGAAAAGATATGCCTGGCGAGACATGCTCCAGATTCGTGCCGAGCTTGAAACAACCGAGTAATCCCCACTATTTTGATGAGGCTCTCTGAGTTCTCAAGGTGTAGATTTGTTATGAGGATCACACTGTTGCGTTTTATTGCGTAAATTGCCATTTCTTTTGGCAAAAGCTCTTCTCTCCTGATGATTGCTGCCTATATTGGATGAAGTTGGTTACCCCAACGACATACAAGTTATCGACGCAAAGGAGAATTTAGAGTTGTTGAACAAGCTGCGCAGCTACCTTCCGGGCAAATTGGGCAAAGTAAGACCTATCGTACCCGTCGTCCGTTTGCATGGTGCTATTGGTGCTGCATCTCCATTGAAATCAGGTTTGAACCTGAGCAGTGTTGAAGACGCGCTAGAAATAGCTTTCAGCTTTAAAGAAGCTCCGGCTGTTGCCTTGTCCATCAACTCACCTGGCGGTTCGCCGGTTCAATCTCATCTCATCTTCAAACGCATTCGTCAGCTGGCTGATGAAAACAACAAGCAAATTCTTGTTTTTGTAGAAGATGTTGCTGCATCTGGCGGCTACATGATTGCACTGGCTGGTGATGACATCATTGTTGACCCGTCCTCTATTGTTGGATCCATCGGTGTCGTATCTGCCGGGTTTGGCTTTACGGAGCTTCTGGAGAAAACTGGCGTTCAGCGCCGTGTTTATGCCAGCGGAGACAAGAAGGTCACACTGGACCCGTTCTCACCGGAAGTTAAAGAGGACATTGAGCACCTCAAAACATTGCAGCACGAAATCCATGAGATGTTCATCGACATGGTGAAGAGCCGCCGCGGTGACGTGCTGAGCGATGACGAAAACCTATTTTCCGGCTTGTTCTGGACTGGAGCCAAAGCGCGTGATCTGGGCCTCGTAGATGGTCTGGGCGATCTGCACTCCACGATCCATGAACGGTACGGCAAAGAAACCAAAGTGAAATTTGTTGGCACCAAAAAGCGCTTTCTTAGCCGCTTTATTCCCGGAGCGAACCTTCAGGGAGGTCTGAATGAGGCTGCTGGCACATTGCCTGCTGCTACACTTGCTACCCTGGAAGAAAAAAGCCTTTGGGCAAAGTTTGGTCTTTAAGCAATCTCCATAGGATTGCCTAAATTGCCAGAAATAACAATGCTTCACATAAGTGATGGAAGGAAAATGCAGATGACTGAGGTATTAGGAACTGTTGCTTTGATTGCAGGTGGATATGCTCTTTACAAAGCCGTAAAGAAAGAAATTTCCAATATGGCATTCAAGAAACAGCCTGCCTATGCAACTGCTCGCAAGCGTCCGGTTGACCCAGCATATACGCGTCTGGTTGAAGATCCGGCTACTGGCAAATACCGCCCTGTAAACAACTACTAAGAGCCGTGCTCTAGTCTTTGACTGGCAGGTGCCCGCATGACGTTTGGTCTGCGGGCCTGGTGACGTGGTAATGTTGCACGTATTCCTTATTTAACAGGAATAGACTGCGCGCTAGCAAACCAGTTTTGCGGATTCCAGTTTGATTTTATTGCCCGCAGGTTTCGATCTGCCGGACCTGTATCGTAATTTTCCAGAAAATAGAGATACATGGCATGATCTATGCCGGGTGAGTTCTCCCCATTTACTCCCAAACATGAATCTGGATAGTTGAAGTAACAACCGTCAACAATGTCGTCTGGATCGTTTCGTGGATCAGGAAAACCGCCATACTTGGCGTAAACATCAGCATACATTTCGTTGATCCAGCCAACATGGGCTTCCTCAAGCTGCTTGTTATCCTGTCCAATTGCCGCGTCATTGTCCCAATAGGTTTGGTATTGCAGTTTCATGATTGAGCTGCGTTGTGCGATTGGCGTTGCTGTGCTGGAGACCTGATTTATTGCACAGCCGTAACTGTCAATCTGGCACAGGCTCTGGCTCATATCGCTCAATGACACTCCATCCGGGACCTTCTGCAGATGCTCATGAAGCGCGGCGACCATGTCGTCAGTGAAGCCTTTCTTCATGTAAGCTGATTTGTATTTTCCAAACTGATTTGGACCGGAACCATTTGTGTTTTGAACGCCTTCCAGAAACGTGAAACGGCGAAGCTGGGCCGTTGCACTCACAGGACTGATAGCCTTTGCAGTGCCGTGCCATGGATGCCCGTTTATGGGCCCCGGCTCGGTTGATAGTCTTGTTATCTCGCCCAGTGTTTTCTTCTGGTCTTTGATCCTGTCATTCAAATAGGCCTCATACTCCTGTCCTTGAACCCCGAGTGATGGGGCATCAAAATAATAGGATGCGAAAACCATTTTCCCAGCAGCAAGATGGTTCGCATGGAATATGCCAAAGCTGGGCCACTTGGATTTGTCTCCGTCCTGCCCTTCCTGTGAGAACTGGGTGAAGTTGTCCAATAGTTGCTTGAGGACAGGTTCTGTGATGAGCAGGTTTCCATTTTCATCCTGCCAATCAAATGAAAACGCGGTGGTGTAAAGATATTGCGGTGCTTTCGGAGTGTCCTGGAAATAGTAGCGGGTGATAATGCCGAAGTTTCCTCCACCACCGCCACAGATCGCCCAGAACAGATCCGGGTGGTTCACAGGAGAAACTTTCTCATAGAGTTCAGGCGTTGGAGCCCCTTGAGGCATGATCACCACGTCCACTGCAGACAGGTAATCAACGGTCAATCCAAATGCGCGGGAAAAGAGACCATACCCACCGCCAGTGATGTGCCCGCCTAGTCCAACTGAATAGCAGCTGCCCGCTGGCAATGTGGTATCAAACATGTTGTTGAACATGCGATACATATCCCAGTTTCCAAAGCCGACATCGATGTAATACCCGTAGTTTGGATCACTGCCCACACCGCGTAGCCCGGTCAGATCGATGATGTATTTTGTGCCCGCATTGTAGACGAAGTTCTCATAGCAGTGGCGACCACAGGTAATTTGCAGTTCGCCTGCCTTTGCTCCTGACGCAATCACCTCTCTCCAAGCGGCTGTTACTTCTGCAGCTGAGGCAGGGGCGTAGACGCGTTTCAGACTTGGCGCATACCAGCGGCGGTCAAATCCTTGACGATCACTCAGAACAGGCAGGCGGGACATCACCATCGGTACGCTCTCCAGCTTTTATGCAGACTACAATGACCCTGCCACTAAATAAGCTTTTTCCCGGGCTCAATATCCTTGATATTGTGGGGTATGGGCCTGCGCCGAAACACAGCTGCGTTTCCGGAAATGAGCATGAGAAGAGTAATCCGCCTTACTCCCCGTCTTTTTCACAAAATATCTTTGATTTTTCAGGAATGCTTGACCTTCCCTGTTTGACGTGGCACCTGTGCCTCAACTTGGATTTTGCGCCGTTTCGGTGCAGTACATTTTGGATTTTCAGGAAACACTCCCATGTCTAGTGAAGCCGTTCCGGCACATATGCAGCCAACCAAGTCCTTTCAGGGTCTCCTCATGACTCTCCAGAGATTCTGGGCCGATCAGGGCTGCGTTATTGTGCAGCCATATGACATGGAAGTCGGCGCAGGCACTTCCCATCCATCAACAACACTGCGTTCGCTTGGACCTCGTCCATGGAAAGTGGCGTATGTGCAGCCATCTCGCCGTCCTACCGATGGTCGCTATGGCGAAAATCCAATGCGCTTGCAGCACTACTATCAGTTTCAGGTTATGCTGAAGCCTTCTCCTGCGAACCTTCAGGAGCTGTATCTGGCTTCCTTGCGTGCAATCGGCATTGATACAGAAATCCATGACATTCGCTTCGTTGAGGATGACTGGGAGAACCCGACACTTGGCGCATGGGGCCTTGGTTGGGAATGCTGGTGTGACGGCATGGAAGTTTCTCAGTTCACATACTTCCAACAAGTAGCTGGTTTTGAATGTAAGCCAGTTGCTGGTGAGTTGACTTATGGTCTTGAGCGCATTGCCATGTATGTTCAGGGTGTCGACAATGTTTACGACCTGAACTTCAACGGCCTTGAAGGCGACGAGAAGGTCACGTATGGCGATGTGTTCCTGCAGGCCGAGCAGGAATATTCCCGTCATAACTTCGAGCATTCCGACACTGAAATGCTGTTCCGCCATTTTGCGGACCATGAGCGCGAGTGTAAGCGTCTGCTGGCAGCAAGCGCAGAAGCGATGGAGAAAGCTGGCGATGGCCTGCAGAAGGTTGTTATGCCTGCTTATGACCAAGCGCTTAAATGCTCCCACGTGTTCAACCTGCTTGATGCGCGCGGTGTCATTTCCGTAACCGAGCGGCAGAGCTATATTCTGCGTGTGCGTGAACTTTCCAAAGCTTGTGGTGCAGCCTTCCTGCAGACCGAAGCTGGTGGTGTGGGCTACAAAGGCTAGTCCCAGTCAACATGATGAATTCTTAGTGCCGGGGCAGAAATGCCTCGGCATTTTTTGTTGTCACTTCTCTGCCCTACGACTCCTTGAAAGATGCCTGCTGATAATCAGTAGGTTTTCAGGACTGCAATCAAACGGATATTTTTAAAGCGATATCCTGTTTGATTTGCCAATCACTCCCCCGTTGCCAGCTGCCTGCGTATCTATGCGCTGATCCAAATTGGGGTGCATTCGCGGAGTTCTCTGTTCCATGACTGTCGAAAGTACCGAAGCGCACGAAGATGGCACTGCAGCAGCCTCTTCCGTCCCTCCACCTGAGATGACTGTTCAACCTTCCTCCACGCAAAACCTGAGTGATGAGCAGATCGCCAATGCGATTGTTTCGCGGTTGAGCCGTGATGACAAACTGGCCATGCGAGACGGTGATCAGGCCTTCTGGCCGGGCGTTCGAGACATGATGAAGAGCGGCTCTCAATCCGGTCCGTGGGCAGCGGGGGCGTTGCCAGAGCATCACTTGCCGGGTGTTCATTATACAGAAGGCTCACGCGGGATCGTGCTGAAGGGTGCCACAACGTTTCCTACAGTGATTGCAAGAGCGGCAACCTTTGACCCTGAACTGGAAGAACGGATTGGCGCAATCATTGGATATGAGATGCGCGCCTTTGGTGGCACGTTGTTTGGGGGTGTGCCACTTAACCTGATGCGCCATCCGGCATGGGGACGAGCACAGGAATCTTATGGTGAAGACAGCTTCCTGATCGGCGCAATGGGATCAGCTCTCGTTCGCGGTGTTCAACAACATGGCATGGCATGCATCAAGAACTTTGCTCTGGCATCCATGGAACACTCCAAGCTTTCCCTCAATGTTACAGTGGGACAGCGAGCACTCTATGAGGTGTATCTTCCTCACTTCAGGAAGGCGGTTGAGGCTGGTGCAGCGGCTGTCATGACGTCCTACAGCTCCATCAATGGCGAGCTTTGCGGACACAACAAAGAGCTTCTCAGTCAACTGCTGAAAACAGATTGGGGGTTTAAGGGGTTTGTGCTGAGTGACTTCCTGTTCGGCATACGCAATGCGAGGGAGGCTGCTCTTGCCGGCATGGATCTGGAGATGCCGTTCCAACTGCACTTTCACCAGCACCTGTCGGAACTGATTGATGATGGAGAGATCTCCGAGGCAGCATTGGATGACGCCTGTTACAGGCTTATTTTGCAACAGCTCCGAGTGCTGCGGAAAGGCCATTACGAGAAGACCCGCGTTGGCTGCGCTGAATTTAGATCTGTTGCGCAGGAGGCCGCTGAGAAGTCGACTGTGCTCCTGAAGAACGAAGGTGGATTTCTACCTCTTAAGGACATTCAAAGTATTGGTGTTATTGGGCGTTTGGCGAGTGTGGCTAATACAGGCGACAAAGGAACGAGTGATACACAGCCGACACATATAACCACGCCGCTCGCAGGCCTTCGTTCCTACTACAAACACAAGATCGACATCTGGCAGGACAGAGGCCAGAACATCAATCGCGCCCTCCAGATCGCAAAACGAGCGGATGCCGTTGTGCTGGTGGTCGGGAATGACCACAGCCGTGAAGGTGAATGGGTCTCCGCTGATCTGGCAGCACGCTTTCATGAGGTTCTTCCTCAACCTCGGAACCGTGAAGAAGCGAAGATTGCCTCTCAATTTTTACGCGCATTTGGTGGTGGAGGTTCTGCAGGCAAATCTCAGGAGTCCGGAGGAGCTGAAGACGGTTATGGTTCCGGCGACAGGCAGAGCCTTCGTCTGCCTCCGCACGATATTGAATTGATTAAGCAAGTCTGTGCCGCAAATTCCAACTGTGTCGTGGTTGTTATGGGTGGCGGCACTATTTTGATGAATGAATGGCAGGATAAACCTGCTGCCATCTTGCTGCATTGGTATCCAGGGATGGAAGGTGGAACTGCACTTGCCCGAATTCTATCCGGCGAAGTCTCCCCCAGTGGCAAGCTGCCGTTTGTCATCCCACGACGAGAAAGTGACCTGCCTGACTTTGATCGCAATGCGCGTAAAGTGATCTATGACCTTTGGCATGGATACAGGAAACTGGACAAAGATGATGTCACACCGGCGTATCCTTTCGGGTTTGGTCTGAGCTACTCTCAATTCCATTATTCGGAACTTGTTGTTACACCTCCTGATGAGCTCCTTACTGGTAGCATTGAGGTTCAGTTTTCCATCGCCAATATCGGGCAGGTTGAGGCGGAAGAAGTTTCGCAAGTTTATATTGCTCCTAAAGGGTCCGCAGTAGAACGCGCTAAACAGGAGCTGAAGAGCTTCCAGCGTCTTCGTATTCCAGCTGGTGAAAGCAGACAGGTGACTGTCTCCATCCCGATTGAGGAGCTTGCGATATTTGATAGTGAGCGCAACCAGATGGTGGTTGAGCGCATCGTCTATGAAGTGGTTGTGGGCAGCTCCAGTCAGGATCCCAACAACCTGCGACTGGAACTCGACCTGTTTGGCGAACTTAATGAAACTACTGAGGAACCTGCGTAGACGGGCTTAGATTATCTCAGCACTACAAAGTCTGATGCAAGGCAGCTGTTCACACCCCTGTTGATTGGTTGTGCCCGGCTGATGTTTTTTGCCCAATTACGGTTCCGCGCTGCCTATTGGGGGTGACAATGCCCTTGAGTATTGCTAGGCACTATCCACCTTAGAAATTCGCGATTGATTGACCAGTTAAAGGCGTCGTTCACCAATGCCAGATCTTCTCCTCGAACTCTTTAGCGAGGAAATTCCTGCCCGCATGCAGCGTCGTGCGGCTGAGGATTTGAAATCCCTCCTGACCAATGCTCTTGTTGATGCAGGTGTAACCTATGAAGGCGCGAAGGCTTATGCCACTCCACGCCGCCTGACACTGCACATTGCTGGCTTGCTTGCAGGTTCCAAAGCAACCCGTGAAGAGCGGAAGGGCCCGCGCGTTGGCTCACCTGAGAAAGCATTGGCCGGATTCCTGCGTGGCGCAGGCCTTTCTTCTATTGACGACGCTGAAATTCAAAATGACCCGAAAAAGGGTAATTTTTACGTCGCTATTATCGAAAAGCCAGGTCGGAAGACCGAGGATATTGTTGCTGACGTAATGCCAGACATCATTCGCAACTTCCCTTGGCCAAAGTCTCAGCGCTGGGGTTCGGGTAGCTTGCGCTGGGTTCGCCCGCTGCACTCAATCGTTTGTACCTTTGGCCCAGAGACTGAAGAGCCAGAAGTTATTCCGTTTGAAGTTGATGGTATCAAATCAGGCCAGACCACCTATGGTCACCGCTTTATGGCACCTGAGGCAATCGAAGTGCGCCGCCTGGAAGACTATATGTCCAAGCTGGAAGCTGCCAAGGTTGTGCTTGATGCGGACCGCCGCAAAGACATCATCGATGTAGATGCGAAAAACGCGGCTATGGCGCTTGGTCTTGAACTGGTTGAAGATGCTGGCCTTCTTGACGAAGTATCCGGCCTCAACGAGTGGCCGACCGTGCTTATCGGTTCCTATGACGAGAGCTTCCTTCAGCTGCCTGACGAAGTCATTCAGCTCACCATTAAGGTGAACCAGAAGAACTTCGTGCTGAGCGATCCAGCCACATCTCGCCTCTCCAACAAGTTTGCATTGACTACGAATATCGTTGCAAAAGATGGTGGGACCAAGATCATTGCTGGTAACGAAAAGGTTGTTTCTGCACGCCTTGCCGACGCAAAGTTCTTCTGGGAAACGGACCTGAAAACCAAGCTGGACAGCAACGTCTCCAAGCTGCAGGACATCGTGTTCCACGAGAAGCTGGGCACTGTGGCTGCCCGTGTTGATCGCCTTGAGCGTCTTGCTGCGGAAATCGCTCCACTTGTTGGTGCTGATATCGAGCAGACCAAGCGTGCTGCACGTCTTGCGAAAGCTGACCTCGTTTCTGCAATGGTTTTCGAGTTCCCTGAGCTGCAAGGCCTGATGGGTCGCTACTATGCAGAAGCACAGGGCGAAGATGCTGCTGTTTCTCAGGCGATTGAAGATCACTACAAGCCAGCTGGCGCGTCTGATGATGTACCAGTATCACCTGTTTCCATCGCTGTTGCTTTGGCAGACAAACTGGACATTCTTGCTGGCTTCTGGGCAATCGACGAGAAGCCAACCGGATCCAAAGATCCATTTGCGCTGCGCCGTGCTGCTTTGGGTGTTATCCGCCTTGTGCTGGAAAACGACCTGCGCCTGCCACTGCGTGATGTTCTGGTTCAGAGCCTGCGCCGCAACCTTGCAGACATTGCAGCTGCACGCGGTGAAAGTGCGCTCTCGGATCTTCCATTCATCGGCAAAGGCAAAACCGGCGAAGGCGTTGTTAAAGACATCTTCTCCATGGTCTCCAAAGCGGCTGACGTGGTGCTGGCAAACGTTTCCGACAAGATCCCTGAGACCTCTCTGGAATCAGGTCTGATTGATGATCTGCTCAGCTTCTTCGCAGACCGCATGAAGGTGGTTCTGAAAGACAAAGGCGTGCGTCATGATTTGGTTGACGCGGTTCTGGCTCGTGGTGGTCAGGATGATATCAATCTGATCGTGAAACAGGCAGAAGCTCTTGCTGGATTGCTGGGCAGCGAAGACGGGGTCAACCTGCTGGCAGGTTACAAGCGTGCTGCAAACATTCTGCGTGCGGAAGAAAAGAAGGACGGCAAGGCCTTTACAGGCAAGCCTGATGCTGCTCTGCTGGAAGAACAGGCAGAAAAAGACTTGGCAGCTGCGCTGGATAGCGTTCTGGCTGAAATCAAGCCGCTGCTTGATGCTGCTGACTTCTCCGCTGCAATGGCTGCTCTTGCCAAACTGCGCGGTCCTGTTGACGGCTTCTTTGACGACATCCACGTGAATGCTGAAAAGCCGGAGGTTCGCGAGAACCGTCTGAAGATCCTTTCTGAAATTCGTGCAGCTGTTCATCAGGTCGCTGATTTCTCAAAGATCGCTGGCTAAGCTAACACCATAAGACATTTTAAAGCCCGGGACTCGCTTGAGTTACCGGGCTTTTTATTTGATTAGACTTTGACAGCTTTTTCGTATTCAACCGCTGTTTGTGCGATTTCTTCTTTCAGCCAATCCCGCAGCTTGCGAACACTAGGACTGCGCAAGGCCCCTTCCCTGCAGATGAACCAGTAGGATCGTCCTGTTGAACAGCGGTGACCGAACGGAATCTTCAGCTGACCCTGCTTCACAGCATTGGCAACCAGCGTATCCCAGCCCAAGAACACGCCGTGGCCTGCAATTGCAGCATCCATGCAGAGGGATGCGTTGGAGAAGCCGTGACCTCTTGGAAGCTGACTTTCTTTGAGACCAAACGGGGCCAGCCAGTCGCTCCAACGGTAATAGGAGTTATAGTCGCGGATGATCACTTCATTCAGAAGATCCCGTGGCTCTTTGAGGCGCTCTGCGATCTCAGGAGAGCAGACCGGATAGATGAAGTGCTCACACAGGCGCTCTGAGTAAACATCATCAGGCGCTCGTTTATGGACGCGGACACAGGCGTCTACATCGGAGTGATTGAGGTTCACTAACTGGTCGTTGGCATCCAGCCTGAGATTGATGTCCGGATTTGCCTTCATAAAACTGCTCAGGCGCCAGACCAGCCATTTCTCAGCCAACAGCGGAGCTACAGATAGAAAGAGGCTTTCTTCTCTGTCCCGGTCTGCCAATGCAACAGCCTCTGAGATCTGCTTCAAGCCTGATGTGAGTTCGTGACAAATCTCGGCGCCAAGGCTTGTCAGCTTCAATCCGCCTGTCTCTCGAGTGAACAGCGGGCGGCCCAACTGATGCTCGGTTTTGTGCAGTTGCTGGCTGACGGCGCCGGACGTAATGCCCAACTCTTCAGCCGCATTTTTCAGGGAGCCCAGGCGCCCGACGGCTTCAACAACGCGAAGGCCAGCGAGGCTGACTTGATTGAGATTTTTCATCGAGGACAGTTCCGAGCAGTAAATCTAAACCGGGGTTTAGTTATTCCAGATAGCACTTGCAATGCAATTGACGCATTGTCGCTCCATCAAGTCACAAAGGAAATGACAATGAAAAATCTTTTTAAAGATCTGTTGCGCGGAAAATCCCCCCGAAAGACCAAAGCAGCTGCAGGCTCAAAGCCTTATTGTGCTGACCCACTTTCACACCCTGCTCTTCAGCGAATGGATACCCGCGAAATTGGTGATGTTTACATCAACCCAGAAAAAACGCTGCCTTAAGAGCAGCGTTTTTTAATTTTGTCCCTCAATACGGGATGCCAATCTTTTTAAAAATGAAATGCATAAGCCAGGCAGGTCCAACCAACAGGAACTGCAGATCTTTAAAGAAAGACGGCTTTTTCCCCTCAATATGATGGCCGATAAACTGGCCGACCCAAGCAATCACAAACACTGCCAATGCTGTCTGCCAGAGTGGGATGCCAAGCCCAAACTGCTGATAAGTCATGTTAATCCAGATCATCAACGCTGAGAAAACGGCCATACCGATTGCCAGTGTGATGGACAATGACAGGTAGTAGATGATCGATAACCCCAGCCCGATCGTGCACCAGTTCAGCCACGGCGAGATGTTCGACAACCCGATCGGTGTTGGAACAGACCATAGCAATGCGGTTACCGTCCAGAAAATGACCGGCACACAGATCCAGTGAATGGCTTTGTTTTTGTGATTTTGGTGGCTTTCGCCGTACTCGCCCAGCAGGCGATCAATGCGACGCCCGGTCGCTTCTGAAAAGCTCATACTACCCTCCCCGTAATATCAAGCGGTATCAATGCAATCAGCATGCCGTAAGGGGAAGGTATTTTCAAGCTGACAAAACTTCGGCGGGCATATTAACCAGTGCCCGCCGAAGGAGTTGTTTTAGCTATGTGGTGCCAGGCAAACGCCTGCATTCTGCTTACGGCATTGTGCATCAACAGCTGAAAGTGCTGTCATATTTACGATGCCGCGTGAGGTCACGGATGGCGTAATGATGTGAGCGGTTTTCTTCGCGCCCAGCAAAATTGGACCAACATGAAGCGCGTCTGTCATTGCTTTGATGAGGTTCAATGCGATGTTGGAGGCGTCCAGAGTTGGGAACACCAGCAGGTTCGCAGGACCGGAGATATGCGCATCTGGCATGTAGCGTTTCAGGATTTCCGGCTTCAACGCAGCATCACCATGCATTTCACCTTCAGCTTCCAGCTCTGGCAGCTGTTTCCAAACCATCTGCAGGGCTTCCCGCATCTTGTTGGAGGTTTCTGACGGACGGGAGCCGAAGTTGGAGTGGGACAGCAGCGCAACACGCGGTGTGATGCCGAAGCGCTTGATCTGCTCAGACGCCAGATGCGTGATCTCTGCGATCTCTTCAGCGGATGGACACTCAGTGACATAAGTATCTGCAAGGAAGTACGCGCCGCTGGAGTTGATCAGCAGTGAGAGCGTTGAGAAATCCGTTACACCTTCGGAACAACCAATGATGTTGTTGATGTCACGCAGGTGCTTGTCAAAGCGGCCTTCGAGGCCTGTGATCAGCGCATCAGCTTCTTCTCTATGCAACGCCAGGGCACCAATGACAGTGGAGTTTGTACGCACCATCGTTCTGGCAGCTTCCGGCGTTACGCCTTTACGGCCAACCAGTTGCACCAGTGTGTCAACATAGGAACGGTAGCGTGGATCGTCTTCCGGGTTCACAAACTCAAAATCTGTGCCCGGACGGATCCGCAGGCCGAAGCGCTCACAGCGGTTTTCCAGAACCTGCGGACGACCAATGAGGATTGGTGTCGCGAGGCCCTCTTCCAGCACCACCTGAGCGGCGCGCAGCACGCGTTCGTCTTCACCATCAGCGTAGATAACGCGCTGCTTATCTGCCTTTGCCTGCGCGATGATTGGCTTCATCACCATGCCGGAGCGGAACACGAAACGGTTCAGCTTATCCATGTAGGCGTCGAAATCTTCGATCGGGCGGGTTGCGATGCCAGTTTCCATGGCAGCTTTTGCAACAGCAGGGGCAATGCGCAGGATCAGGCGGTTATCGAACGGGGATGGAATGAGGTAATTCGGGCCGAATGTGTGGGTGACACCGCCGTAGGCTTTGGCCACCACATCGGTCGGTTCTTCCCGTGCCAGAGCGGCAATTGCCTCAACAGCGGCCAGCTTCATTTCTTCGTTGATGGCCGTTGCTCCAACATCCAGAGCGCCGCGGAAGATGTATGGGAAGCAGAGGACGTTATTCACCTGGTTCGGGTAATCCGAACGGCCTGTACACATGACCACATCGTCACGAACAGCCAGTGCATCTTCCGGCATAATTTCCGGGTTCGGGTTGGCAAGGCCCATCACCAGAGGGCGTTTTGCCATCTTGGCGACCATCTCTGGCTTCAGCACTCCAGCTGCTGACAAGCCGATGAAGACATCAGCGCCTTCGATGATATCATCCAGCGTGCGCTTGTCGGTTTTCTGCGCGAATACGGATTTCCATTCATCCATAAGGGCTTCGCGGCCCTCATAAACAACGCCCTCAATGTCAGAAACCCAGATGTTCTCGCGCTTTACACCGGAGGACACCAACAGGTTAAGACAGGCCAGCGCTGCAGCGCCCGCACCGGAAGCAACGACTTTAATCTCATCCAGCTTTTTACCGGAGAGCTCCATGCCATTGCGCACCGCAGCTGACACGATGATCGCGGTACCGTGCTGATCATCATGGAAAACCGGGATATTCATTCTTTCGCGCAGGCGTTTCTCGATCTGGAAACACTCTGGCGCTTTAATGTCTTCCAGGTTGATGCCGCCGAAGGTTGGCTCCAAAACGCCAACTGCATCAACGAACTTATCAACGTTGGTCTCGTCAACTTCGATGTCGAATACATCAATGCCAGCGAACTTTTTGAAGAGGACAGCCTTACCTTCCATCACCGGCTTGGATGCCAGAGGACCAATCGCGCCTAAACCCAGAACCGCGGTACCATTGGAGATGACACCAACAAGGTTTTGACGTGCGGTATAGTCAGCCGCTTTTGACTCATCCTTATGGATTGCCAAACACGGAGCAGCCACACCCGGAGAATAGGCAAGCGCCAAATCTCGCTGGTTTCCCAATGGCTTAGTTGCCTGAATTTCCAATTTACCCGCGCGCGGATACTCATGGTAAAAGAGCGCTTGTTCATCGAGTTCGCCGGAGGTAGGGCGTTTTTTGTCCGTCATCGTCTATTCTTGCCTGACCGAGTGAATGAGCGGCTCGCCACCGGGAATCACTATGACTTCCGGTTCAGATGTCGCAGTTTTGCAAAACCTAGACCATCGCCTAGGATTTTGCAGTATCTCAATACGTCTTAAAGCGTATAAATGCGCGAATTAGAATAAGCAAAACAATTGCATTCAAAATATGCCACAAGGAATGTGTTCCAACTGGCAAAATCGAGCAAATTGGTTCGTCCAAAATCCGGAAACTCATCGAAAGTGCGAAGACCGCTCCTGCGGCTAACAGAGCGTTGGATGTTTGCCTGTTTTTGCTGCGGGTCAGGCCTGCAAAAAGCAGGATTGCGAGGAGTGCTGGGAAGTAGCCAGCGGTGGATCCAAGCATCCCCTCAAACAGCCTTGGGCCAAATGCCATTGCCCCAAAGAAGAGCAGCGTTGCGCCCAGTGATATCAAGAGGTTGGCACCTATATATCGACGCGTGGCAAGGTAGAAGTAAACCAGCATGAAGATCGCAATCGGGATGACATCAGCCAGCATAGACCAGAGGGTTGCGAAGGTGTGGAATAGGAACGACCCGATCCCGATGATAATCAACAAAGCGATGAGAACCAGCGCTGCGTTATCTTGTGCGTTGGTTTGCGTTGAATGCGTTTTTTTTGCGTTGCTGCGTGCGTTCAACCAGAATTGAAGGGCAATCAGCGCGGCAATAATAAAAGCAGCGTTGCTCACTGCATTGAGTGGCTCAGACCAGAATGCAGCGGAGGTGCGCTCGCAGTATTGGTTCAGGTGTCGATTCCAATCCATGAGCCCTCCAAGCTGGTACCGCGTTATTTCGTCGTATTTTGAAAGATCACTGTACCGTTCAACCAATGGACCCGGCTAGCCCTCAAAACCTTCTGGAGCTGAGCCTGCCGGTTCACTCCTGAGGCGTTCGCCAGAGCTTGTTGCAGGTGGTCTTTGTGGATCAGCATGGGGAGCTGGTGGCATGACGCTTTCAGCAAGCGATGCGTGAGGGTGATAAGTTTCTGCTTGAGTTGTGCCACAGTGCCGAATTCTTCTGTGCGGCTGGGAAACACAGCAACTAGATTCTGCTCAGTTCCGACCCGCTCCGCGCGCTCTATGAAGGATGCGGCTTCTGCCTGCCAGCCCGCTTGCAGAATAGCGCCGGGTTGGATGAGCAAAACCCAGTTGGAACGGGTGCACCGTTTGAGCCCTTCTGCCAGAGCGAAACCAGATTTTGAGGTGGCGCTGACGAAATCCGCACCGCTGGCATCCGCGACAATCTCGGTCCCATCAGATGAGCCTTCGTCGGTGATAATAACTTCTTTCAGGATGCCTTCTGCGGAAGCCGGGACCAGAGCGGACAGGGTGAGCACCAGCCGGTGCTCGCTGTTATAGGTGGGAATAAGTGCGCTAATCATTCCAACAGCTTACAGTGATTTGCCTTAGCTTTGGAAAGTAAAGGCTTGCAAATCCAGATATTTTGAGCAATGTTCCACTTATGTTCTCATAAGAAGATGAAAGTGCATGCCCCATGTCAACTGCACAAAATCACAGGGCCGAAACTGAGGCCGCTGATCCTTTGGGATCTTCGCTTCCGGTCAACATGACAGGTCGGGGCCGTGCGGCACATTCCAACAAGGCTGGCCGGTTTGAGGCGGAAAGCCGGGAACTGATGGATGACGGCTGGGGAACAATTGATGAACTTCCGCCGATCAAGACAGAAGTGCAGATTGAAACTGCACGGCATGTGATCACCAAGAACAGCTCTCCTGACCTGCCTTTTGATCGCTCGATCAATCCGTATCGGGGCTGTGAGCATGGCTGCATCTACTGCTTTGCGCGGCCAACCCATGCGTATATGGGCCTGTCGCCAGGGCTGGATTTTGAAAGCCGCTTGTTTGCCAAGCCCAATGCAGCACAGGTGCTGGAGCGGGAGCTGGGTGCATCCTCTTATCAACCCAAACCCATTGCGATTGGCACCAACACTGATCCCTATCAGCCGATTGAACGCACGCACAAAATCATGCGCGATGTTCTGGAGGTGTTGAACAAGACGGGCCATCCGGTGACCATTGTCACCAAGTCAGCGCTGGTCATGCGGGATATCGATATTCTTAGCGAAATGGCAGAGCGTAATCTGGCAAAGGTGGCAATTTCTGTGACCACACTGGACAGGAAGATCGCGCGGAGCCTTGAACCACGCGCGTCAACGCCGCCTCGCCGTTTGCAAGCAATCAAAGCACTGTCTGATGCGGGTATTCCAACCGCTGTGCTGGCAGCTCCAATCATTCCCGGACTGACGGATCATGAACTTGAGAGCATTCTTGAGGTTTGTAAGGAGCATGGTGCGACAGAGGCCAGTTACATTTTGCTGCGCCTTCCTCGCGAGGTTTCTGAACTCTTCAAGGAATGGCTTTTGCGGGAGGCTCCGGGCAGTTACCGGCGTGTGCTGAGCCTTTTGCGTTCCATGCGTGATGGAAAAGACTATGACGCTCAGTGGACGCAGCGCTTCAAGGGTAAAGGTCCTTACGCTGACCAGCTGGCAAAGCGCTTTCAGCTGGCGTGCAAGAGCAAGGGTTTATCCTCGCGCTCAATGAAGTTGTCCTGTGACCATTTCATCAAACCAACTTGCGGCGGTGTGCAGCTTTCATTGCTGTAGACGAGGCGTGTTTTGATGCTTGAAAGCTGCCGGGCTGCATGGCAATGAGGGGCATGTCGTATTTTGCAAACTCCCTCTTTGATATCGCCTTTCCTGATGCTCCAGACCTGCGCTTTGAGCGCTCTGTTGAGCAAGACCTGCAAGGGCGGTTTGCCGGTATTGATGAAGCCGGGCGCGGGCCGTGGGCTGGCCCTGTGGTGGTTGCTGCTGCCAGCCTCGACTACGACAACCTGCCAGAGGGACTGAACGATTCCAAGAAGTTGACCGAGGCCAAGCGCGAGGAGCTCTTTGAGCAGATCCTTGAGATGGCTGATGTGAGTGTGTGTGTGCAAAGTGCGCAGACCGTTGACCGGATCAACATTCGCGAAGCAACCTTGCAGGGCATGCGCACCTGCGCCCGCTCGCTCAGCGTTCCTGTGAAACGGTTCTTCATTGATGGCAAGGATGTGCCTCATCACCTGCCACAGGAAGGGCAAGCGTTGATCAAGGGTGATGGCCGCTGCCTCGCCATCTCAGCTGCTTCCATCGTTGCCAAGGTGACCCGTGACCGCCTGATGGTGAAGATGGACAAGCATTTCCCGGAGTACGGTTTTGCCAAACACAAAGGCTACGGCACCAAACAGCATCAGGAGGCGCTGGCCGCCCACGGCGTAACCCCGCTCCACCGCTGCTCCTTCCGGCCTATTCGGGAGATGATTGAGGGGTAAGAAAATACATCATATTATTGTACTTAAAGAAGCAGGTCTTTTTCATGAAATCTGATCTTAAATCTATTGTCCGTACTCAACCAACCCTTACTGCTCAAGAATTTTACGATTATCTCATCAAACGTCAGACTGCAGATCCAGACCAAGAAGGTCGTTTACTTTTTAGAGGACATAAAGACGCCTCTTTCAAACTTATTCCATCTGCTTTACGCCCTGATGCTATGCCGTGGTTTGACAACGTAAAACCATTTCGTGGCAACAAAGAACTAGCAATCCTTATTGAATTCTATCGTAGGGCGACAGAGTTGGGGTTAGATCTGCCTAGAGTTCCTAGTGAAGTTCATCGCAGCCTTATGGAGGCTGACGAGAACTCTAGTGCGAACTTATCGCCTTGGTTTCCAAATGAAAATCTACGCGAATTGATTGCCTTAGCACAGCATTACGGGATGAAAACCAGGCTACTAGATTGGACACGCTCTTCTGGAGCTGCCATGACGTTTGCCGCTTCAGGCGCGTTAAATATAATTAATGAGCTGCTAAGAGAAGGGCAGCCTAGAGCAAGAGCCGATGACAACTTTTTAAAAGAACTATCATTTCAACAAATTCATGTTTGGGTACTGAACAGAGACCGAGCCAAGTCGATTTCTAAAAATGCAATGGCTTGTCTAAAGAATGAATACTCACGTAAAGCGATGCCATTTGATATCGACTTTGTTGAACCTCCGACACAAAGTAACAAAAATATCGTCGCGCAGCTCGGTGCATTTACATTACACCAACCACACATCATGAATGAAAAATGGGCACACTTAGACAAAGTAAACCTGCCTCTTGATGAAGCAATACTCTGCTGCCATCGTTTCTTGGAAGTGCATAAGGATCTTAGCAATGCAGATCGCCTCCAAATGATTTTGGAGTGTGTGACTCTCCCCATTTTGGAAGTTCCAAAGCTACTTCGTATTTTGAAGCAGCATAATATGGATTCTGCAAAGCTGTTTCCTGGCTTTGAAGGTTGCGTTCAAGCTGTAAACGACACCATCACATTGAAGCACGTACAAAGCAAACTCGACAGCCTCGCAGTAGGGGTAAACTTGGAGACAATTTAGCCACGCATCTCTCCGAAGTCAGAAAGAGTGCGACATGACTTAGCTGAACTAAGAGGATTTCAGAGCTGTCCGCAGCTTATCCAAAGTGCTTTTGCCAAGTTTCCTGCGTTTGCAGAAGTAAACGCTGTATGTCGATCATCTCCGCCGATGATCCGCTCGTGGATATTTTGATTGGTGCGCCCTTCGTGTAGAATTTATCTATCTCCGCATTTGCCAACCTAATAAAACTGCGCGCTTCTTCGGCGTTGACTTGCCTTCCTTCATCAACCTCAATGCGAACAGAAGTGAGTGGTTTGGCGAGTGAAAAATTAGCGTGGCTCATCATTTGGTCAAAACTCATAAATTAAGCAAAATTCAGAATTCAATAAAGCAATATATATGCCACTAAAAAGTGCAGGAAACTGGCGTTCTTAAAGTACTCATTTAGCCCTCGCGGCAGAATTTTCTGCAATTCGTGGGAGGTCGGCACTTCTTTTAGGGACGCCACTATTGGTGTTCATGTGATCGCTTAGAATTGTGCATGGAAATGTGTGTTTCGTACTGTCAGCGATGATATCGACTAGCCGTCAGAGCTAACTAAAAAGAGGAGTTCTTGCGTTGAACTCAAGCACACAGACTTTTCCAATGCTCTCGCATTATAACGCAGAGTTGAATGACCTAGCGGCACTTACTCGCCTTTGAGTGCATTTTAACACAACCCAGAGGCGTAACAGCTCACATCATGGCGGCATTGCAACTCTAAATTCAGGAGCATTGAAATGCCAGCTATCACAGGTGCCGTGCGGAACGAGACCCTCCCAGTCCAACCACAGGCGGTTCAAAACACTGCCAAGCCGGCTGATCTACAAGAGACGTATAAGGAACGTCATCTTGGAGATCTTGGTATCAACGTAAAATACAATCCTGCTATTCCGGAGCGGCAAGTGGATTCCAGTCTTGCTGCAGTTTCTGTTCATCGCATGGTGAATGACAAACTCGGAATGACGACAAACGCGCTTCACAATGTCGTGGAGGGCGGCAAAGATGCAGTGTTGTCTGCTAAAGCGCCGTTCCTAACCAGCGCCTCACCAGCTCAGGAAACAGCTGGTACACACAAGTCAGTTGCTGCCTCCCCTGCTGATATCGCGAATTTGCCTGATGGGTCATATCTGCAAACGCAGGGCAGATGGCTGGATGCTTCAACCGTACAGGTTCCTGCACCCGGAAACGTATTTGGCGCAAGCGGACTGTTTGCCTCCGCTGAGACAAGCCTCGACATTCCTCTTGTGACGCCAATCAGTCCTAATCGGGATGACATAGCAGCGGCCTTCGGGGTCAAAATCTTCGATGAAGGACAGACAGTCCCGCTGAAGTTTGATGGCAATCTGAATGCTGTTGAGTATGAGTTTGGCAAGGCCTATCCGCAGTACCGGCTGGATGTGGCGAATGGTTTCTTTATTGAGACGCACGACTTCCCGCATGTGTTCATGCCAGCTTCTGAACAGAGTGAGATTGTGATCACTGTAGGGACGCAGCTTGAAGAAGATCAGTTTGCTCTCACCAACTTCCTTGTTCCACATGGCAGCGGTATTCTGGTGCCCGGGAACACCATTCACGCTGATGCGTTCAGCTCAGGCAGCATCATTGCGTTGTTGACGCACTGTACGGAAGCGGATGTTGTTTTGATGCACCAGCCGGATGACAGCCCATTGCCAATTAAAATCGACACCTCAGAACGGTTGGGACTTGCTGAATGGCATGTCTAGTTTGTTATCAGGACGCTGAAGCCAAGTAATGTTTAGACAAAGAAAAAGGCTCCCGAAATTCGGGAGCCTTTTTTGATATTCTTGTCAGAAATTTTGAGGATCAATTCAGGTTTTCAGAAACCTGTTTGATGCTCTGCTTGAGCACTTTATCCTGAACTTCTTCTTTGGCAGTGCTGGAAGCGACGATGGTTTCAGCTGCCTGAACTGCAACATCTGCAGCACGGGAGCGAACCTGTGCAATCGCATTTGCTTCAGCCTGAGCGATTTTCGCTTCGGCTGCTTTGGTGCGACGTGCAATCATCTCTTCGAGAGCTGCCTTGGCTTCTTCAGCCAGACGATCAGCTTCAACTTTTGCGTCAGCAACGATCTGATCTGCTTCCGCTTCAGCCTCTTTACGCTTGCGCTGGTACTCGGCCATCAGAGCCTGAGCTTCTTCACGCAGCTTACGGGCGCCTTCAAGCTCTTGCTTGATGTTGTCCGCTTGCTGGTCAAGCATTGCACCAACCTTGCCAGGTACTTTCAGGTACCACAGCAGGGCAAAGAAGAGGATGAGACCAACGAGTGCCCAAAGGCTTGCATCGAACATTCTGTCACCCCTTACTTAAGTGCAGCATCAACGGCTTTGGCAACTTCAGCTTTCGCTGGAGTACGGCCACCGATAAGTGCCTTTACAAGCTCGCCTGTTGTCTCGGCGGCGATTTCGCCAACATGAGACAGGCTTTCAGCTGTGATCTTGGAAATGCTCTGTTCAGATTCGGAAAGCTTGGCTGCCAGCTGCTCTTCAGCCGCTGCGCGGGCGCTTTCTGTTTCTGCTTTCACTTTAGAACGTGCATCATGAGCCATGGTAGTGGCTTTTTTGCGCGCTTCAGCTAGAGCACTTTCGTAGGATGCAATGGCTTCATCTGTCTCTTGTTTGAGACGGGATGCTTCTGCCATATCACCTGCGATGCGATCGCGACGATCTTCAAGGATACCGCCGATGCGTGGGAGGACCACTTTCGACATTACCCAGTAGAAAACGCCGAAGGAAAGAACCAACCACAACAGCTGAGACGGGTAAGTCGTGCTGTCGAACGGAGGAAAGCTACCGCCCTCCTCTACAATGCCAACTTCGGCAGTTGTATTCAGGTTGCCTTGAGTATTCGACATCAACTTCTCCGTGAACGCTCTTCGTAACGTTTTATGACTTTAGAGACGGTCCCTACCATGAGGAACCGTCATCATAAAACGCTCTAATCGTTGTCGTCGATTATACTGCGAACAGCAGCAGAAGTGCGACGAGAAGGGAGAAGATGCCGAGAGCTTCGGTCACAGCAAAGCCGAGGATGAGGCGGCCAAACTGTCCATCTGCAGCAGATGGGTTGCGCAGTGCGCCGGCAAGGAAGTTGCCGAAGATGTTACCAAGACCGAGAGCTGCACCACCCATACCAAGGCATGCGATACCGGCACCGATGTATTTTGCTGCTTCTGCTTCCATGACAAGTGCTCCTAAACTAGCAAATTCGTCTATGACTTTGTTTTGGGTTTGAAACCCGGATTCTACACGTTACTTAGTGGCTCGGATGGAGCGCATCTGCAAGATACATGCACGTAAGAACGGTAAAGACGTAGGCCTGAAGGAATGCCACGAGGAACTCAAGAGCCGTGATGGCAACTGTAAGTATCAGAGGCAGGATCGCAGATGCGATGCCAACTGCACCGAAGCCGGTGAGCATGACAACAAAACCTGCAAAAACCTTCAGAGTGATGTGACCAGCAAGCATGTTTGCGAACAAACGAACGGACAAGCTAACTGGACGTGAAAGGAAAGAGATAACTTCAATCGCGGAGACCAGAGGAATAACCCCAGCTGGAACGCCACTTGGGACGAACAGCTTAAGGAAGCCTGCACCGTGCTTGAAGAAACCGTAGATCGTTACAGTGCCAATCACGAGAATTGCGAGTGCAAATGTCACGATGATCTGACTTGTAACGGTGAAGAAGTATGGGAACATCCCGAGCATGTTTGCAACGAATACGAACATGAACAGGGAGAAGACGAGCGGGAAGAACCGCATTCCGTCATTGCCTGCTGATCCTCGCAATGTGGCAGCAACAAACTCGTAGGACATTTCCGCCATGAGTTGAGCGCGGCTTGGGACCAGACCACGTCTGTTGGTAGACAGAACGAGGAACAAGGTCGCTACAGCGACGGTGACAACCATGAACAAGGAAGCGTTGGTAAAGGAGAAATCAACACCGCCAATCTCCACAGGAAAGATCTTGGAGATATGAAACTGGTGGATCGGATCGATCGCGTTGCCTGAATTTCCAGCCACAGGTAGTACCCCTGAAGTGCCAATTTACGAGCGCAAGAGCGCGATGAATTAGTTAGTCCTGCTTCTTGCCGGAATTCATCCGTCTTTCAGGACCGGCGACTTTGCCCGCCTCCCGAAGGACGTTTAATATTCCCGCAACAAAGCCAAGCATAAGGAGAATTATCATCCCCCACGGCTTGGTCCCGATCCAGCTATCCGCCATCCAGCCGAGTGCCCCCCCGACAAAGATAGCGGCAATAAACTCGGAAGACATCTTCCAAGCCTGTGACAAGCCTGACATCGCGCTGGTCTTGTTCGGTTCCTCTTTAGCAGAGGCTTCGTCCAAGCGTGTATCCAACGTTTTGCCGAGCTTTTCTAGCCGCTCAGACAGGTGACGATCAGTTTCTTTCATGTCTTTTTCACTCTGCTTATTCTCATCGGGAGACATGTTCATTCTTCCTAGATACCGGCAGATAGTTCAAAGACATGGATGCCCCTGAAAGTCGGGGGCACCATAATGCTCGTGATCTGCACTGTCAAGGTTAGAGCTACTTAAGCTAAATAACTGATATCTAAAGAGTTTCCAGAGTTTCTAACAGAGAATACGTATAAAGGATACTTTCAAGGCCGTATTGTACCCTATTTTAGGCCGGTTCGGTGAATCGTTCAGCCGTCTCAAGATCTACTGAAACGAGCTGTGAGACCCCTCTTTCAGCCATGGTTACACCAAACAATCTGGACATGCGCGCCATGGTAATCGGGTTGTGCGTGATGACGGTGAAACGCGTTGCCGTGTTCTGCGCCATATCCTCCAGCAAAGCACAATAACGCTCAACATTGGCATCGTCCAACGGAGCGTCAACCTCATCCAGAACACAGATTGGGGCAGGGTTTGTAAGGAAAACTGCGAATATGAGCGCCATGGCGGTGAGAGCCTGCTCACCACCTGACAGCAGTGTCATGGTCTGCGGCTTCTTGCCCGGAGGGCGTGCGAAGATCTCCAAACCCGCGTCGAGCGGGTCTTCCGCATCCACCAGTTTCAGCTCTGCTGTTCCACCGCCGAACAAGTGTGTGAATAAACGCTTGAAGTGGTCGTTGACCTGATCAAAAGAGCTCAAGAGACGCTCTCTCGCTTCCTTGTTCAGGTTCATGATTCCTGTGCGCAACTTCCTGATGGCCTCAATCAGGTCGTCTCTTTCGGTGATCAGCGTGTCTCGCTGCTCTGTAATTTCGTGCATTTCCTCATCAGCACACAGGTTTACGCCTCCCAGACGTTCCCGCTCAGCCTTCAAACGATCAAGCTTACGTTCGGCGCCTTCGGCATCCGGCAAAGGCGCGTCTTGTGACAGCCCGGCCATCTCATGCAGGCGAGAGACATTGACCTCCAACACTTCATCCACGCGGCGCTCAATTTCCAGGCGGCGCTCTTTGGCTGCTTCAAGACGCTCTTCTGCGCGGACCTTACGCTCGCGAGCACCAGATAAGCCTTCCATGGCTTCACGGGCCTTCTGGTCGGCGATCAGCTGGCGCTTTTCACCTTCCGCGAGTTTGTCATCAGCTGCCTTGCGCGCACTCTCTGCAGATGTGAGGCCATTCATCAGGTCCTGACGTTTGTGCTCGATCTCTTCTGGGCTCTCCAACAGGATGAGACGCTCTTCTGCGGCATCATCACGGCGCTGGCGCAGGACGGAGATTTGCTTGTCTGCGTTTTGCGCGCGCTGAACCCAGTTCTGTCTGTCGCGTTCAATGGTTTCAAAGCGCCGCGCACGCAGCTCCCCTTCCCGCTTCAGCGCATCGGTGGCTCCTTTGGCCTCCGCCAGTTTGCTGCGGCATGTGGAAACATCTTTGGACGCACTTTCCAGCTCAGCTGTTACGCCTGCAATATCCGGCAGTTCTTCCAGAGCGCTCTCGGCTTCTTCGAGCGAAGCTGCAGTCTCTTCATAATCTTCATTTGCGCGGCGGAGCTGTTCTTCAAGCGTTGTTTTACGAACCGACAATTCTGTCAAGGCGCGCTCAGCAGTCGCGAGCTCTTCCCGCAAGGCGACAATGCGAGATTGCTCCAGACGCAGTTTTTGACGCATGTCCTGTTCAGCAACTTCGGCCTGACGCCTGTGCTCGGTCGCGGTCTCCAGCGCTTCTTTCTTTGCTTCCACCAGATCCCTCGTCTGTTCGACAAGGTCTTCCAGTTCCGCCAAGCGGTTTCGTTGCGCGAGGCGTTGTGCAGCTGGTGTTGGTGCGTCTGCTGCGATGATCAAGCCATCCCAGCGCCACAGATCCCCTTGCTTGCTGACCAGTCGCTGGCCAACATTCAGCTCTTTGCGCAAAGCTGAGCCGTGTTCAGCCTCAATCAGGCCAACCTGAGCGAGACGGCGTGCCAGCTCATTGGGCGCCTGCACATATTCGGAAAGCGGTGTCGCACCTGCTGGAAGGGCAGGATCACAGCCCGCCCCGGCATTCAGGCTCCAACGGACCGGCGCATCTTCTTCCATTGCAGCATCAAGGTCTTCGCCCAAGGCGGCACCCAGCGCTGTTTCCAAACCCGGGTTCACGCTCATGCGGTCTACAGCGGGTGTCCAATCTCCGCTTTGGCCAGCAGAAAGGACGGCCTGCAGTGTCTTGGCTTCTGTCTCATATCTGGAAAGAGCTGAATGTGCTTCATTCAATGGAGTGCGGCAGTTGTTTTCCGTTTCGCGCGCCGTTGCCAGAGTTTCTTCTGCTTCGACTGCGGTTTCTTCTGCTTCAGCCAGTTCTTCCAGAGCCATTTCCAGCTCTTCGCGCTTATCGCTTGGGCCACTGGCGGCTTTAATATCTGCCTCAACAGCTTCAAGCTGGCCTTTGAAGCGGTCTGCTGCTTCTTTAAAGCGGGCGCTCTTTTGGCGGATGCCTGAGATCTGGTTGTCGAGCTGAGTGTGCTTGGCGAGGAGGCTGGCGTGATCCTGTGTGATCCGCGAGTGTTTCATCTCGCTGGCATCGAGATTGTCTTCCGCGATCAACACCAGTTCTTCGGCTTCAGCCGCCCGCTCGTCCAAAGTCTCGGCAGCTTCGAGGAGTTCTTGTTTTTCCTCTTCCAGCTCTTCCAGATGACTGGTGTTTTCGCTGGCAAGTTGGGCTTCGCGCTCGATGTCTTGCTCCATCTGAGCAAGACGCGCCTGAAGGTCCATCAGCTTTTCTTTGATGCGCCGATCTTCTGACTCAAGATCATTCTTTGCGATAATCAGATGTTGGAGCGCAGCAGCAGCACCACCGGCAGCTTCTCGGAGCTTTGGAATTTCATGGGCAGCGAGGGCCTGCTCTTTCGCAGTAGAGGCCTGAAGACCGGCGATGTCTCGCATACCGATCTCAGCATCCGCATATTGCTTGCGGGCAGCATCCAGCGCGGCTGTTGCTTCCTGCCAGCGCAGATACAGGATCGTCGCTTCGGCCTTGCGGATTTCTGAAGAGAGGTTGCGGTAGCGGGTGGCTTGTCTTGCTTGCCGCTTCAGGCCGTCGAGTTGTCCTTCAATCTGAACAACCACATCTTCCAGACGTTCCAGATTGGTTTCAGCAGCCCGCAGACGGATTTCAGCTTCTTTCCGGCGACTGTGCAGGCCGGAGATGCCAGCGGCTTCCTCCAGGATCTTTCTGCGCGATGTTGGTTTGGACGAAATCAGTTCGCCGATTTGCCCCTGTCGCACCATTGCCGGTGAGCGCGCGCCGGTGGACGCGTCGGCAAACAGCAGCTGTACGTCTCTTGCGCGGGCGTCCTTGCCGTTGATCTTATAGACAGAGCCAGCTTCGCGCTCGATGCGGCGGGTGACTTCCAGCGTGTCACTGTCGTTATATCCAGTGGGGGCTGTTCGATCTTGGTTGTCGAGAAAGAGCGTCACTTCGGCTGTGTTACGCGCCGGGCGGTTGAGGCTGCCCGAGAAAATTACATCATCCATTCCGGAGGCGCGCATGTTCTTATAGGAGCTCTCTCCCATAACCCAGCGCAGCGCTTCTACAAGATTGGACTTTCCGCAACCATTGGGCCCGACAACACCTGTCAGGCCGTCTTCAATGACAAACTCCATAGGCTCAACAAAGGATTTGAACCCAAGGACACGGAGGCGCTGAAACTTCATAGAGCGCCCCCTACTCTTACATCAGGGTGTAAGCGATCATACGCGCATAGATCTGCGAGCAGGAGATTCAGCCCTGAGGGCTGCCCGCTTGTCTTACAGATTCTTATCCACGTACTTGCTGAACTCCTCAAGAGAGAGTGCTCCGCTTACTTTTTCACCGTTGATAAAGAAGGTCGGTGTTGAATCTACACCCAGCGTGTCTGAGCCGTAGTCACGAACTTCGGTTACTCCGTCTAGTATTTCCTGATTCGTCAAGCAAGCCTTTACAGCTTCTTCAGTGAAACCGAGCTGCTTGCCCATATTCAACAGGGCGCTGTATGGATCATTGGTGAATGCCCAGCTGCGCTGCTGTTCGAACATCAAAGACATAATATCGAAGTATTTGTCTTCCGGTGCACAGCGCGCAAGCATAAAGCCAGCTGCGGCGACTGTATCCAGCGGGAATTCACGGAAGATGAAACGCACTTTGCCGGTGTCGATGTATTTCTTCTTCAGCTCTTTATATGTGGTGTTGTGGAAGTTGGCACAGTGACCACATGTCAAAGAGGCGTATTCAATGACAGTGACGGGAGCGTCTGCCTGGCCGATAACCTTATCACCCAACGGGCCAACCTTATTCAGGTCTGCCTCGGAATAGGTCTGTGCAGAGGCAACAGTTGGCATAGCGGCAAAGGCAAGAGAAGCGGCTGTAAGAGCACTGGTGCGCTCAAGAAACTTACGGCGAGAGAGTGTCACGTTTTTCTATCCCAAGTTAAAATGTGTTGCCCTGTTGGCTGACCCGGCGCGTTTATCGCCATAAAGACAGCCAGCATCTGGTCTGGAGTATAACCACTCCAACCCAAGAGCCATTGATCACAAACTGGTGAACATCCGCAGAATACAGCCATGCCCACAGCTCGCTTTCCAGCAACGATTGGTTTTCAGGAAACTATGGCAAATACTTGTCGGATGCTACCGAATATCCTGAGTAGTCATATTAAATTTTGGTAAGGCAGCCGGATTGACGCATACGTTAGGCGAGAAAACGATTTTCTTCGTTTAAAACAAAGGACTTCTGCCATTTCGCGGTAAACGGGCAGAGAGCCCTCCAAGATATCCGCTATGATTAAATTTACACTGCTAATACATACCCACAGAATTTATGCATGGAAAACAACAATAATTTCTCGTGTTGTTTTGTTTTTGCCTCATTAATGAGTTATTAAATATTTATAGAACTCTCTAACAAGATATACGGATACATTATGAAGCGCTTGACTACTTTAATGCTTCTCAGCACACCACTAATTGCCTGCCAAGCCTCTGTATCTGAAGATTTCGTCGAAGCTATACCTACAACTACTCAAGAAACGACGATTGAAACGACTGCTATACCTGCAAAATCCAATACAATTTATACAGGCACCGCAGATTTGGGCGCACTTACCTCTACGAACTGGGTTGTCAGCGAGGGCAGCGGAAACAGCTCAGCTCCTTGTCGGGTTCAGTTTAGCAAGACCCCGTCAGGCGCTGCTGTTGTGACACCAGCGGTGACCAGCAGTTTTCCAAACGGACATGCAGCAACAAGCGGCTGCACCAATGAAGAGCTGAGCAGCGTGACGGCGTGGGCGGTGAATGGTGATACCATTGAGCTGCGGAATGCGCAGGAAACAACGACAGCCTATCTTTTGATGGAGCGCCCTGACCTTTTGCTGGGATATACCGCAAAGGGTCATGATCTGGTGGTCAGCCAGTAATCACTCATTCAGAACTGCAGGTCTTTAAGGATGGATCAGGAGTTGCTTGCAGGTGTGCGGGCAATGAGGTTCTTGCCGAGCTTTTCCAGCGCATTCTTCAACCGTTCATCAGAGACTGACGCAACCTTCTGCTCGATGCGGCGGTTTTCAATTTCTGACAGCTCACGAAGCGGTTTTGGTGTGATCTTTTTGGTTCTGAGCGCCGGACGCTGCACAACCTTGATGCGGCCAACCGCATTCCAGCCTAAAAAGGCGTTTATCCGATCTCGCAGTTGTGGAGCTTCATGCGTGAAGAACAAAGCAGTGGAGCCATCCGCATGAACAAGAAGTGTTGCAGGTTCTGCAACCGGCTCTCCTTCAGAGCTTTTGGCTCTTGGCCAAACAAGCCTACCGGGCTGTACTTTTCCGTGATACTTCTTGCCGACAAGTTCTGGCCAGGCGGTGAGAAGGTCGGCACTGGCAAATCCGCGCTTGCGCGCGACAGGGTGCATGGTCTTACCAATCAGCTCGTTTAGCTGATGGCTTGATCTCCTGGAAACCCGATTTTGCGCAGTTGCTTTCATCGTCTTCATCACGCCATTAGATTAAGGCACATATATGACCATTGCTTTATATTAGTCTTAATTCAGTCCCGTTTTCCGCGGTACCATGAATTACCAAGGGAACCCCAATTATTTAGGGATCAAAACCAAGGTTAACCCACAAAACCATGCAAGATAATCTAGTTGTTCTTTACTGGTATGACAGAAATTCTCGCCAACTGCCATGGCGAACAGCTCCTGCTGATATACTTTCCGGTGTAAAACCAGACCCTTACCATGTCTGGCTCTCAGAAATCATGCTTCAGCAGACTACTGTTGCGGCAGTGAAAAACTACTTCAATCTCTTCATAAAGACATGGCCAACACTTGCTGATATGGCCAATGCGGAGGAAGAAGACATCCTAAAAGCGTGGGCTGGGCTTGGTTATTATTCCCGTGCAAGAAATCTGTATAAGTGTGCAAAATTTGTCCAATTGCATCACAATGGGCGTTTTCCTGAGGAAGAAGAGCGGCTTTTAAAGCTCCCGGGCATCGGTCCTTACACGGCTGCTGCAATCTCCACGATAGCCTTTGGGCGCCATGCTGCTGTGGTTGATGGCAATGTGGAGAGGGTTCTGTCCCGCCGCCATGCATTGCTGACAGAGCTCCCTGCTCTAAAAGCTGAAGTGAAGCCCTTGATGGCTGAAGTGACGCCGCATGATCGCCCCGGCGATTTTGCGCAGGCCATCATGGACCTTGGCGCCACAATCTGTACACCGAAGTCTCCGGCCTGTGGCATCTGCCCGTGGATGGATGTTTGTGAGGGTCGCAGGCAAGGCATTGCGGACACGCTGCCACGCAAAGCCCCCAAGAAGGTGAAACCGACACGACGCGGTATGGCCTTTCTGCTCAGCGATGCACGTGGCCGCATTCTTTTGCGCAAACGCGAAGATAAAGGACTGCTTGCTGGCATGAGTGAGCCCATCACCACGCATTGGGCAGATAATGCAGCGATGGAAGACCTCTCACATGCTCCGATCACTGCGGACTGGGTGCGTACGCCGAAGGATGTGAAGCACACTTTCACGCATTTCCATCTGGAAATGAGCGTCTGGCAGGCACAGGCACCAGCACATTATGACGAGCCTGACGGCTATTGGTGGTCAGCACCAGATGAGCTTGAGGGAGAAGCCCTGCCAACAGTGATGATGAAAGCGCTGAAGGCCGGCGGCGTGATTTAAGTGCGCAGCAAAAAGCCGGGTCTGGAGCCCGGCTTTTCTTGTTTCTACAAATGCTGATCAGTGCTTATTGGAATGCGGTTTCCATGAAGCTGCGGAGTTTGCGAGAGTGGAGCCGTTCCAACGGCATTTCCCTCAGGACCTCCATGGTCTTCACACCAATTTCCAGATGCTGGTTCACTTGCGTCCGGTAGAAGTCTGTCGCCATGCCGGGCAGCTTCAATTCCCCATGCAGCGGCTTGTCTGATACGCAGAGCAAGGTTCCATAAGGAACGCGGAAGCGGAAACCGTTGGCAGCGATGGTTGCAGATTCCATATCCAGCGCGATCGCACGGGACTGAGAGAAACGCTGCACCGGCTCGCGGTGGTCGCGCAGTTCCCAGTTGCGGTTATCGATGGAGGCTACGGTTCCTGTGCGCATCACACGCTTCAGGTCATAGCCGCTGTAACCGGTGGTCTTTTCAACGGCATCTTCCAGCGCGACCTGCACTTCTGCCAGTGGCGGGATTGGAACCCATGTTGGCAGGTCAGCATCCAGCACCTTGTCTTCACGCACATAACCATGAGCCAGTACGTAATCACCGAGCTGCTGGCTGCTTCTAAGCCCAGCGCAGTGGCCGAGCATCAACCAGGCATGTGGGCGAAGCACTGCAATGTGGTCGGTGATGGTTTTTGCATTGGACGGGCCAACACCGATGTTCACCATGGTGATACCGGAGTTATCTTCTCGCAGCAGGTGATAGGCTGGCATTTGTGGCAGGCGCGGCGGGGCCACACCTTCGCGCGGTTCTTTATCACCTGCGTAGGTGATGAGATTACCTGGCTCGACAAAGGCTACATATCCGCTCTCCGGATCATTGATCAGCTCTTTTGCCATCTGCGCAAAGCCATCAATGTAGAACTGATAGTTTGTGAAGAGCACGAAGTTCTGGAAATAGCGCGGCGCGGTTGCGGTGTAGTGCTGCAAACGATGCAGGGAATAATCCACGCGCGGAGCCGTAAACGGCGCCAGCGGCTCAAAGCCATCTTTCGAACGGTAGGTGCCATTGGAGATAGCATCATCCATGACGGCAAGATCCGGCACATCAAACACATCACGCAGCGGGCGCTCTTCGCTGGATGGCAAAGCGCCTTCCACGTGTGCGCCATCATAAAAGGCAAAATGCAGCGGGATCGGCTGATCACTTTCAGCGATCACCACTTCAAGGCCGTGGTTTTTGATCAGGAGATCAATCTGATGTTCCAGGTAGTTCTTAAACAGATCAGGCCGGGTGACTGTGGTTTTGTATTTGCCAGGCCTCGCCACAAAGCCATAGGACAGGCGCGTATCAACGCGGATGTGGCTGGAAACTTCAAATCGCAGTTCCGGGTAAAATGCTCTGACCCGGGTTTCCGACATGCTGCCCTGTGCAGCCTCTTTAAAATTCTCACGTAGAAAGTCAGTCGCCCGATCAAACAGATAGATCAGGTGCGCAACAGCTTCACTGGCATCTTTAAAGGATTGTGGGGGAATTGTCTCAGGCGTACGGATGGAACGGCTTTCCATCACAACGTCGCTATCGGATATAGTCGACACGTTCGGTTTCTCCTCTTTCGTGTCACTATATATCTGAGGGATGTTTACGACAGGGTCAAGACAAACTGCGGACAAATATGGTTTATTTTTTAGCGAGTGAGGATATTTTCACGCAGCGTCAGTTTCAGCTCTGCACACAGAATTGAGATTCATAGCTACATATTTACCCTTATCTCCTTCAGTTTATTCTGTAAAACTATCCTGAAAATTGCATGGGCGAGTTCTAGAGGCACTTTGCAGGACTACGCTTCAGATGATCGGGAGGGATCTTTTTATGCACTTTGTTCGTACTGCTGCGCTTGGTTTGGTGGCTGGCACCTGCCTTACTGTGAGCGCACAAGCTGCCCAGTTGGGGCCGCGGCCTGCTTTTCTCGTTGAGCAGATGCAAGAGAGCCCGTTGAAGGATAAGTTGCGCGCCTGTATCGGCAATCCTGCAAAGGCTTCCAGTTTCACGATCGGGCACCGTGGGGCTCCCCTGCAGTTTCCTGAGCATACTTTAGAGTCTTATCAAGCTGCAGCTGTGATGGGTGCGGGGGTGCAGGAATGTGATGTTACCTTCACCAAGGATAAGGAGCTGGTCTGCCGTCATTCTCAAAATGATCTGGCGACCACCACAGATATCCTCGCGACTGATCTGGCAAGCACGTGTGTTGCTCCGTTTACTGCTGCTGCCAATGGCGAGAAAGCAACGGCAGAGTGCAGAACCTCTGAGATCACATTGGCGGAGTTCCAAGGTCTCACCGGCAAGATGGACGCCTCTAATCCAGCTGCAACAACGGTTGAGGACTTCCTGAAAGGCACAGCTGACTGGCGCACAGACCTTTATGCGGCAGCTGGTGCTGGCGGCACTTTGATGACCCATGCTCAGTCCATTGAGCTCTTCAAAGAACAAGGCGTTAAATTTACGCCGGAGTTGAAGCGCCCGAGCGTGAAGATGCCGTTTGACGGGTTCACTCAGGAAGATTTCGCTCAGAAGCTGATTGAAGAGTATAAAGCAGCAGGTATTCCGGCTTCTGACGTTTATCCGCAGTCCTTCTTTTTGGATGATGTGCTGTACTGGATCAAGAATGAGCCTGAGTTTGGAAAGCAGGCTGTGTTCCTTGATGGCCGCTTCCGCATGCAGGGCTTTGACACATCTGATCCAACCAGTTTCAAGCCGTCCATGGCTGAGTTGAAAGAGATGGGCGTGAACTATATCTCCCCTCCTCTCTGGATGCTTGTCACTCTGGATGACGGGAAGATCGTGCCGTCGGCTTATGCAAAGGCTGCGAATGAGGCTGGCATCAAGATCTTTACCTGGACGCTGGAGCGCTCTGGCCTGCTCTCTCACAACAAAGGCGGCTGGTATTATCGCAGCATCAATGATGCGATCACCAGCGAAGGCAGCGTTTATGAACTGCTGGATGTGCTGGCACAGGATGTGAAGGTGAGCGGTGTGTTTTCTGACTGGCCAGCGACAGTCACGTTCTACGCCAATTGCATGGGGATTGAGTAAGCCCCTCTCTTGCACTGATTTGCAATTTGGAAGCGCGCTTTACATGGCGCGCTTTTTTTTGCGCTGTCCGCAGCGTAAGCCCTGCCACACTCGTTAACCGATTTGCCCGCTGTCCCCGCAGTGCGTTTACCTTGTTCTTTTTAGCCAGCAAAAAAGCTTGACTCTCAAAAAAATATTTAGGGTCTCTATTTTCGCCATTTTAACTCCTCATAAACCTCTACCCCAAGGGAATCTGCGGCCGAATATTAATGAGGGTTAACTTCGAGACGAATATTCGAATCTGTAAATAAAGCGTTGATTCTAAAAGAATAAAAGATATCCACTATTAACCTCTGGTTTACCATAGTGGGTAACCATAGCACTCATGAATTGCGTGAGGTGTTGCGTCGCAATGAGAGTACAGCGTAAAGAAGGGGTGTCCTTGATGGCACCCCACATTTCCACCAAGCCAGACTGGCTTGATACAATTATTAAGGGCGACTGTGTTGAGGCTTTGAACAAGCTTCCTGACAACAGCGTGGATGTGGTTTTCGCCGATCCCCCTTATAACCTACAGCTGGGCGGAGATCTGCACAGACCTGATCATTCGAAGGTAGATGCCTGCGATGATCACTGGGATCAGTTCTCCAGCTTTAAAGCTTATGATGAGTTCACTCGTGCTTGGCTGCAAGCGGTTCGCCGCGTGTTGAAGCCAAACGGGTCCATCTGGGTTATTGGCTCTTATCACAACATTTTCCGCGTTGGTGCGGTGATGCAGGACCTTGGGTTCTGGATCAACAATGATGTGGTTTGGCTGAAAACAAACCCGATGCCGAACTTCCGTGGCAAACGTTTTACTAATGCTCATGAGACGCTCATCTGGGCCTGCCCTTCACAAGAGAGCAAGCCGACCTTTAACTACGATGCGATGAAGACGTTTAACGACGATCTTCAGATGCGGTCTGACTGGGTGCTGCCTATCTGCACTGGTCACGAACGCCTGAAGGACGACAACGGCGACAAAGTGCATCCAACTCAGAAGCCGGAGAGCCTGCTTTACCGCGTGCTGCTCTCCACTTCAAACCAGGGCGATGTGATCCTTGATCCATTCTTTGGCACAGGCACCACTGGTGCTGTTGCCAAGAAGCTTGGCCGCCACTTTGTGGGATGTGAGCGTGAAGACTCTTACATTAAAGCAGCTTCCGAACGGATTGACCGGGTTACACCTGCCAACGATGATTTTCTGGCGATGACACAAGGCAAACGCTCCCTTCCACGGGTTCCGTTTGGCAATTTGTTGGAGACAGGATTATTGACACCGGGCGCGGAACTGACCGATGCGCGTGGACGCTTCAAGGCTACGGTTCGCGCCGATGGTTCCTTGATCTGCGGCGAGCATTCAGGATCCATCCATAAGGTGGGTGCGCTCGTTCAGGGTCAGCAAGCCTGCAATGGCTGGACCTTCTGGCACATTAAACGTGGCAAGGCTCTTGAGCCGGTTGACGCCCTTCGGGAAGTCGTCCGCTCGCAAATGCCTAAGTAGCGTCTTACACAGTTCGTGTGGCGACCTCGCCCCACGGTTTACAGGGTTTGTCCCTGCTTCATATCCATATGACTTGGCCCCTGCCTTTCTAGGCGGGGGCTTTTTTTTATGGAAATTACAAGGGCCTCGTCAACGAAAAACATCAGAGCGGTCTCAACTTACCTTTCACATTAGGCGACCGGCTTCGTCCTTCTTTAAGCGTCCTAACTAAATTCACATAACCAATAAAGAAAATGAAAATGCCCGATCCAAATTCTACACCATTTCCTGAAATTCTAGAAGAGAACTTGCTCTATGGCACAATGATTGTCCATCCAGGCACTTTCTTTTTGCGCCAACCTCAAATTCCAAGCCTATACTTCATGGGTTACAACGGACGGCTGGTTCGTGTTCGTCCATACCATCCAGATGGATTTGGAATCTTTACCAAAGACAACCCCCGCATCATTCCCCATATAGGTTTGGGAAATGGGAGAGGAACTTTCGAGCAAAACTGGGAGTTTGGCTTAGTTCAACCAACATTTGCTGTGGAGGATCATCCAACATCACGCGTTGATATAGATGATCTAATATCCAACATGGAGGCCTTTCACAGGATATCTATGAAGCAACTTCATGAGCCAGAAGGCATACCTGATGATATTGGCACAGTGCAAGTTATTGATGGAGAACTGTCTGGATTCTTCTTCCAAAGAGATGACACCACAAGAAAATTTAATGTAATCAACGCCTACGACGGTAACGAGGAACGTTCGCATTTTGGTCACGCACTCGTTTCAGCACAGACAGTAAAAGAATATTATTCAAATTATCTCGGCCATATATTTGAAAATCTATTAGCTCTAGGAGTCAACACTCAATACTTTCCTGTTTTCAATCGTGATACGAGTAGAGTTGCGCATAAACCCGTACTTCCTAACCATCAATACTATCCACAAACGATGGTACCAGAAGACGACCAACTTGACGTGCTGTTAGGGTGGATACAATCTTTTGAAACGTGAACTTTATTAAGGGGGCAACTCCTTGTTAGCCCCCCTATATTTGATTACACGAACTCCACCAATGCCTTACGCCGCTTGCCGACTGCAAGGGTCAGTCGCTCGCCCGGCTTTAGGTCGCCCTCAGAAATCATCCGAGTTTCTTCCAGAACGATGGATGTGTTCAAGCGGACGCCGCCGCCGCGGATGAGGCGGCGGGCTTCGCTGTTGGTGGTGGCGAAGCCGGTTTTAACCAGTAGGTCCAGTAGGCCGAGTGGTTTGGCGAGGAGGGACAATGGCAGCTCGTGGGTTGGTTGGGTGAGGTCTTCCTGACCGCTAAAGAGCGCCTCGCCTTGCTGGAGAGCAGCTTCTGCTGCGGCTAGGCCGTGGACGATGCCGGTGACTTGTGTTGCCAGTATCTTCTTGGCTTCGTTCAGCTCTTGCCCCTGTAAGGAAGACAGGCGATCAATCTCGCCCAGTGGCAGATCGGTGAAGAGTTTGAGCAATCGCGGCACATCTGCATCGTCTGCATTGCGCCAGAATTGCCAGAAGCCGAAGCTGGACAGACGGGACGGGTTAAGCCACACCGCTCCTTCTGCAGTCTTGCCCATTTTGCTGCCTGAGGCTGTTGTCAGCAGTGGCAGTGTGAAGCCGAAGAGCTGGCTACCGGAACGGCGACCAAGGTCTACGCCATTGACGATGTTGCCCCATTGATCGGAACCGCCGATCTGCAATGTGCAGTCAAAGCGCTGGTTGAGCTCAACGAAATCAACGGCTTGCAGCATCATGTAGCAGAATTCGAGTACGGAAAGTGGCTGTTGTGCCTCAAGGCGAGAGCGGACGCTGTCGAACGTCATCATGCGGTTGACGGTGAAGTGCGTGCCGAAGTCGCGTAGGAACTCAAGGAAGCGGAATTCATCCAACCATTCCGCGTTGTTGACGATCTGGCCCTGCCCTTCAGACAAATCAAAGAGACGTTCTACGGTTGCGCGGATACCTGCAAGATTATGCTCAATCTGGGCATCATCCAGCAACGGACGACTTTCACTGCGGAAGCTTGGGTCACCAACGCGGGTTGTACCACCGCCCACCAACAGGATTGGTTTGTGCCCGGTTTTCTGCAACCATCGCATGGCCATTAACGGCAACAGGTGACCGACATGCAGGCTGTCTGCTGTCGCATCAAATCCAGCGTATGCAGTGATAGGACCTGCTTGCAGTTTTTCGTCCAGCGCTTCCAAGTCCGTGCATTGATGCAGGAAGCCGCGATCGATCAGCAGCTGAAGAGCTTCGGATTTAGGGCGGAAGCAACGGGTGGTATCGACAACAGTGTGTTTCATAATTCTCTCCTACGCCGCGCAGGAGAGCTAAAACACGAAAGCCGCCTACGCGGCGGCTTTTGGTTCTGACCTCAATTTTACATGAGTTTATAGGAACGCGGCCGCCGATATGTCGGTCGCATAATAATAAACTGCAGAAATGATGGTCAGGTTCTTGCTCATGCCCAAGTGTATGACCGCAACGCCCCTGCCCTGTCAAGAAAGTTTTGGCAGTTTGTGCTGCCTGATGATCTTCAGGCTGTACTTTTGAGCATATTCAGCTTTTTGATGAGATCGGCTAACTCTTTCATATTATTAAAGATTGCCATTGGGTTTTGCTGTTCAAGACGGCTGTGCAAATCTGCGTTGCCGTGGGAGGCTCCGGTGAAGCCGAGGGCGGTCATGCCTGCTGCTCGGGCGGCTTGCAGGCCGAGGTGGCTGTCTTCAACAACCACGCATTTCTCCGGAGCGACGCCCATCTCGCTTGCTGCTTTCAGGAAAACGTCTGGTGCCGGCTTGCCCTTTTCAACCAGGTCTGCTGAGAAGTACTTGTTCTCAAACCGGTCGTATAGGTTTGTTAGTTTGAGCGTATGTTCCAAGCGATCCATGGAACTGCCGGAGGCGATGCACATTTGCAAATTTGGGAATGAGTTGTCTAACTCATGCAAGGCTTCATGGATACCAGCAATTGGTTTGAGATGCTGCTCAAAGGCTGCCTTTAGCGCCTCATCCTGATTTACGAGTGCCTCGTGGTGGCGAATGTTGACGCCAATTTCCGCTTCAACCTGGCCAAATACTTCTGCTGATGACACGCCGCAGAAGCGGGCGATCATTTCTTCCGTGCTGATGGGGTATCCAGCTTTGGTGAAGCCTTCGGCCTCTACCTGACAGCCAATCCACTCGCTATCAATCAAACAGCCGTCGCAATCCCAAATGAGTAAATCGTAGTTCATAAGCAAATCCAATTGGTTATATCGAGTGCAGTGTTGTCAGCAAGAATGGCATTTTCATGATATCGCTGGGGTACATTACAACTTATCCTCGCAGACCTAGCACGGTTTCAGCTCGACCTAGGAGATTTACTCCCAAAAACCTAGTAGTGAGCCTTTGCCAAAGCTCCGGTAGGCTGAGGGGTAAACACGCTGATTTGTGTACGGGGGACGTATGTCAGTTGCTTCTCAGGTGCGAAAGTCTGGTGCTGCGCGACGGCGCAAGCTCAAACCAACATTGATTGTCCGTATCCGCGGCGGCATTGGCAATCAGCTTTTTCAGTATGCTTTCGGGCGGAAAATCGCGCTTGAAACGGGGATGAAACTTCGTTTCGACCACAGTGAGTACGCGCAGTATTTCAACCGCTCCTATTGCCTCAACCTTTTCAAAACGCAGGGCTTATCTGCTACTGAATCTGAAATGTCCGCAGTGCTTTGGCCTGCGCAGGCCTTTGGGCAAACCGTCAAGATATGCCGCAAGTTCTATCCCTTCTACCAGCGCCGCTACATCCGCGAGGATGAGTTGCTGCGAGATGGAGATACGCCCGTCTTCAAGCAAAGCGCTTATCTGGACGGGTATTGGCAAAAGTGGGAGATGCCATTCTCCATCATGGAGCAATTGCGAGAAGAGATCACGCTCAAGAAACCGATGGTGCTTGAGCGGCTGAAACTGCTGCAACGGATTAACTCAGGTCCGTCTGCTGCCCTCCACGTACGTTATGGCGATTATAGTCAGGCTCACAACTTGCAGAATTTTGGACTGTGCTCTGCTGGCTATTACAAGGGCGCGATGGATTTCCTCTCAGAGCGCATTCCCGGCCTGACCTTCTATGTCTTCTCTGACAGTCCTGAACGAGCGCGTGAGGTGGTTCCGCAGCAAGACAATGTGTTTTTTGCGGATCCGATGCAGGATGGAAAAGACTATGAAGATCTGATGGTTATGTCATCTTGCGATCACATCGTCACCGCCAACAGTACCTTCAGCTGGTGGGCTGCTTTCTTAAACGGGAATGAAGAGAAACACGTGATAGCGCCGCTTAAGTGGTTCAAGAACCCCAATCTGGATGACAGTTTGATCGTTCCGCCGCACTGGCAGCGATTATAGTGCCTGCAATGCCCAAGTCGGTTTAGGCGAGTTCCAAAGCATCAACTTCGTGCAGGATCTGTCCGATTGCGTTTTGAGACAGAGAGAAGTGTTGGTGCGCCCCGCTCTTTTCTCCAATAACCGGCGCGTATCTTAGTCCCCGTACATGTGCGAGCCATGCATAAGCACTCTGGACGTAATCTGCAGGGAAGATCTCAATCAGCTTGCCGCCTGCTTGTGTGAACAGCAGGTTTGTCAGCCCTGCGCCGTGGGTTCCAACGATGATCCTGGCGTTGTTGAAGAGTTCTACCTGCTCTTTGTGGCTTAGTTTGCCGGGAATGATGCTTTGAAAACCCCGTGCCTCCAACTGCTCTTTGAGTGACTTCTCGTTCACTATTCGGCGTGTTTTTGCATCATCCCGCGCGATATAGAGCCTTGTGGCTGGCGTCTTGTGCATATCAAGTTGGTATGCAGCCAGATAATGCGTTGCGACCATAGATGCTGCCTGCTCGCTGGCTGGGACTCTGTATTCGCAGTTCATCGCTGGTGTGCAGTGAAACAACGTCTTGCAATGGATGCGTTCGTTCGCTTTGCACTCTTCCAGGCTGAGGAGAGGCGTCTCTTGAGCCAGACGCGCGTAAAACTCTTTCTGAAACTCTGGGAGATTTTCCCGAAGCAGTATTTTCAGCGGGAATGTCAGCGGCCCCAGTTGCTCTAGCAGAAACAGAAGCGGGAAGGCTACATCGCACAGGAAGTGGTAGTAGTGCCGATGACCCGCGGCCATGCCAAGCATGTTGATGGCTGCAGTCTGGATCGTCCTGTCCTTTAAACGCGCAAACCGCATGGTGTTGGGTGCTGCAGCTTCTATCTGGCGATGCTGCGCCTTTAAGACTGTTGCTCCGGTGCTGCCGAGGACCAGTGCATCAACGAGCTTATACATCCTGAGCTGCGTGTGACCGGCAGGTGTGATTGGCAAAGGATAGCGGCTTTGCTCCAATGCGCCGTGTTCTTCAAAAAACGCCTGCACCTCTTGCGGCAGCGCACGAGAGCTGCGCTCATCAACGGTTAGCAGGTGCTCATTTGGGGCGAGCCTTGGGTTTGCATTGTCTGGAAAGAAGTTGTTTCGATCACCGATGGTCGGGAAGGTTCTGGCAAGGGTTGATTGCACCCGGAACCGAAGTTGCCGACTTGTTGGCAGCCAACTGCGCCATTTAGGTGCCTTACGCATCCCCCACCTCACCCGTTTTATCTGCTAAGCACGAATGACCGTATACCGGGCAGGACACTGCCAGTATCCGCATATTCTGATCAATCAATATCCATGGGCATCGGTATGGGCATGGATTGGGCCGCACAGAAAAAAGCCCGGCGTCTTTTTCAAGAGCCGGGCTATAAGTTTTTACAGAAAGCTCGTTGTTACGCGAGTTCTGGTTCCACCTTGGTTGGTTCTGGAGCCACCCATTTTAGGATTGGTTTACGCGCAGCCGCTGTTTCATCCAGACGACGGCGCGGAGCCAGGAACGGAGCACCCTCGAAGCGGTCTTTTTCGCCTGCTTTTGCACTCATCACCAGATCGCGCATGGTTGCGACGAACAGGTCCAGAGAAGCGCGGCTTTCGCTTTCGGTTGGTTCGATCAACATTGCACCACTTACGACCAGTGGGAAGTACATGGTCATTGGGTGGTAGCCTTCGTCGATCATCGCTTTTGCGAAGTCGAGCGTGGAAACACCAGTATCATTCAGGAAGCTGTCATCAAACAGAACTTCGTGCATGCATGGCTTTACACCGAATGGCAGGGTCATCAGGTCCTGCAGGCCAACGCGGACGTAGTTGGCGTTCAACACAGCATCTTCAGATGCCTGCTTGAGGCCATCAGAGCCGTGAGACTGCATGTAAGACAGCGCGCGTACATACATGCCCATCTGACCGAAGAATGCGGTCATACGGCCAAATGGCTGTTCACCGTCCTTCAACTGATCGGTTGTCTCAACAATTTCCAGCTCATCGCCATTTTTGCGGATGAATGGAAGCGGTGCGTATGGTGCCAGACGATCAGACAGAACAACCGGACCAGAACCTGGGCCACCACCGCCATGCGGCGTGGAGAAGGTTTTGTGCAGGTTGATGTGCATGGCGTCAATACCAAGATCACCCGGCTTTGCCTTACCAACAATCGCGTTGAAGTTTGCGCCATCACAGTAGAAGTAGCCACCAGCTTCATGGATTGCGTTTGCAATCTCAATCACTTCTGGCTCAAACAGTCCACAGGTGTTCGGGTTGGTGAGCATAAGCGCTGCCACCTGACCTGCGTGGGCTTCGATCTTTTCGATCACAGCTTCCACGGCCACTGTGCCGTCTTCACGTGCCGGGATGGACACAACCTTGTAGCCAACCAGTGCAGCGGTTGCCGGGTTGGTGCCGTGAGCACTTTCCGGAACCAGAACGACGGAGCGTTCTTCACCTTTGGCTGCAATTGCGTGCTTGATAGACATCATACCGCACTGCTCACCGTGAGCACCAGCTTTCGGGCTCATGGCCACAGCGTTGGTACCGGTAAGTTCCATCAGCCAGTCAGCCAGCTCAGAGATCAGCTCGAAAGCACCCGGAACTGTGGAGATTGGCTGCAGTGGGTGAATGTCAGCAAAGCCCGGCAGACGCGCCATCTTTTCGTTAAGGCGCGGGTTATGCTTCATGGTGCAGGAACCCAGTGGGTACAGGCCTGAATCAATCGCATAGTTGTTGCGGGACATGCGGACGTAGTGGCGCATGGTTTCTGGCTCGGACAGAGCTGGAAGCTCTACCGGCTCAGAACGCATGTGGTTACCGAGGCGTGGAACGAAGTCCATTGGCTCGTCAAGGTCTACACCACAGTTGTCCATGTGGCCGATCTCAAAGATGAGCGGCTCTTCCATGTCCAATGCTTTGTTGCCCGTAAAGGTCTGGTGCGGCATTGGGGGGCCAGCTTCACCAGCACGTGTTGGACGTCCCTGATGGTTCATAGTCATGCCAGCACCTCCTTCAGAGCCTGCGCGTAGGCTGCACGGTCCTCATCGGTGTTCACTTCTGTGCTTGCAACAACGATAAGGTTGTCGATATCACCACCGGATTTGTCCAGACGGCAAACAGGAACACCGCCCAGAACACCCTTTGCAGCAAGAGCTTCAATCACGTCATGTGCATTCTTTGGCGTGCGAATTGTGAACTCGTTGAAGTACGCGGAGTTCAGCACTTCAACACCCTCAACCGCGGAAAGAGCATCTGCCAGTGCAACTGCGCTCATGTGGTTGATGCGAGCAAGGCGTGCAAGGCCTTTGCCGCCCAACAAGGTCATGTGGATGGTGAACGCCAAGGAACACAGACCGGAGTTGGTGCAGATGTTGGAAGTCGCTTTGTCACGACGGATGTGCTGCTCACGGGTGGAGAGGGTTAACACGAAACCGCGCTTGCCTTCTGCATCCGTTGTTTCACCACAAACACGACCCGGCATGTTGCGGATGTATTTCTGGCGGGTTGCAAACAGACCAACGTAAGGGCCACCGAAGGTGAGCGGGTTACCGATGGACTGGCCTTCGCCAACCACGATGTCCGCGCCCTGAGCACCTGGGCTTTCCAGAAGGCCGAGGGAAACAACTTCAGTGAACACTGCGATCAACAGAGCTTTGTGCTTGTGCGCTTTTTCTGCAATCGGTTTCAGATCGATCAGCTGGCCGTAGAAGGACGGAGACTGAACCACCACACAGGAGGTTTCGTCGTCGATCTGTGCCAGAATATCTTCTGTACCAGTTGGGTCTGCCGGCAGGGCCGCAACAGATGCACCAGGCAGCTTTGCAGAAACACCTTCGACCACTTCGCGGTACTGCGGATGCAGGCCACCGGAAAGAACCGCTTTTTTCTTGCGGGTTACACGGTGCGCCATCAACACAGCTTCAGCAGTGCCGGTAGATCCATCGTACATGGACGCGTTGGCGACTTCCATCCCAGTCAGGTTTGCCACCTGTGTCTGGAATTCGAAGAGTGCCTGAAGCGTGCCCTGTGTGATTTCTGGCTGATACGGGGTGTAGCTTGTCAGAAATTCAGAACGCTGGATCAGATGATCAACCGTTGCTGGCACGTGGTGTTTGTACGCCCCTGCCCCAACGAAGAACGGTAGAGATCCGGCACTGACATTCTTGTTCGCCATTGCGCTGAGCTGGCGCTCAACTTGCATTTCGGTCTTGCGACGCGGCAAGGTTGTCAGTTCTTCAAGGCGAACGGCCTCTGGGATATCGGCAAACAGCTCATCGATTGAGTCTACGCCGATACGCGCCAGCATGTCGGCGCGGTCGTTGTCTGAAAGCGGAAGATACCGCATGTTCTCTCTCCATCAGATTGTCTGATGCACATTGCAGCAAAAGCGAACAGGGCTTTTGCCATTTCCTGCCATGCGGCTGTCGTGCATGGCAGGTGATGAACGGCTTTTGGCTTATTGCGTATTCTTATTCCGAAAACCGGTCGGGCTTTTCGGGAGTACGCTTTGCCTTAAAGCGTTTCTACAAATGCTTTGTAGTCAGCTTCGCTCATCAGGGCTTCTAGCTGTGCAGCATTCCCGAGCTTCATTTTGAAGAACCATGCAGCGCCTTCTGGGTCTTCATTCACTTTTGCAGGCTCATCAACGAGCAGTTCGTTGCCTTCAACGATCTCACCATCGAGCGGCGCATATACTTCAGATGCAGCTTTCACGGATTCCACAACAGCAACTTCATCGTCCTGATCGACGGTTTTGCCGTTTTCTGGCAGTTCGACGAACACAACATCGCCCAGCTGGCTCTGTGCGAACTCAGTGATACCGACGGTTACTACGTCTCCCTCAACCTTCAGCCACTCGTGGTCTTTTGTGAAATATGTGCTCATTTAAGCGTTCCCTACACTGTCGTTTGTCGATTGAAATGTGATTGGGGCAGCCCGCTGCCCTCACCGGAATTATTTTGGTTTGCGGTAGTAGCGCTGCGCTACAAACGGCATCTCAGCAACCTTGGCAGGAAGCGCGCGGCCACGGACCACAAGCTCTAATTCTGTGCCAATTTCCGCCAGATTAGACGGGACATAGCCCATCGCAACTGGTGCGCCGAGAGTTGGCCCATAACCGCCAGATGTGACGCGGCCAATAATTTCTTCTGTACCCGGGACGCGGATTTCCGCGCCTTCACGTGCTGGTGCACGGCCTTCAAGCAGCAAGCCTACACGAAGATTTTCGGTGCCTTCAGCCAGCTGTTTCAGCACACGTTCACCACCTGGGAAATCACCTGCTTCTTTGCGGCGCTTCTGCATGCAGAAGGTGATATTGCCTTCAACAGGTGTGGTGTTTTCGTCGATGTCGTGACCATAAAGGCAAAGACCTGCTTCAAGACGCAGGCTGTCACGAGCGCCAAGCCCGATGGATTCAACGCGCTCATCTGCGAGCAGCGCTTTTGCAACTGCTTCAGCAGCGCCAGCCGGAATGGAAATCTCATAGCCATCTTCGCCAGTGTACCCTGAGCGGGAGGCGATAACGGAGATGCCGTCAAATTCCAGAGGACGCGCTTCCATGAAGCCCATTTCTGCGGCTTCTGGTGCGTGCAGCGCCATTACTTCAGCAGCTTTTGGACCTTGGATTGCGATCAAAGCGCGATCTTCAACGATCTCAAGCTTTACGTTTTCTGGAAGGGCTGCTGCGATGATTTTATAGTCGTTGTCTTTACATGCAGCATTTACGACAAGCATGAGGCGACCATCGTCTTCGCTCGCCAAAGGACGAGAGACCATGAGGTCATCAATGATGCAGCCGTTGTCGTTGAGCAGAACGGTGTAACGCTGTTTGCCCGGCTTCAGTTCCTTCATGTTGGAAGGAACAAGTGTTTCCAGAGCAGCAGCAGTGGTTGCATGGTCTGGGCCTACGAGCCAAGCCTGCCCCATGTGAGACACATCAAAGAGGCCTGCGCTTTCACGTGTGAAGAGGTGTTCTTTCATCACGCCAAGCGGGAACTGCACTGGCATATCATAACCAGCGAACGGCACCATTTTAGCGCCAAGCTCTACATGAAGATCGAAAAGCGGTGTTTTTAGCAGGTCTGCAGCTTCAGCCATATGGTCCCCTCAGACAGTGGCGTACACATCAACGACCATTCCAAAGTCGCGGAATGATCGAGTACGCCCCCTCTGTCTCGAGAACCTGAGAGATTTCCCACGCTGGCAGCTACAAGAACCAGAATGGTTACTCCTTCGGTGAGAGCCTTAACATGCGATCCAACAGGATTGCGTGCTCGGCACTGCTTTCCAGAGTGTTGCTTACTGTGCGGTCCTTTTGCCTGAGAGTTTCCGGGGCGGTTGCTCCTTCGGCGATAACCCAATGGGTGGCTTATTCTCTCCCGCACAGCTCTAACACGCGCCAGCCCTCCTCAGACCGGCGAATGTATTCCCCCTAAACGACTGCAACGTGTCATTCAAGAAGGCTGGCGCGACACTATGACGCCAAGCTGTAATCACTTACTAACCTATTTTTTACTTTTCGTCGAATCCAAAGACAACATTTTGTCCCGGTTCATTCGGAAGGATAATATTTTCTTCCACAAATGCCCATGTCGCAGACGGTGATCCGGCCCCTAAAGTGACAGGAACGCTGAAGAGTTTGGAGTAGATTGTTTTTTCTCCGCCATCCACACCTTGTGTGACTGCTACACGCACAGGAAGCAAAATTTCGCCGCCTTTCCAGGTTGGACCGGGTGTAATGTTGCCAGCGATGCCTAATTTCATCGCGGAATTCTGACCGGACTTTTTACAAGTACGCGCCCAATCCCTGATGATGGCCTGATAGCTCAGATTCTCAGGCGTCTTTTCTTTTCCGCGCGGGTACACCGTCAGGATGGTTGTTCCTGAAAGCTCCTGCAAAGCGGGGCATAAGGCTGGCGCCTGAAGAACGGACAGATCAAAGGTCTTCTCAGTTGCAGGCGGGTTTGTAGAGGAAGCTTCCAGCTCGTTGTCCGATGACATAAAGCTGCCGCAACCTGCCAGTGAAGCACCAAGTGCTGCCAGAAGAATTGCCCGGCCTGTGTTTTTGAGCAGTGATTTTGCCAATAAATTGCCCACCATACGAATCCCAAATTTACCTGCAGTTTTTGTTTCTATATCAGCCACAAACGCAAATGGCGAGATACATCAGGCACCTGAAACACAGTAGAGGAAGCTGACAGGCTGAATATTGGAGAAAATCAGCCCTTGATGCCCGATTAAAAACTCTTTTTCTTGACAGAGGCAGTCAACATCCTTCAATTGCTCAAAGTCAAAACTCAGGAATACATCATGCAGGTTACGCCGACCACAAAGGCACCGATCAAAATTCTTCTTTGCGCTCCACGTGGCTTTTGTGCCGGTGTTGATCGCGCGATCCAGATCGTCGACCTCGCTCTCGAGAAATACGGTGCTCCTGTTTATGTGCGCCACGAGATCGTTCACAATAAGTATGTGGTTGAATCTCTGCGCAACAAAGGTGCTGTTTTTGTTGAGGAATTAGATGAGATCCCGGTAGACGACCGTCCCGTTATTTTTTCTGCACACGGTGTACCGAAATCTGTGCCAGAGGCTGCGCGACTGCGTAATCTGTTCTTCCTTGATGCGACCTGTCCGCTGGTTTCCAAGGTGCACAAAGAAGCTATTTTGCATGACAGGCGTGAGCGCGAAATTCTGCTGATCGGTCATAAAGGCCATCCGGAAGTTGTTGGCACCATGGGTCAGCTGCCGCGTGGACGTGTCTCCCTTATTGAGACAGCAGAGGATGCCCGCCAGTTTAAACCGAAGACCGACCGGCAATTGGCGTGGATTTCTCAGACGACTCTTTCTGTTGATGACACAGAAGAGATTGTCAAAATTCTTGAAGAACGCTTCCCGACCATTGCGAAGCCTCACAAGGATGACATCTGTTACGCAACAACCAATCGCCAGCATGCTGTGAAGGAAATTGCACCTAAGTGCGATGCGATGATTGTTGTTGGTGCACCAAACTCCTCCAACTCCAAGCGCCTGCGCGAAGTTGGTGAGAGAGCAGGTTGTGACAAGGCTTTCCTCATTCAGCGAGCCTCCGAGATCTTCTGGGATGATTTTGAAGGTGCGAAAACAATCGGTATCACCGCCGGTGCGTCTGCCCCTGAAATCCTTGTTGAAGAAATTGTTGAATCCTTCCGTGAGCATTATGATGTGACACTGGAAACCGTTACAACTGCTGAAGAAGACATTTCATTCAATCTACCGAAAGAGTTACGGACCGCTGCCGCGCCTAGCGGAACAAGTCCGGCTGAATAGTTATGGCTGTATATACCGATGTTTCCGATGAAGAGCTGGGCGCTTTCATCGACCGTTTCAACATTGGCAATCTGCTCTCTTACAAGGGCATTGCTGAAGGTGTCGAGAACTCCAACTATCTGGTTCATACGGAGACGGGTTATTACATCCTGACGCTCTACGAAAAACGCGTTAATCCTGATGATTTGCCGTTTTTTCTGGGGCTGATGCAGCATCTTGCCAATAATGGCCTGAACTGCCCTACTCCGCTTATTGACCGTGACGGGCAGATGCTTGGCGAGCTTGCGGGACGTCCTGCGGCCATGGTTACATTCCTTGATGGTATGTGGGTTCGTAAGCCTCAACTGGTGCATTGCGCGGAGCTCGGTAAAGGCATGGCGCGGATGCATCTGGCAGGCGCTGACTTTGAGATCAAGCGACCAAACTCTCTGAGTGTTGATGGTTGGGCACCTTTGCTGGATGCCAGCCGTGAGCGTGCGCATGAAGTGAAGGTTGGCCTTGCAGAAGAGCTGACTGCGGAACTGGATGAGCTACAGGCACTGTGGCCGAAAGAACTGCCAAACGGTGTTATTCATGCTGACCTATTCCCGGACAATGTGTTTTATCTGGGCAAAGAACTTTCCGGTCTGATCGACTTCTACTTTGCTTGTAATGATGCCTTTGCCTATGACGTGGCAATCTGCATCAATGCCTGGTGCTTTGAGCCGGATGGCATGTTCAACGTCACGAAAGCGCGGGCATTGCTGGAAGGTTATCGCAGTGTGCGCCCGTTCAGCGAGCTTGAATTCGACAACCTACCTTTGCTGTGTCGTGGTGCAGCGCTGCGCTTCCTGCTGACCCGTCTTTACGACTGGCTGTCTGTGCCGGAAGGTGCGCTTGTTGTTCCGAAAGATCCACTTGAATACCTGCATAAACTCAGGTTCCATCGTGGCGTATCCAATGCGAGTGCATACGGGCTGGATAAATGACCGATACCAAACGTGTTGAGACATGGACTGATGGAGCTTGCTCCGGCAACCCGGGACCTGGTGGCTGGGGCGTGCTGCTACGCTTTGGCGAGCATGAAAAAGAATTGTGCGGTGGCGAGCCTGATACAACCAACAACCGCATGGAGTTGATGGCAGCCATTCAGGCTCTTGATTCCCTGAAGCGCTCTTGTGCCGTCGATCTTTACACCGACAGTTCCTATGTGAAAAACGGCATTACGCAGTGGATGCATAACTGGAAGCGCAAGGGCTGGCGGACTGCTTCCAACTCACCCGTTAAAAACGCTGATTTATGGCAACTGCTGGATACGGCAGCACAACGGCATGATGTTGCGTGGCACTGGATCAAAGGTCATGCCGGGCACGAAGAAAACGAACGTGCTGATGAGCTTGCCCGCAAGGGTATGAAACCCTTTCAGAAATCCAAGTAAGTCGGGAAGGCAAGGTCAGGTTTATGGAAAACCAGCTTCCCCACTCTCGGCCGGAAGAGGCGAAAAAGAAATCACGCAAAGCCAAGCGTGTGCTTATTCTTGCCAATCCGACCGCGACATCTTTCCGTTTTCAAAACATCACAGAGATTGTGCAATGCCTTGAAGACGCCGGGATGAAGGTGGAGCTGAAACTCACCAGCCGTGCAAGCGAGATCGCTGAGACTTGCACGGACCCTGACCTAAACACAGATATTCTGGCTGTTGCTGGTGGGGATGCCTCTGTGAGTGAGGCTGCTTCTGCTTTGCTGGGGCGCGGAATGAAACCGCATCTGGCGATTATTCCGTTGGGCACCGCAAATGTACTTGCTCATGAACTGAGTGTGCCGAGTACGCCGCAAGAGATTGCCAAGACCATCATCGCAGGCAAGACGAAGAAACTGCACAATGGGTTTGCCAATGGACGCCCTTTCTTCCTTTCCACGTCAACCGGCTTTGATGCAGAAGTGGTGCATGTTGTACCTCTGCGTCTGAAGCGACGTTACGGTCGGTTTGCTTATCTCTTCATTGCGGCCCAACTGGCATTTTCGCGCCGCAAAGGCAGCTTTAAAGTGCGGGCAGACGATGAAGAGCTGCAGTGCGCTATGGCCTTGATCACCAATGGCCGCTACTACGCTGGTAAACACCTCGTGGTGCCTGATGCGTCCATTCTGGAGAAGAAACTGCATCTACTGGTCTTTAAAGAGGACGGGGTGTGGGCGCTCTTCAAATACGCATGCCGCTTACTTACTGGCAGCGTCGCAAAATCCCGTAATATTGAGTGCAAGGCAATCAGAACTGCCCGCATAGATGCCTATCGCGCAGCGGCAGTTCAAATCGACGGAGAGCCATTTGGCGGCACACCGCTTGAGGTTTCTGTTGGCGACTGTGAATTGACGATTATTTCTGGAAAATAGAACAGCCCTTCCCTTTCACAATCCACTTGATGGTTACAGCCTCAAATTTACGTAGTGCTTCCCGCAGGTTACAGTCAACCTGTACGCTCAGCATATTTAGAGCCGAAATTTTCTCAATTTCCTTCATGATATGAATAACTTAGGCTGAGACGATAGGCCGCTCGCACGTTAACATCTGCGCAATATATAATTGATAATGCGTATATCAGTTTTCCAAACTAATGATTCTAGTTATCGCATATTGATGTAAGGGTCGGCGGTCTCATGATACCTCGTCCGAAACTTTTAGAAATAGAAAACCGAGACTATAAACGGCATGCCTGTCATTGGCCCGCTGTTCTGCTTACGGATAATTTCAACCGATCCTGCGTGATTGAAGACATCAGCAACGGTGGTTGTCGGCTGCTGATCAATACCGGAAAGCTCGTGTCCGGTGACACGGTGAAAATTCAGGTGCCAGCCCGCAAACTTTCCTTCAGCGGCAAGGTCGTCTGGCTGCATTGCGAAGAAGCCGGCATCAAGTTCACTTCCAAGCCTGCCAAACTCTGACATGTGGCAGGCATTGCAACAAGTTACTTTGGCTTTGGATAGGGTAGCGGGCCGCTAAAACCCACAGCAGCCTTCCAAGTGCGGATGCTATGGCTTTTGTGCTTCACCGCCGCCTTCAGGTAACTCTTGTTTCTGCCGATCCCCATCGGATAGCGCTTGTTTTGCTGCGCCTCATAGGCTGCACTTTGGCTGCTACACACCCGTTTGCGCATATTTTCAGGTTGACGATGCAGATCGTTAGCAATTTCATTCAGTTGCAAACCATTGGGTGTCAGTTCACCAGTCATTGCCTCAGTCAGGAGTTTAGCTGCTCTTTCGCTGCGCTCCCGCCCCGTCGTCGCACCAAGAACGACGGCCATAAAGCGTTGCCCGCCACGATCTGTAAGTGCAACGATATTGCGGCCAGATGAACAGACAAAACCTGTCTTCATGCCGACTGTGCCCGGCAGTCGTGTCAGCAACTCATTGTAAGATTTGATTTCGGCACCATCAATGAACACTTTTGATGTGGCGAACACGTCCCGGTATTGAGGGAAGCGCAGATAGACTTCGCTCGCCAAAATGGCCAGATCACGTGCGGATGTTTGCTGAGTGGGCTCGAACAAACCGTTGGCATTGACAAAGTGGCTTGCGGTCATCCCAAGACGTTGCGCGGTGGCATTCATGCGCTGCGCGAATGCATCTTCACTCCCCGCAACACTTTCAGCCAGTGCCACTGCGACATCATTGGCTGATCCAACGAGCACTGCAAAAAGCGCATCCTGCAGTGTCATGACGCTTCCAACCTCCAAGCCGGACTTCAATGAGTCCTGCCTCATCGCCCAAGGGGACATCACCACTGACGTTTCAAGGTCGACCTCTCTGTTGGCAAGAGCCTCAAAGGTTACGAGAGCGGTCATCAACTTGGTTGTTGAAGCGGGATACCATGGATCGCCTGCATCTTCAGCGTACAGGACTTTTTGAGTGTCGAGGTTCAACACCAGCGATGGCGTGGCGCTTGCCGGTGTTAGGGTACTGGATGTAACCAGAAACAAACCCAAAGCGACGTGTAGTTTTCGACACGCATTACCAAAACAAAACATGCAGCTAATAATCTCAGATAGGGAAAAGAGAGCTCAAATAGATGCTCTTAGAAAATTGCCTCGAGTATGTCATCGCCAGAGTTATTCAGTGGAAACTTGGCGGAGAAAGATCAATTTTTCTCCAGCTCCGCTGCAAAGGCCACATGGTTACAATTTTCCATTGCAACCATGCAGAGCCTTTCTAACTTACCTGCTCGTATCAGCTTTGGTTGTTGCGGCCCTGCTGGGCGAACTGCTCTTTGAGCATGCGGCCTGCTTCAGCAGCACGCATGGGCTGGCCGAAGTGGAAACCCTGCACGTATTCGCAACCAAGCTGGAACAGCTCCAGTGCATCTGACTCAGTCTCAGCACCTTCCGCAACCACTTCCATACCAAGGTCATGCCCCAGCGCTACGATGGTACGCAGGATGACCGGACGAGCGCTTTGGCCGTTAGGACGGACGAAGGACTGATCGATCTTGATGGTGTCGAACTGGAAGCGCTGGAGGTAGCTCAGGGATGAATAGCCTGTACCGAAATCATCCAGAGACAGACCAGCGCCCAGACCTTTCAGGCGCTCAAGAACCTGCACGGAGAATTCCGGATTCTGCATGACCAGAGATTCAGTCAGCTCCAGTTTCAAAGAGCCCGGTGTCAGCGCTGTGCGTGCCAGAACTGCTTTCACGTCGTTAATGAGGTCCGGCTTCAACAGCTGGCGAGAAGAGATGTTGACGGAGACAAACAGCGGTAGTGCGTGTTTGAACTCGCGCTGCCATTGAGCAAGCTGACGAGCACCTTTCTCCATCACACGCAGGCCAAGCTCGTTGATCAGGCCGCTTTGTTCAGCAACTGGAATGAACTCGGATGGTGGGATCAGGCCGCGGCTTGGATGTTCCCAGCGCGCCAATGCTTCGAAGCCCGCTGTCGTCTTGTCAGACAGACGTACGATTGGCTGGAAGAAAACCTTGATCTCGTCTTTTTCAAGAGCAGAACGTAGATCGTTGTCCAACGCGAGCGTGTTGCTTGCCACTGGCTTCAGCGTTGGGCGGAAGATCTCGATGCGGTCACCGCCGAGGCGCTTGGCGTGGTTGAGTGCGATCTCCGCGTCGCGCATCAGGTCGGTTGCTTTTTCAGGGCCACCATCAAAGATGGAAGCACCGATGGATGCTGTCAGGAACACTTCCTGATCACCGAAGGTGACTGGTGTGCGTAAAGACTTGCGCAGTTCATCTGCAAAGGACGCGATGCGTGTTGCGTCCTGCTCGGAGATCATCAGCACTGCGAAGGTATCTGCTGAAATGCGAGACAGAGAGTCCTGCGGTTTGATCAGACGAGAGAGACGGCGTGCAGCGGTGAGCAGCATGGAATCGCCAGCTGTCTGACCTATGCTGTCGTTGACTTGCTTGAAGCGGTCGAGATCGATCAGGATGACAGTCGGGTTGCCATTGCCTTCTGCTCTGGAGCGAGCGAGCGCAGCAACGAGGCGGTCCATAAATAGTTCGCGGTTTGGCAGGCCGGTCAGGTTGTCGTGCACGGCATCATGCATCAAACGCTCTTCAGCGGTTTTCTGAGAGGTGATGTCGAGCAGCGTACCAACGCAGCGGATCACTTCACCATCAGATCCGAGCACCGGACGGGCGCGCATTTTGAACCAGCGGTAATGGCCATCTTCACCACGGAGGCGGAACGCCTGATTAACGCGGCCACGACGATGATCAATCACGGCGTCCAATGTGCCGCGGAACAAGTCACGGTCCTGCGGGTGCAGAATTTCGAGCCAGAGGCGGGCTGGTCCGTCCAGAAGACCTGGCTTGATGCCCAGAGCTTCTTCCAAGCCACCGCTGGTGTGGATCTTGTCCCGGTCGACGTCCCAATCCCAGATGATGTCGCCAGAGCCTGTCAGCGCCAGAGCCCGGCGTTCGACATCGCTCATCACACTGTGGGAGAGACCAGACCCTGCAAAGGCGTGCTGCATGACGGTGAAACCGAGCAGCAGAACGAAGAGAACGAGGCCACCTGCCAGCGCTGGCTGCACCAGATCACTTTGCAACATGCCTGTGGTTGCCATCCACGCAGCGAACAGCCATGCGAGGAACAGGAACCATGTCGGCAGCAGCATAATCGCGCGTTCGAACCCACGAACGGTGAGCATCAGGATGACACCGAAGCCAGCGATTGCCACACCACCCATCAGGATACGGGAGATACCAGCTGCAATGGTTGGATCCCAAAGCGCTAAGCCAAACAAGCTGAGCACAGTGATGAACAAGCCGATTGCAAGGTGCGTATAATGGATGTGCCAGCGGCTGAGGCCGAGATAGGCGTAAAGGAAGACCACAAGCGCGGCTGTGAGACTGATTTCCGCCACCGCTCGATAAAGCTGATCATCCCCCAGCGTTCGCCCGAAGACGAGATTCCAAAAACCGAAGTCGATACATAAATAAACAAGAACAGCCCATGCCAGAGCCGCAGTTGCCGGGAAGAGAACCGTTCCCTTCACCACAAACAAGATAGTGAGGAACAGCGCCAAGAGGCCAGCAATACCAAGTACGATACCGCGGTAAAGCGTGTAAGCGTTGATGTTGTCTTTGTAAGCTTCTGGTTTCCAGAGGCGGAGTTCCGGCAGGCTTGGGGTGTTGACCTCCGCGATGAAGGTCACATTCGCACCCGGATCTAGCGTGATGCGGTAAATATCTGCTTCTGTGCTGCGCTCGCGAATTGGTGGGATGCCCTGACTAGGTGTCAAAGACACGATGCGGCGCTGACCAAGGTCCGGCACCAGTACACCGCCGCCAGTCATCTTGTAGTAAGGTGCAACAAGCAAGCGGTCGATCTGCTCCTCCCCCGGATTGGAGAGCGCGAACACAGCCCAAGAGCTGGCAGTATCGTCAATGGAGCGCACTTCGATGCGTCTGACGATGCCATCTGAGTCTGGAGCGGTGGATACCTGAATGCTTTTGCTGGTGTTGGGATAGATATCGACGGAGCTGGTCAGATCGAGTGCATCAACGTCCTTGGGGACGACAATCGCCTCCAAAGCTAAGGCTTGTGACGCAACCACAATGAGCAGGAGAGCGCTTAACAGAACAGCCTGAATAACGTTCTGCATGCGCTGACAATAAGTCCCTGACACCGGCTTCTCCACGATAACGAAAAATTAACTGAATTCCTTGCCAAGATCATTACATCGTCAAGGCGCCAGTTTCATGGTTCAAGCATGTGTTACAGGCAATTTATCCCCATCTGCCTCTGATTGTGGCAGGACTTTGGCTGGTATAGGCGCAGAATCCCGGATTTTGCCAAACAAAATATGGTCTTGCCACATTCCGTTTATGAATAAATACGAGGGTGCAAAGCCCAGTTCAGAGAATCCAACCTTCATTAAGAGCGCTCTGGAGACCTCATTTGAAGGCAGACAGGCTGCTTCGATGCGGTGCAAGTGTAAATCATTGAAGCAGAAACAACAGACGCGCTGAACGGCCTCTTTCATAAAGCCATTGCCGGCAAAGGAAGCTCCCATCCAGTACCCAAGCGAGGTTGCCTGTGCGACACCACGACGGACGTTGGAAAGGTTCAAACCACCTATCAACTCGTCGGTATCCCGGTTGAACAGAAAAAACGGGTAGTGAGAGCCTTCGCGGATGTTGCGATTGTAACGCCGGATGCGTTTTCGGAAGGCAGCTTTTGTCAGATCATCTGCCGGCCACGTGGGTTCCCACGGCTGCAGGAAGGCTCTGCTTTGAGCTCGCAGATCAGACCACTGCGCGTAATCCGCCATGGATGGCGCACGTAAATACAGTCGGCCTGTGGTCAATGTCGCAAGAGATTGGGGAGATGTGCTTGTTTTGAAAAATGACACAGCTTCTCTCCCCTCTTAATCAGAGCTCCATTATGCAAAAAGCATTACCTGAATTGCAATAGGCTTATGCTTTGATCCCTGCCAAACGCTCTTTTAGCTCAGCATAATTTAGCATAGGTGCCTTTGGTCCAACCTTCACATATGTAGGGTTGTCAGAGGCAAACAGCCTTTCTGCCAAGATCTGTACGCGGTCAGCCGACACAACATTGAGGCGGCGTTCCAGTTCTTCCAGCGCGACGGGATGACCGTAGATCATCACCTGACGGGCGATCTGGCCCGCACGTGCTGCCGGGCTTTCCAATGCCATCAGCAATCCGGATCGCAGCTGCGCTTTGGCGCGGGACACTTCCTTTTCGGTCACGCCCTTGGCAATTTCTTTCAGCTGTTCCACCAGCACTTCGGTCAGTTCTGCGGCATCTTCCGGTCCGGTTGCGGCATGAACACCAAAGAAGCCGGTATCCGCGAAAGCCCAATGGAAGGCATAGACAGAATAGCATAGACCGCGCTTTTCGCGCACTTCCTGGAAGAGGCGCGATGACATGCCGCCGCCGAGGATCGAGGCAAGCACCTGCACAGCATAGTAGTCTTCATGCTCGTATGGCAGGCCTTCAAAACCGAGGATGACCTGCAACTCCTGCAGTTCACGCTCAATGGAGCCTTCACCGCCGACATATTGCGCTACATAGTCTTCATCCGGTGCAGCATTCGACAGTTTTGAGAAGCTGGCTTCAGCCAGTTCTACGAGCGCTTCATGATCGACTGCACCAGCAGCAGCAAGCACCATATCGGATGCTGTGTACTTGCGCGCGACATACTGACGGATGGCATCCGCAGAAAAGCCGGTGACAGTTTCAGGCGTACCAAGAATTGGGCGACCGAGTGGCTGGTCCGGCCATGCGGTTTCCAGAAGCACATCAAATACCTGGTCATCAGGCATGTCTTGTGCTGCGCCAATTTCTTGAAGGATTACGTGTTTTTCGCGAGCAAGCTCTTCAGGGTCAATGATGGAATCCTGAAGGATGTCGGAGAGAATATCCAAACCCAAAGGTGCATCATCTGCCAAGGTGCGCACATAGTAATTTGTATGTTCAACACTTGTGGAGGCATTCATCTCGCCGCCAACGGCTTCGATTTCCTCTGCAATTTCGCGGGCATTGCGCTTGCTGGTGCCCTTGAATGCCATGTGCTCCAGAAGGTGGGTGATGCCGTTTTCATGCTCACCTTCAGAGCGAGAGCCAGCTTTCACCCATACCCCAAGAGCTGTTGTCTTGAGGTATTCCATTTGATCAGTAACTACAGTCAGGCCATTTTCTAATTTTGTTAGTTTGACCGCCATTAAACGCCTGCTTTCACGGCACGTGCATTGCCTTCAACGAATTTCGCAATTTCCTGCGCATCTGCTGGCAGAACGGAAAACTTCTCTTCACGTTCCATCAGGTCAGCAAGATGAGCTGGCAGGTCAGGATGAATACCTGATGCACTTTCTACTGCCGCTGGGAATTTTGCCGGGTGTGCTGTCGACAGCACGATCATCGGGGTAACACCATCATTGTGCTCTTCGGAGACATGGATCGCGACCGCGGTATGCGGGTCAAGCAAATAACCACTTTCCTTGAGCGTGTCCGTGATGGTCTGAGCTGTTTCTTCTTCGCTTGCGCGACCTGCTGAGAACTTCTCTTTGATAAAACCTAGGGCTTTTTCCGAGAGAGTGAAGCCACCGGACTGTTTGAGGCTGTCCATCTGAGCTTTAACAGTTGCACTGTCTTCGCCGTTTGCAGCAAACAGCAGACGCTCGAAATTGGACGACACCTGAATGTCCATGGACGGTGCAGTGGTTGCTACAACGCCGCGCATTTCATAGCGGCCTGTGTCCAGAGTACGGGCCAGAATATCGTTGGTGTTGGTCGCGATCACCAGCTTTTCAATTGGCAGCCCCATCTGAGCTGCCACATAACCTGCAAACACGTCACCAAAGTTGCCAGTCGGTACTGTGAAGGACACTTTGCGATGTGGAGCACCCAGAGACACTGCGGAGGTGAAGTAATACACCACCTGAGCAACAATGCGTGCCCAGTTGATGGAGTTTACACCCGACAGGCCTACGCGCTCGCGGAAGGAGAAATCGTTGAAGAGGTCTTTCAGGATGCCCTGACAATCATCAAAGTTGCCTTTGACAGCTAGGGCATGAATGTTGTCTTCCTTGGAGGTGGTCATCTGGCGCTGTTGAACAGGTGAGACACGCCCTTCAGGGAACAGAATGAAGACGTCTGTTCGGTCGCGGCCACGGAATGCTTCAATTGCAGCGCCGCCCGTGTCGCCTGAAGTGGCGCCAACGATGGTTGCGCGGGCACTTTTTTGAGTGAGCACATAATCCATCAAGCGGCCGAGTAGCTGCATTGCAACATCTTTGAACGCAAGGGTCGGGCCGTGGAAGAGTTCCAGCACGTAGGTGTTGGGAGCAGTTTGGACGAGCGGCGCGACAGCCTTATGCGAGAAGCTGGCATAGGCTTCCTCGATCATTTTTTTCAGGTCGTCATGCGGAATGGAGTCGCCAACGAACGGGGCGATGACCTTAAGAGCGACGTCGCTGTAAGGCTTTCCAGCAAATCCTGAAATTTCCTCAGTAGATAATTGCGGGAACTCTTTTGGTAGATACAAACCGCCGTCGCGTGCCAACCCCGTGAGCAGCACCTCAGAAAAGTTGAGTTCTGGTGCATCGCCGCGCGTACTTACATATCTCACCGTTACATCCCTTCTCGCTCAACCTGAATCAGGGCATTTTAGTGCCATACCCCATTGGTATTTCTCAGGTTTTTAGCCGGAATCTGAAATTAGATTCCCAAAACTGTCGCATTTGCGTTTCAAGTGCGCACAGGGAAATAGCAGAAATTGTAGGAAGTTGCACGGCGAAATCTCGTTTAGGCACGTAAGATCATGCGTGGCCAATGTCGCTGGACAACATCCCAGGATCAATCCCAAGAATATCAAGCGCGTTGTGCCACTTCTGATCGCCCTCTCCTTCAAAGATCAATGAGGGATCTGTTTGACACGTCAGCCAACCATTTGCCTGTAATTCCGTTTCAAGCTGTCCTGGCGCCCAGCCAGCATAACCCAATGCCAACAATGACTTCTTAGGGCCTTTGCCTGCTGCGATGGCGCGCAAAACTTCGACCGTGGCGGTTAGGACAACGCCGTCTTCAATCTTGAGGCTCGTCTCCTCCAGAAAATAGTCGTCTGAATGAAGGACAAAACCGCGACCAGCATCAACTGGCCCACCGCGATAGACTTTGCGTTCAGAAATATCGATTGCCAGCGGATCATCATTTTCGTCTTCGACGATATTCAGTTGACCCAAAAGTTGCCCAAATGTGATGTTAGGGGCCGGCTGATTGAGCACAATCCCCATCGCTCCCTCTTCGGAGTGAGCACACACGTAGATGACGGAATGGGCAAAACGGCCATCCTCCATAGTGGGCATGGCAATGAGATATTGTCCGTCAATGTAACCCGGTTTTTCACCAGACATGTTGGGGGCGCTCTCCTCATGCTTCAAACGGATTGCCTCAGTTCAGTGTAGAGGCAATTATATTATAGGTACTCACGGATTTTTCCGGTGATCAATGATCAGTGGAAAAAAGGTGAGATTGTTCACGGATCATTGATTGTCTGAGAGGCAATCTTAATGGGAATTTGAAAAGGGACCGTTTAAATAGACTCTATGATTTCTAGATTCTTCAAATCGACCCTCATCGCTGCTGCGGTGCTCTCCGCCTCTGTTTCAAGCGCCTTGTCATCAAGTGTGTCTGAATGGGTTATTGTTCAAGGCGGTGCAGTTCGCCTTTTACGTGCGAGCGAGCCTAACACCGATGGCCTCTATCGCGGCGGGATTGAATTTCGCCTTGAAGAAGGCTGGCACACATACTGGAGATATCCAGGTGAAGCCGGTATTCCGACAGAAGCTAGCTTTGTTAATTCAGTCAATATAGCTAGCGCGGAGCTGATGTTCCCTGCGCCGAAGGCTTACTCTGACGGATTTTCCACATCTCTGATCTATTCAGACAAGGTGCTGCTGCCTTTGCTGATTAAGCGCATGGATGACGGACGCCCGGCCATTTTGAATGCAAACCTGACCTTTGGCATCTGCAAAGACATTTGTATCCCAGGACAGGCCGAGGTCTCTCTCGTCTTTCCTGCGGCCACGATGAAAGATGATGTTGCCGACAAACTGGTCAATGATGCCTTTGCGCAGGTTCCAATTACGCAAGGCGACATGCCGAGCTTGTTTCCAGAGATAAAAATCACCGGAGAAGGCAAGGACCGCACTGTAAACATCAGCGCGAAAATCTCCTCCAAGGACAAATCGCCGGAGCTCTTCATTGAAGGGCCTGCAGGTTCTTATCATGGAGTACCCAAGCTGACTTCTGTGAAAAAAGGTAGGGCGCACTGGACTATGTCCTATATTGGACTGCCAGAAGATGTGAGCGACATTGAACTCCGCCTTACATTGGTGACCAAGGATGGTGCTTTTGAGGAAACGCAAAGTGTTTCAGTTCCTCAGGCCAGCGCTTCGAAATAAGCTTGTTTACGGGCTTTAGTTGTATTTGCGAAATAGAGAGCTCGCAGCTACAACTGAAGCCCGTTTCTTTTTAGATGCAGACCTCTGATTGAGATGTCTGTTATGTTGTGATCAGCAAAAGCAAATTGGGGGAACTTTCCATGGTCATTCAAGTAGGCGAAAAACTGCCAAGCGTTACATTCAAAACCATGAGTGCCGACGGGCCAGTGGATGCGACCAGTGAAGAGCTGTTCGCCGGCAAAACCGTAGTTCTGTTCGCAGTTCCTGGCGCTTTCACGCCAACCTGCCACCTGAACCACCTGCCGGGTTTCATCGACAATGCAGAAGCCATCAAGGCAAAAGGCGTTGAAACAATTGCTGTTGTTTCGGTGAACGACGCGTTTGTTATGGGTGCCTGGGCGCGCGACACGCGCGCTGATGACAAGATCCTCTTTCTTGCTGATGGCAGCGCTGATTTTACCAAGGCAGTTGGCCTTGAGCTTGACGCAAGCGCCTTTGGAATGGGCATCCGCTCCAAGCGCTATTCTATGATCGTGAAAGATGGCGTGCTGGCTTCTCTGAATATTGAAGAAGCTCCGGGAGAAGCAACGATCTCCTCTGCTGAGAACATTCTTTCTCAGCTATAAAGCAAGCTGTCCAAGAACGTTTAAGGGGAGCCATGCTCCCCTTTTTTGTAGTCTATCGCTGAAATTTATTTCGCTTGCGCCGTGCTGCGTCAGATATCATGCGGAAGCGATCAGCCTTCCGTTTTTCCTCTTCCGCATCAAAATCATCGTCGTCTTCATCATCGTCCTCTTCATTCTCAGAAGAGACCTTGCCTCGATCCAGCCATGCCTTGATCAGGAAGGCAAAGTAGACGCCGACCAGAGTGAGCGCCAGACCTGCCCATGTGAAGGCATACTGCAGGTGATTGTTCGAGAACGTCATACGGGTCTCACCCGCTTGCGGCAGGTCACCAGCAACGCTCACTGTCTCCTGAAGGTCAATCGTGTAGGGTGCGGTCTGATCCGGCAGCAATCCCATAGCTTCAGCCATCGCCTTTGGCTCGCGCACATACCACACATTGGTCTTCTGGTTTGGTTCTGCGGAGAACATGCTCGCCACTTCAGCTCTGCGGGCAAGGCCGGTTATGGTTATTTGCCCACGCGGTGGAGCTGAGCCCAAACGTGTGCTGAACTCTTTACGATCAATTGGAACAAAGCCACGATTGACCAAAACGTTCCAGCCGTCATTCGTGATGAAGGGTGCGTAGACAAAATACCCCTGCCCGCCCAGTGGGCCTTTCGGCTTGGTTAGAGTATCAAAGTAGTACAGCTCGCCGATAATGAACTGGCCAGACAGCTCAACAGGCATATAGTCGATTTCGTCGCTCGACATATCCTCCCAGGTTGCCGGGCCGGGCGCTGCAACAGCAGGTTCAGTCGCCCGCACTTCAGCGCGCGCAATCAACGCCACCTTTTCATCCAGACGATTGAACTGCCACAAACTCAGATTGGCTAGAATAGCTAGCCCAACTGCAGCACACAGGTGCAAGATCCAATAGCGCTTGAGAAATGCAACTAACCCAGGCTTTGCTACTGCATCCTCAGCATCAGTGTCGTCATGTTCCATTTGATCATCTGTCACGGTGTTATCTTTGTTTTTTCTCGTGTTGCAATGAGTGTGTTCAGGAACTGGTTCAGGTTCCTCATGCCAGGCGACATCGTTTTTTCGCGCAGGCTTTGAATCAGATGAAGCATCGCCAATCTCCCTTTCAGCGATCATCAAGCTTTCCTTCCGCTGCATTGTTCTTGTACTGCAATGCAATCAACAGGCCTTTGAGTATGCGCAGAAGCGTCACACTCAACACCACAGTCACGGGTGCCCAGATAATCAAATGCAGCCAGAGTGGAGGTTCGTACGCAAACTCAACGAACAAAACACCACCAACAAGAATAAACCCCAGAATGAGAATGACAAAGACTGCAGGTCCGTCTCCAGAATCTGCAAAGTCATAGGAAAGACCGCATCTGGAACAGGACACACGCAGGTTTAGCAGGCCCTGAAACAATGGCCCTTCCCCGCACCGTGGACATTTTCCGCGAAGACCAGCTGAAAATGGATTGGCAGGAAGGCCAAGATAAGCCTTTGTCTTCTTCCTCTCACTCATGTGAAGCCTCGGATACACAGGTGACTTTGAACGCTCGTAAGGCACCTAGGTCATATACATATAGAAAAGGCGGCTTGCGCCGCCCTTATCTTTTTTCGTTTTTCGTCTGAATTCCAGACCCACTCTTGGCTAATGCCGCAAGCTTAGCCGCCCCAGATGTAAACGGATGCAAACAGGAACAGCCAAACCACATCCACAAAGTGCCAGTACCAGGCTGCCGCTTCAAAGCCGAAGTGCTTGGTGGTGGAGAAGTGGCCTGCCAGTGCACGGAACAAACACACAGCGAGGAAGATGGTGCCCACGATCACGTGGAAGCCATGGAACCCTGTCGCCATGAAGAAGGTTGCGCCATAGATGTTCTCTGAGAAGCCGAAGGCTGCATGAGAGTATTCGTAGGCCTGACAGATGGTGAAGATCACACCCAGAACAACTGTCGCGATCAGACCCCATTTCAGGCCATCACGGTCCCCATGAACCAGCGCGTGGTGTGCCCATGTTACTGTTGTACCAGACAGAAGCAGGATCAATGTGTTCAACAGTGGCAGGTGCCACGGATCGAAGGTTTCGATACCTTGTGGAGGCCAAACACCGCCAGTGTGCTCGACACGGCCAAACTGCGCAGCTTCACCCGCGAACAGGGATGCATCAAAGAAGGCCCAGAACCATGCAACGAAGAACATAACTTCGGACAGGATGAACAGCAGCATGCCGTAGCGCAGGTGCAAGGATACAACGCGTGTATGGTGCCCTTCGCGAGATTCCTTAACCGTGTCACGCCACCACATAAACATGGTGTAAAGAACGATACCAAGACCAATTGCAAACAGGCCCCAACCGTTCAGCGTAAAGCCAACGGTTGTTTCGCCATCAGCGTTGCTCAGAAATGAGAAGCTTACGCCGCCCTCACTCATGCGCATGAATACAATCGCGCCGATTGCCATAACCAGCGCCCCAACTGACCCAACAAATGGCCATGGGCTTGGCTCGATAATGTGATAATCGTGGTTTTTAACACCAGCCATATCTTTCTCCCCATTTCAAAAAAGGTCGCTTCTGCAAAAGGCAGATCCGTCTCGCAACCTAAAGCTTGTCAGTGGCCGCGTCGCTTGGAGAAGCCACTGCAGCTGTTTCTTCCTCGCCGTCTTTCGGCAATTCAAAGAATGTGTAGGACAAGGTGATTTCCTTGATATTCTTCAGGCTCTCGTCCTTGTCCAGTTCCGGATCGATGAAAAACACGACCGGCATATCAATCGATTCTCCTGCTTCAAGCGGTTGCTCGGTAAAGCAGAAGCAATCAATTTTGTTGAAGTAGCCCCCGACTTCGAAAGGCGCCACGTTAAACGTGGAAGTCCCGGTAGAAACCTGCTGCGCGAGGCTTTGGGCCTCGTACATAATCTCGGTCATCTGGCCCAGCTTCACGCGGACTTTCTTTTGTTTTGGTTTGAAATCCCAATCCAGACCCGGAGCGACGTTGGCGTCAAAGCTCACGATGATCTCACGATCAAGGATCGTATCGGATGCCTCTTCTGCTCGCTGTGTGGTGCCGCCATAGCCCGTCACTTGACAGAAGAGCTGATAAAGCGGGACAGCTGCAAAGGACAAACCAACCATTCCAAAGAACACGCCCCCGCAAATCACAGCGACGGTAGCGTTGCTGCGGTTTACTTTGGCTTGTTCTGCTGTTTTTGGTTTTTGATCAGTCATTTGCGTCTCTTACAGTGGACGATCCATGATGCCCGGACCGAGCTTCACGATGGTGATCACATAAAACATAGCAACAAGAACGCCGAGTGTGACTGCAAGAGCCACTGAACGTCCGCGGCGGGTCTTGACTTGCTCTTCAGAAAGAACTGCTTTTTGCTTGCTCATTTTCTTCTCTTTCCAGTTATGCGTTAGACCAGACCAATCATGTTCTCAGCGAGCAACCCAGCAAAAATCAGCATGAGATAGAACAAAGAGAACTTGAAGAGAGACATTGCTGTTTTCTTGGCTGCATCACCCTCGCGCACTCTCCAGACACGGATTGCATAACCGAGGAACACCAAGCCAAGGATGGCTGAACCAACACCATAAAACACCGAGGCAAAGCCTAGGAAGTACGGTGCCATGCCAACTGGTAGCAACAGCAAAGAATACAAAACGATTTGGTGACGGGTCGCGGTTTCGCCTGCGACGACCGGCAACATTGGGACGCCAGCAGCCTGATAGTCGCCGTTTTTAACCAGCGCCAAGGCCCAGAAGTGTGGAGGTGTCCAGGTGAAGGTGATCATGAACAGTGCGATGCTGACCAGCGTTACGTCACCTGTAACAGCTGCCCAGCCGACCATTGGCGGAAGCGCGCCAGCTGCACCTCCGATAACGATGTTTTGCGGCGTGCTGCGCTTGAGCCACATTGTGTAGATGACCACGTAAAAGAAGATCGTGAACGCCAGCAGACCAGCGGCCATCCAGTTTGCCACCAGACCGAGGGTCAGAACAGAACCGAAGGACAGAACCATGCCAAAAGCAAAGGCTTCCTGACGTGTGATTTTGCCTGCCGGGATCGGGCGCTTTTTAGTGCGGGACATGACAGCATCAATGTCTGCATCCCACCACATGTTCAGCGCACCAGATGCACCACCACCAATGGCGATGCAAAGAATAGAAATGAAGCTGAGGACCGGGTGCTGATTACCCGGAGCCATGACCAGACCAACAGCTGCTGTGAACACAACAAGAGACATTACCCGCGGCTTGAGCAGCGCGATGTAATCAGAAACGCTTCCACGACCACCAAGATCGGTTGCGTCCTCGTGAAGTCCTTGTGTCTGTTCCAGCATTGTCATGCCTGTACCTCTGTCGCGATATTGAAACCTGTGCCGTTTTTCAGCGTTCTAGACTTCATCCCCGGAACATTGGAGCACTTCCGGGCTTGTGCTTTACCTAGAACCGAGGGCGCTGACACGCCCCCGGCAATTTCGGTGCAGTTACTTGATCTTTGGAAGGATCTCGAACTGGTGGAATGGAGGAGGTGAAGACAGGGTCCATTCCAGAGTAGTTGCGCCTTTGCCCCACGGGTTATCGCCAGCCACACGCTTCTTGAGGAATGCGTCAAGGACACACCACAAGAAGATGAGCACTGCAAAACCGGTGAGGTAAGAACCGTAGGAGGAAACCATGTTCCAGCCAGCGTATGCGTCCGGGTAGTCGGCATAACGGCGTGGCATACCAGCAAGACCAAGGAAGTGCTGCGGGAAGAACACCAGGTTCACACCGATGAACATGAGTGTGAAGTGCAGGTTTCCGAGGAACTCGGAGTACATGTAACCGGAGATCTTAGGGAACCAGTAGTACCAGGCTGCAAAGATCGCGAACACAGCACCCAGAGACAGAACGTAGTGGAAGTGAGCTACAACGTAGTAAGTGTCATGCAGTGCACGGTCGAGACCTGCGTTTGCCAGCTGAACGCCGGTTACACCACCAACGGTGAACAGGAACACAAAGCCGATCGCCCAGATCATTGGCGTGCGGAATTCGATAGAACCGCCCCACATGGTCGCAATCCATGAGAAGATCTTAATGCCAGTCGGCACTGCAATCACCATGGTCGCGAACAGGAAGTACGCCTGCGTATCTGCGGACAGACCAACGGTGAACATGTGGTGCGCCCAAACGACAAAGCCAACAACACCAATCGCAACCATCGCGTAGGCCATGCCGATGTAACCGAACACAGGCTTGTGCGAGAAGGTGGAGATGATGTGGGAGATGATGCCGAATGCAGGCAGGATCAGGATGTACACTTCAGGGTGACCGAAGAACCAGAACAAGTGCTGGAACAAGATTGGGTCACCGCCACCAGCAGCTTCAAAGAAGGTGGTGCCGAAGTTACGGTCTGTCAGCAACATGGTGATCGCGCCAGCCAAAACAGGCAGAGAGATCAACAGCAGGAAGACTGTTACCAGCACGGACCAAACGAACAGCGGCATCTTGTGCATGGTCATACCAGGCGCACGCATGTTGAAGATGGTGGTGATGAAGTTGATGGCACCCAGAATGGAAGATGCACCGGCAACGTGAAGCGCCAGAATTGCAAAGTCCATTGCAGGACCTGGCTGACCGGAGGTGGACAGCGGAGGATAGATGGTCCAGCCACCGCCGACACCGTTTGCACCTGGTGGGCCTGGCACAAAGAGTGACAGGAGCAGCAGGATAAATGCTGGTGGCAGAAGCCAGAAGGAGATGTTGTTCATGCGTGGGAACGCCATGTCAGGCGCACCAATCATGATCGGAACGAAATAGTTCGCGAAGCCACCGATAAGCGCTGGCATAACCATGAAGAAGATCATGATCAGCGCGTGCGCTGTGGTGAACACGTTGAACAAGTGTGGATCGGAGAAGTACTGCATCCCCGGCTCCTGAAGTTCCATACGCATTGCGATGGACAGAAGACCGCCGATGATACCAGCCATGATCGCGAAGATCAGGTAAAGGATACCGATATCCTTATGGTTGGTGGAGTAGACCCACCGCACCCATCCAGTTGGATGGTCATGTGCATGCGTTTCAGACGCAGACATAGTTGTGCTCCCTCGTAAAGTTCTTGCTCGTATGCGCAGCAGCCCTTGACGCGCGCATACTCGGCTCAATCAGTGACCCCGATTAACGGGACGCAACCTTCACGTCGGTGGCTGCGGTGGCAGCAACCTTCTTCTCATCAGCAATCAGCTTTGCGAGAAGTGTGTTTGCTTCGTCGACGTCGGACTTCGCAGCTTCGGCCCAGGCCTGATACTGCTCTTTGGTCACGACTTGCACGGCGATTGGCATGAACGCGTGGTCTTTACCACAAAGCTCTGAACACTGGCCGTAGAACATGCCGGTGTTATCAGCACGGAACCAGGTTTCGTTGAGGCGGTATGGAACAGCGTCAATCTTGATGCCGAATGCAGGAACAGCAAATGAGTGGATCACGTCTGCTGCGGTTACCTGAACACGCACTGTGGTGTCGACTGGAACAACAATGTTGTAGTCCGTCGCAAGAAGGCGAGGAAGCTCAGCGTTTGTCAGGCCTTTTTCAGCCATTATGTCTGCACGCTCATCGTCCTGAATCATCAAGGCGTCGAATGAGACATCTTCCATGCCTTCATCCGCGTACTCATAACCCCAATACCACTGGTAACCAGTCGCTTTGATGGTCATTTCGTATTCAGGGATATCAAGCTGTTTGAAGAGCAAACGGAAAGACGGAACTGAGATCATCACCAGAATGAGGATTGGGACAACCGTCCAAACAACCTCGATCATAGTGTTGTGTGAAGTGCGAGATGGCGTTGGGTTCGCCTTCTTGCGGAACCTGATGATCACAACAAGCAGCAGGAGTGCTACGAAAACCGTCACGCCGGCCATAATGATCAGGGTAAAATCGTTAAACCAGCGAATGTCTTCCATCACTGTCGTCGCCGCAGGCTGCATACCCATCTGCCACGGCGTTGGCTGTGCTGCATTGGCTGCACCTGCCATAAAACCCGTCAATCCGATTGCCATAGTTGCGGCAATGGTCGCCAGGTGATGCTTCAAGAGCTTCATCACGTCTTGCGCTCCCTGTCCCTCTTAATGCCGCCGAAACGGCAATCCTCTTCTTGTCCACACATGTGGGGTGCCCACTTTGGCCCGTCCGACCAGTCCTCACACCTGCGTGAATATCTGCGACATAATAACCCAATAAGGGTTTCTACGCGATTCCCCTAAGGTTATAGCGACTATAAGTCGCAGTATCATTTGACTTGAATCAATGAGTTGGACAAAAAACATAAGAAATCCGCAGATGCAATTGGATTTTGAACGATCTCCGCTGTTTTCACCTAGTTACTTTTCCCTATATCGAAAATCGATCATTTCTATCCATGCGTCCAATTTCACTCACTAAATCGTCACTTTATCGGCAAAAAGGAACGTTACCTCGGCGTGAACAATGTGAGTCGGATCCCTCCTTCCTCGTCAGTTAAGTGGACAGCCAAGAATGCCAGTTTGCGCTTTGACGTCAGGAGCGGTATTCCAATATTTTAGGGAAACACCCCACGCTGGCTGGCTGGGGAGACAGACACTGCACAGCCGGTGAACTGGAGGAAGGTTTTTTGAAGCAGTTTTTACGCACGCTGACTCTATCAGTTGCGGTGACAGTGGCGGGTGCCGCCGGATTTTCCGGAGCTGGTCATGCTCAACAAGCGCTTGGCGAACTCAAAGGCGAGTTTGGTGATTGGCAGCAGCGTTGCGCCAAATCCCCAGGTTCTAACGTCGAGCAGTGTGCTCTTATTCAAAGTGTGACAGATTCTGCACGTGATACTGTAGGCCTGACAGCTATTATTCTTAAGACGGCTGACCAGCAAGCGACCGTTTTGCGCATTCTCGCTCCACTTGGCGTTTTGCTACCGATGCAACTTGGTCTGAATGTAGATGGTAAAGATGTTGGCCGGATGCCATTCATCCGCTGTCTGCCTGCCCCAAGCGGTTGCGTTTCTGAAGCGATGCTGGAAAAGGATCTGATCGACAAGCTCACAACTGGTCAGACTGCAACTTTCATCATCTTTGAGACACCAGAAGAAGGTATCGGTATTCCGATCTCACTGGTTGGTCTGAAAGAAGCAATCGCGGCTCTACCTTAAGTGTAAGTGCTTGCCCTCGAATGTAATCTGAAAGCCGAGATGATGAAAATCGCCTCGGCTTTTGTCTTTTCAGGCGCGAGGAAAGACCCTGCCTAACTATCTGGTCACCCACGATCTGGCCAGATGTCTGTCTCACAGAACCCGAGTGCGGCGAAGTCATCCTTACGGGCCTGCTGCTCCATCTCATTGCTGAGAAAGAACTCATCGAGCTGAGGTGGTGCGACTGAAGTTCCGCTCAACATGGCATGCACTTGCCCGCGATGGTGTGTCTGATGTTGGAAGAGATGCAGAAGAAGCCTGTCTGCTCACTCACTCAGAGGCTTGTCATCTCTCAGCACATGTATTTTGGAGAGGTCAGCGAGGCCCATTGAACCTATGTGCGCAATTAACTTCTGATCTGAGTTTCTTTGAGCCTCGAAGAGAGGTGGCAATTGCTCAAAAGGGTACTCAGGATCAAATGCATTAATCCCGAGCGGCGCTCCTTCCAGAGCGCTGATATAGAACCAGTCCACTGTGAGGATGTGATTCAGTGTCATCAGGATTGAAGGGAAAAAACTTGTCCGTTTTGCAGCTAGCTCGTCTTCAGAGAGCTTCTTGCAACTGGAAAGTAGCCGATAATTCGCCCAAGCGTTGTTTTTGGCCTGCGCTTGAAAATATTGAAGCACTGTTATTTCCGTCACTTAAAAATTTGAGATCAGTCTCTGCAGTTTTCAAAGAGACCTCTTAGTTTTCCTAAAATGAGGCACGCAAAGCAAAGGGTTTTTGCACTTTAAATCCGGTGTGCTGTTTTCTATGCGAGCACATTCTGTTTGATTGCGGCAGCGTCAGCCTCCTGATGCAAACAGACCGGACCTTTGCAGGTGATCCGTGCCCATAGCAATGCATGTCTATATTGCGTTTGTTGTCACCACATTGATTATCATGTCGGTGCCTGACGCCAGTAAAATGTTGATCCTTTCCAGATCCGCATCCGGAGGAACTTTTGCTGGTCTCTTTACACTCATTGGCGTTAAAGCAGCAGAAGCTATTCAGGTGGTGCTGGTTTCCTTTGGGCTTTCCTGGCTCATTGTCAGTTATCCCTATGTCTTTGAGACTGTGACTGTTTTGGGGGCGGCTTATCTGATTTATCTCGGCCTTCGAAGATGGAGAGCTGCTAGCCGCAGGATTGCAGAGCCCACCAGCCAGGGCTCTGACTTTCTGACAGGTTTCATGATCAGCATTGCCAATCCCAAAACTCTCATTTTTCTCGCAGCTCTTTTCCCTCATTTTCTCAACCACGCTCACCCTGTAGATGCCCAGTTTGTCGTTTTGGGTACAACTTTTCTTTTGATCGCGACCTGCCTGGATCTACCGCTTGTGGTGGGCGGCGGACTGGTTGAGCGGCTGTTTCGATCTCCACGTGTTGAAGGTGTGCTGAAGCGGTTCAACAGTGGTGTTTTGCTCACTGCCGGAGTTTTCCTTATGGGACTGTTGGTTTTCAGATGATGAATTTCAGCCTTTACCTCGGATTTATTGTTGCAACATTCATCTTACTGGCTATCCCCGGGCCTAACGTGATGATGATACTGGCTAAATCCACTCGCGAAGGCACTTCAGCGGGCCTGATTGTCATGGCTGGCATGACAATCGCACAAGCTGTCCAGATCATTGCTGTTGTGCTTGGCCTTTCCTGGGTGGTGCACACCTACCCTGATGCCTTTGAGGTTATTCAGCTTGGAGGAGCGGCCTATTTAATCTACCTGGGCATCTCTAGCTGGTTGCGTGCGGGCCGGCATGACAGGGTAGTGAGCGGAAGCCATATGCATTTGAAAGTTGGCTTCTTTGTTGGCCTTTCAAATCCAAAATCACTGCTGTTCATGGCGGCATTTTTCCCGCTGTTTATTGACAAGGCTTATCCAGCAGATCCGCAGCTGACGGTGATGGGTGTGACTTATCTTGTGATGGCGATTTTAATTGATGGACTGATCGCCGTTCTTGGCGGGTATTCCCGCAACTGGCTGTCTGCTCCTTCCGCAAGATTCAGGCTCGATAGGGTTTCTGGCGCCGTTCTGGTGTGTGCCGGATTGGTGCTCGCTTTCCTGCATTGACCCTCAAATACTTGGGAGCGATGGCCTTCCCGCCTCCTTTATTGAATAGTAAGCCTTGAAAGTGCACGGATTGTTCGCCACAACAGAGCAAATCCTTTATTTCGGAGTTTTACCCATGAGCGATAAACCTATTGATCTTCTCCAGACCTCAGGACTGGACGAGGAGACAGCGCGCCAGATTACTGCGGCAGCGCTGAAAGGCGCTGATGATGGGGAACTTTATCTGGAATACAGCCAGAACGAAGGGCTTGTGTTCGACAATGGACGCCTGAAGTCCTCCACGTTCAGCACCGGTCAGGGATTTGGCCTGCGCGCTGTCGTGGGTGAAGCTTCTGGTTATGCCCATTCCGACGATATTTCCGAGGCTGCTTTGAAACGCGCGGCTGATGCAGTTGCTTCTGTGCAAAGCGGACATTCCGGTACCTATGCAGCACCTCCAGCTCGTACCAATCAGAAGCTCTACACGGATGAAAACCCGATTGGCAGCCCAAGCTTTGCTGAAAAAGTACAGCTGCTGCAGGAAATTGACGCGTATGCCCGTGCGAAAGACCCGCGAGTACAGCAGGTAACTGTTTCGCTGGCAGGCAGCTGGAAGACAGTGGACATCCTGCGAGCTGATGGTCACCGTATTCGTGATGTACGCCCGCTTGTGCGCCTCAACGTTTCGATTGTGGCTGGTGACGGCGACAAGCAGGAGACTGGCTCTTTTGGCTCTGGTGGCCGCGAAGGGTTTGGTGAGTTTGTTGCTGAGACAAGCTGGCAGCATGCTGTTGAAGAAGCTCTGCGTCAGGCTCTGGTCAATCTGGAGGCAATCCCAGCCCCTGCTGGTACGTTTGACGTGGTGCTTGGCAACGGCTGGCCGGGCATTTTGCTGCACGAAGCAGTTGGGCATGGCCTTGAAGGTGACTTCAACCGCAAGAAAACATCGGCGTTTGCAGGCTTGATGGGACAGCAGGTTGCCGCAAAAGGTGTGACCATTGTTGATGACGGTACAATCTCCAAGCGTCGCGGCTCTCTCTCTGTTGATGATGAAGGTACGCCGACTGGCCGAACCACGCTCATTGAGGATGGTGTTCTTGTTGGATACATGCAGGACCGTCAGAACGCACGCCTGATGGGTGTTGAGCCAACTGGTAATGGTCGCCGTGAATCCTTCTCACACCAGCCCCTGCCACGCATGACCAATACCATCATGGAGAATGGCGATCAGGATCCCAAAGAGATCATCGAAAGCCTAGAAGACGGCATTTATGCAGTTTCCTTTGGTGGTGGTCAGGTTGATATCACCTCTGGCAAGTTCGTGTTCTCCTGCACTGAAGCCTACCGTGTCCAGAACGGAAAGATTGGCGCTCCAGTGAAAGGTGCGATGTTGATCGGGAACGGTCCAGATGCGCTCAAACGGGTGTCAATGATTGGCAACGACATGAAGCTGGATCCAGGTATCGGAACTTGCGGCAAAGCCGGTCAAGGCGTGCCAGTGGGTGTTGGACAGCCAACCATGCGCATCAACGAGATGACGATTGGTGGCACTGCGACCTGATTGGTTCAGACAGGTTCTATGAGTTTGAAGGGGCAGAGATGCCCCTTTTTCATTGCGATAACGCTTCTAATCCCGCAAAGGAATTGCAGGCACTTTACCAGCACGAATGCGATTGGTTCTCCAGTTCATCACGTGACGGATGCCGTTTTCATAAAGCACCTTCATCATTGGCGAAAACGCCTGCATGTGTTCAGTGTAGAAATCATCCGGGCTGGTATAGGTTCCGAAGTCATTGTTAATACCGGTTTTCTGGATGTAAGTGTCCTGCCCCCGCCAATTGACCTGAGGCGCGCTGAGGCAGTTGGTGCCAACGCCGTAGCCACAAAGGGATTGTCTGCTTGGGGCAAACTTCTGCTGAAGAGCAGAGAGAAACGCATCGTCCAGAATAAAGCCCTCCAGATTAATCCAGCGGTCCTCAAGATAGATCTCCACCCAGGAATGCAAAATGTTGTCCGGGGCGATCTGGTAGGCCAGTTCGGGCACTACTCCGCGCTGTAGTTCTTTATGGATCGTGAAGCCGTGCAGACGACAGGGAACTCCAACGGCTCTCATCAATGCCATGAGAAGTGTACCTTTGGTGTTGCACTGCCCTATTCCATCAGCCAACACCTGACTTGCCGGAATATTGTCTGCTTTATTGTAACCAAACAGGATTTCATTGCGGACGAAATCGTAGACTGCTCCAGCACGATCAAAGGGAGATAGATCCTTCCATTTCCTTTGATCAACGAGCTGCCGGATTGTTGGCGCACTAAAGTTGAGTAGTGGGGTTTCCTTGAGCAGGATGTTTAAGTGAGTGTTTGGTTTGTCTAGCATTTTGCGCCTCCAATCGAGAATGAGTCGACTGTAAAGGCTCTAGTCACTGTAGGTTCAAGCGTTAATTCGCATCTATTTAAACTACAACCAGAGAGCTCAAACTGGCACTTCGTTAAGGATGCTGAAGATTTACCTCAGCTTGTCTGTATTGCATTCAAACCGAATTTACGCTGGGTCTGTAGCTTCTTTCAAAAATAATAATGAGCCGCCCCCTTTCATGATCACACTCCACCAACTGGATTTTGTGACAGACATCATGCTGTTTCTAAGCATGGCGATTCTGGTGGTGCCGTTTGCCAAGCTGATCCGGGTTGGAACCATCGTCGGCTATTTGATAGCGGGCGTTATTTTAGGACCGTGGGGGATTGGGCAGTATCTTGGCAGTCCCTTTAGCGCTCCTGATGAGCTGCGGCCCATTGGTGAGCTTGGCGTGGTCATGCTGCTGTTTTTGATCGGGCTTGAGCTGAATCCTGGCCGTCTTTGGTCTTTGCGTAAGGAGATTTTTGGCTCAGGGTCAGCTCAAGTAGGGTTTTCCGCGCTTCTTATTGGGCTTGCTATCTATTTTGCGGGACTGACCTGGCAAAAATCTCTCATTATTGGCCTTTCGCTCGCGCTTTCATCAACGGCTCTTTCCTTGCGTATTTTGCAAGACCGCGGTGATCGCACGACGCCGATGGGGCAAACATCTATCGCAATCTTGCTGTTTCAGGACATGATGATTGTTCCCATTCTCGCGCTGATGGCGATTGTGGCGCCTGTTCCTATCGATACGGGCCAACGGCCAGGTTGGGAGACGGCGCTGATTATGGCTTCGACCGTGCTTCTGTTGGTTGCTGTTGGCCGCTATCTGCTCACCCCATTGTTTCGGCTGTTTGCCCGTATTGGTGCTCGCGAGATGATGACAGCCTCTGCATTGCTCACAGTACTTGGCGCAGCAACGCTGATGAAAGCGGTGGGTCTTTCGAGTGCATTGGGCGCGTTTATTGCGGGTGTGATGCTGGCAGAAAGTTCTTTCCGGCATGAGCTTGAGGCTGATCTGGAGCCTTTTCGCGGCTTGTTGCTCGGGTTCTTCTTCATCACGGTCGGCATGTCTATTGACCTCAACTTTGTCTATCAGAACTGGGTGGTGGTGCTTGCCTGCAGTTTTGGTTTGATGGTCGTGAAGTGTCTGAGCATTTTTTCTGTCACCCGCCTGTCTGGCCACACACCAGAAAACAGTTTGCAGATTGGTGGTTTGCTGGCTCAAGCTGGAGAGTTTGGGTTTGTCATCTTCTCAGCATCTGTCGCCGTTGATTTGCTGAACCCGCATCAGAGCAGCCTGCTCTCCGCAATCATCTCTTTCACCATGGCGTTTACTCTGCTGAGCGTTTGGCTCTCGCAATGGTTTGGCGTGAAGCTGAGGCCTGAGCCCGTGAAACCGGATATACCCAATACAGAGGGAGGCCGCACCAATGTGCTGGTGATAGGATTTGGGCGTTTTGGACAACTGGCTTCCCAGATGTTGATTGCGCAGGGCTCAACCGTGACGGTTCTGGATACAGACGCACAGCATATCCGGGAGGCCTCTCGGTTTGGCTACCGGATTTACTACGGAGATGGGCGACGACTGAATGTTTTGCGGGTAGCAGGGGCGGAAAATGCCAGCGTGATTGCGGTTTGTACCGAACGGGCCGAAACAACGAGCCAGATTGTACGCATGACGAAAACACAGTTCCCACTCGCCAAAATTTTTGCCCGCGCCCACGATCGTCGTCACGCTATTCAACTTGTGACAGCGGGCGCAGACTATCAGCTGCGTGAGACCCTGGAGTCGGCTTTACAGTTCGGGCGGGAAATACTGGAGGAGTTGGGCGAGGATGAAGACCGCACCTATGAAATTCTTGCGGATGTGCGGCGCAGAGATGCTGAGCTTTTGGCATTGCAGCAGGTGGGTGGCCTGTATGCGGGTTACAAGCAATTCAAGCTGCCCGATGTGCCAGTGAAACCTTTGATCAAACCGAAATCAGAATCAACTGCCCTGAACGAACCAGCACGCCGCCTTGCGGAGGCCGAAAAGAAGGCAGAGAAGGAACAATCAGAGAATTCTGAAAAAACTTCACCACACAAGCCATCTTCAGACTAGCTTTATACGGAAAACTACATTTTCTCTTAGATAGAATTAAGGTATTCCCCTCAAAATCGACTGAAATCAGAAATGTCTGTTTTAATAGTTTGAATTCCGCTTTTTAGGATGCCAATGGCAGAAGCTCACGTCCCCCCGTTCTTTATCGAAACCATTGTGGTTCTTTCCGCTGCAGTTATCGCTGTGCCCATCACCAAACGGCTTGGCCTTGGTGCTGTGGTCGGTTTCCTCGCAGCAGGGATGGCGATTGGCCCCTATGGCATCGGCTTCTTCAATGAGCCTGAGCGTATACTGGGCTTCGCTGAGCTTGGGGTTGTTCTGCTGTTGTTTGTAATTGGGCTGGAATTGGAGCCTGCCCGATTATGGACCATGCGGCGAGACATATTCGGGCTTGGGACAGCGCAGGTTGTAATCTCGGGTTTGATACTGACTTTAGGCGCTATGGTGTTTGGCTTGTCCTGGCAGGTTGCCCTGATCGCCGGGCTTGGTCTTGCTTTGTCATCCACGGCCTTTGCCTTGCAAATGCTGCAGGAGCGCGGACACCTGAGCACCAAGTATGGCCAACGGGCCTTCGGCATCTTGCTGCTGCAGGACATGGCTATTGTGCCTCTGCTTGCCATGGTCAGCATTCTGGCCCCTGCTGAAGCGGATGTGGAAGAAGCTTCCATTGCCATGCAGGTGATCACGGTTGTCGCAGCTGTTGGCTTTGTGATCTTTGCGGGCCGCTTCCTACTTTCTCCCCTCTTCAAGCTTTTAACGGCTTCAGGCGCTCGTGAGTTGATGATTGCTGCAGCACTGCTGGTTGCTCTGGGCAGTGCAGGTTTGATGAGCCTTGTTGGGCTCTCCATGGCGTTGGGTGCTTTCCTCTCTGGTGTGATGCTGGCGGAATCCAGCTACCGCCATACGCTGGAAGCGGATATTGAGCCTTTCCGCACAATGCTCATGGGTTTGTTCTTCATGACTGTGGGGATGGCGCTCGAACTTGATCTGATTGTCGCAAACTGGCAGCGTGTCGTTTCTGCGGTCGTGTTGCTGATGCTCACCAAGGGTGTTCTGCTCTGGGGCCTGTCGCGTTTGTTTGGCTCTTCCAACTCTGATGCTCTGCGCGTGGCAGTCACTCTGCCACAAGGCGGGGAGTTTGCCTTTGTGCTGTTTTCAACGGCGACTGCTGCGGCAATCTTGCCAGAGGAATCTGCGAATATCCTCAGCGCTATTGTTATTTTGACCATGCTGCTCACACCACTTGGTGCAGTAGGTCTGGATTTTGTTGCGGAGCGGATGAAAAAGCATGGCGACACGACCAATAAAATCGAGACCTTTGAGGATGCATGCCCGAGCGTGCTGATCGTTGGATTTGGGCGTTTTGGTATGATGGTTGCGCAGATGCTGACTTCAGAAGGGATTTCCGTCACAGCTCTCGACAACAAGCCGGACCGGATCAACTATGCTCGCCAATATGGCTACAGGGTTTATTACGGGGATGCGACGCGGCCCGACGTGCTCAAGGCAGCTGGTGGTGAGAATGCGACCTTGATTGCTCTTTGCATTGAGGATGACCGCGTCATGAAGCAGGCAATTTTGCAGATCAGATCCGCGTTCCCCAATGCAGCTCTTTATTGCCGTGCCACGGACCGGGCTCATGCGCTTGATCTCACCCGTCTGGGCGTTGACTATCAGATCCGTGAGACTTTTGAGTCCAGCCTGACCTTTGGTCGGAAAGCGCTTGAGTTTCTTGGTTTGCCGTCAGACCGTATTGACGAAGTCGAAGATGATGTTCGCAAACGAGACGATGAACGCCTGACAATGCAGCTTGCCGGTGGTGATCTTGCTGGCTCTGACAAGTTGCACCAGCGCACGCCACGCGATGAAAGCAAATCAGAAAAACCTGACTGATTAAATCAGGTTATCAGAGCACTGCTCTTGACGCTGGTTGATTTGGAGCACATTTATTACGTGGGCGTGGTGTGCTCTCATTTCAACATTTCGTGATCTGCGGCACTGCTTTCTCGCAGAGACCACATTAATCCGTATGGTTCGATATGGCTGGTGAATACTCAATCGGTGATCTTGCGAAGAAGGCTGGCGTTAAAGTCCAGACTATTCGTTTTTACGAGCAAAAAAAGCTACTTCCGGAACCTCCGCGCACTGAGGGCGGTCAGCGTCGTTATGGCGAAGACCACCTGAACCGACTTTCTTTCATCCGTCATGGCCGTGATCTCGGTTTCTCTTTGGAAATGATCGAGAGCCTTATGCTGCTTAAGGAACACCCGGAGGATGACTGCGAGGGCGCAGACGAGATTGCACGGGCTCACCTGACTGAGGTGGAAGACAAGATTATTCGTCTCCAAAGCCTACAAACCGAGCTGAAGAAGATGCTGAAACACTGTTCCAGCGGAAAGATACACGATTGCAGGGTCATTGAGGCCCTCTCTTGCGATTGCTATCAGCATCGCCAAAAGTGAGTTTTTATGTCCAGACCAACTTCATCCGGCACACGGGATGCAAAATTCACCTATGGCTCGACTATGCGCCATGTTCTGGTGATGACATCCACCGGCTCAGTCGGATTGATTGCTATTTTTCTCGTTGATTTTGCAAACCTTTTTTACATTGCACAGTTGGGTATTGAAGAACTTGCGGCGGCAATTGGCTATGCCGGGACTATCATGTTTTTCAACTCTGCAATTGGCATTGGACTTTCCATTGCCGCCAGTGCTTCCGTTGCCCGGCGTATCGGGCAAGGTGATGTGAAAGGCGCGCACCGCCTTGTGAGCATGTCGCTTATAATATCAACATTGATATCACTCGCTGTCGTGGCTGGTAGTCTGGCGTTTCTGGATGATCTGGCGATGTTGCTCGGGGCGTCTGGGCGTACGCTCGATTTTACGTTGCTTTTCCTTTACATCGTCGTGCCTTCCATGCCGTTCCTCGTTGGTGCAATGGTGCTTTCTGCGCTGTTGAGATCCGTGGGCGATGCACGTGGTGCGATGTTTGTGACCTTATCCAGCGGCTTTGTGACAGCCATTTTAGATCCGATCCTCATTTTCGGGTTTGATATGGGCATCACTGGTGCTGCAATCGCTTCTGTTGTTTCTCGTCTGGTGATGGTTGGTGTTGGCCTTTATATCCTGATCATCAAGCACAACATGCTCGGCAAGCCTGAGATTTCGAAAACTGTCAGCGATACGGTCGATCTGTTCAAAGTGGCGACGCCAGCCATGTTGACCAACATCGCAACACCAGCAGGTAATGCCTGGATTATTGCGGAAATGGCTCAGTTTGGCGATGGAGCAGTCGCGGGCTTCGCGATTGTTGGCCGGATTATTCCTGTCGCTTTCGGTGCTCTGTTCGCTCTTTCCGGTGCAGTTGGTCCTATTATTGGCCAGAATTTTGGAGCCCTGGAGTTCGACCGGCTTAGCAAGGTTGTGAAGGATTCTCTTTTGTTGATCGTGGTTTACACGCTGTCAGCCTGGGGTTTGCTGTTTGTGTTGCAGGGGCCATTGGTGCAGTTCTTCAATGCTGAGGGTGACAGCGCTTCACTGGTCTTCTTCTTCTGCACATTTGCGGCAGCTGGTTTCTTGTTCAATGCTGCTTTGTTTGTCACCAATGCAGTCTTCAACAATCTGGGCTTCCCAATTTACTCCATGCTGTTCAACTGGGGCAGAGCAACTCTTGGGACTATCCCGTTCACCATTGCCGGTGCTTACTTCTATCAGGCAAACGGTGTTCTCGCAGGGCAAGCCATTGGCGGCGTTGTTTTCGCCTTTCTGGCCCAATATGTTTGCTGGCGCACGATTGAGAAAATCCGCAAGGAAAAACTGGCAACTGCATAAATGCTGCCAGATTTATTTGCATAAGATGCATGTTCTTACCGCTGGCCTTTTTAAGGTTTGAGCGGTAAGAAAGGAAAAACACAACAACTCTGGATGCTGAAATAATGAACCGTTTTGAACAGCCACGCGTTCCAACAGAAGCACGTATCCAATATCTGGATGGTGATTATCAGGTGAAAGCACCCGGTAACTTTGTGAAATGTGCGATCACTGGCAAAACGATCATGCTTGAAGAACTCAAGTACTGGAGTGTATCTCGCCAGGAAGCGTACATTGATGCAGATGCTGCCCTTAAAGCCTATGAGAGCAACGGCCTACAAGCCTAAGGCTTTTCGCAGTCCAACACAGGTTTCAGGCGCTCGATGAGGGCGTCTGGATCAGCGATTTTCATCTCCACTTCCAACACACTTGCCACGCTTGCGAGCCGCGCAATAGATTGCTCTTCGCGGCCATCCAAACGCACGTAATCTTTTGTGGTCGTGATTGGTAGCAAGTCCTGCGTTTCAGCTTCACGCAGTATCAGGCGCGCGTCGTCTTTCGTGAAGTAATGATGATCCGGGAAGGACATGGTCTCAACGACCTCAGCTCCAGCCTCCCGCAAGCTGGTATATAGCTTTTCAGGACGACCAATTCCCGCAAATGCAAGCACGCGTTCCCCGTCTAAGGCATCTGCGGACACAGGACGGATTGCAGCGTGCATCAAATCGATCCCAGCCTGGCGTGCCGTCTTTTGCTGATCGATACTCGCATCGCCCTCACCCACAACCATCAGCAGGCCAACCCGCTGCAGCTGTTTCTTGAACGGCATTCTCAATGGACCAGCCGGAATACATCTGGCATTGCCAATACCGGTCTTCGCATCCAGAAGAACGATGGAGAAATCCTTATGCAAAGACGGGTTCTGGAATCCATCATCCATAATGATGACAGAAATATCCTGCTCTTCCAGAAGCTTGGCACCGGCTGTGCGATCAGCAGAGATCACAGTTGGGCCGCGGCGTGCCAATAACATCGCTTCATCGCCGACTTCTGCGGCGGCATATTTTGACGGCTCTACGAGCAGCGGCCCTTTAATCGAACCTCCGTAGCCACGCAGAAGAAAACCAGGTTTGTGGCCAGCCTCTTTCAACAGAGCATTCAACGCCAGCGCGAATGGTGTTTTACCGGTTCCGCCTGCTGTAAAGTTGCCAATGCAAATGACAGGTTGACGGGCTTTGTATCTGGGATTGTACCTGAAACGACGTGTCGCCATGTAGCCGTAGAGCGCACCCAAAGGACTCAAAAGTTTGGCTTGCCAGTTTCCGTTTTTCGTCCACCAAAAGTCAGGAGCGTTCATCGTCTACTCCTTCCCTGCTGCTGGTTGCTTCACTGGCAGATACTGCTGCAGCTCAAGCTGGGTCGCTGCCAGAGCGCCCCGTCCAGATTCAACCAGCGCTTTTGCTGTGTCAGCACGCTTTTGTACATCCGCAGGGTTGTGAAGCAGGTTTTCGATCTGATCGGCCAACTCACTGGTGTTGTGTACCAGAAGAACGCCTTCTTCTTTTGAGAAGTGGCGATAGATCCATGCGAAATTCTGAGTGTGCACGCCAGAAAGGATTGCGCAGCCCACTTGAGCCGGTTCAAGGAGGTTATGCCCACCGATTGGCCTCAGGGAACCGCCCATAAACACAACCGGCGCAACACGGTAGAACAAGCCAAGCTCGCCGAGCGTGTCAGCTATATAGATATCGGTCGCATTGGTAATGGCTTCGCCCCGTGAGCGCTGAGTGCACACAAGGCCCATCTGCTCCAGCTCTTCGCGGATTTCCTGTGCCCGGACCGGATGCCTTGGAACGATAATCGTCAGCAAGCGATCAAACTTGTGCTTGAGCTCTTGATGAGCCTTGGCAACTTCAACTTCTTCTTCTGGGTGCGTGCTGGCTGCAAGCCATCGTGGGCGACCTTCGAGCTGATCTTTGAAGTCAGCGAGTTCTACCGGATCACACTCAGGAATATTGCCGTCAAACTTGATATTGCCCGTAGGTCTGACGCGGATTGCTCCCAGTTGCTTGAACCGGGCCGCATCATCATCTGACTGGGCGAGCACACAGTCAACGGTTCCAAAGACTGAATGGGCAAAGGAGGGAACACGGTTCCAATTTGAAAAGGAGCCTTCTGACATGCGTCCATTGACGATGATCAGTGGGATTTGCCGCTTTTCCAACTCATGGAATGTTGCCGGCCAGATTTCTGATTCAACTGTGATTGCCAGACAAGGTGACCAGTGGTTCAGAAATCTCTTGATGTTGCCGCGCGTATCATAAGGAACAAACTGATGGATCACGCCCTCTGGCGCGGAGGCTTCAACTACCTGCGCAGATGTCAGTGTCGCTGTTGTCAGCAAAACTTTGGAACCACCGTCGACGACTTGCTTTGCAAGCGGCAGGACGGCGTTGGCCTCCCCTACACTTGCTGCATGGATCCAGATCAGGTTTCCAGATGGCCGCTCTTTCGAGGCGACACCAAACCGTTCCCCTTTGCGGTTCTGATCTTCTTTGCCCTGGCGGGCGCGCAATTTATACAAGCCAACAAGGAGCGGCGCGGCCAGACGGCCAAGACCTTGATAGACTCTGAAGATCACTGAACTCATGGGACCCAGTTCTGCCAGTGTTTATTATTTGCCTGATTTGGCGATTGCATAAGCTTTGTCAGTTATTTCGTTCATGCTGTTTTCCAGACGCTGACGAATTTCCTCGATCTGTTCATCGCTTGCATCAGCCGGCACCGGAATAGGTTTACCAAAGCATAACCCAATATGGCTGAACGGCAAATTGATGGATGCCTTATCCCAAGTATCAAGGTCATAATGGCGGCTGGTTGCCATTGCTACGGGCAGGATTGGCCGACCGGAGTGCTTGGCCAGCTGTACGATGCCTTTGCCTGCCTTACGTGCAGGGCCTTTGGGCACGTCTGCCGTCATGGAGACTGTGGCGCCTGCTTTGAGTACGCGCACAGCTTCAATAAAACCGCGCATGCCTCCACGTTTCTTGATTTGGCTGGAGCGCTGCGCACCAGCGGCCCGGATTGTACCGAGCCCCAGTTTTGATGCGCAAACCGCTTGCATCTCGCCGTCAGCACTGCGAGAAATCATAACCCTAATGTCCCAGTGCTTTGGACATGCAAAGGGCAACATGAAATGCTGACCGTGCCACATGGACGCGATGAATGGTGCACCCTCCTCATGTTCCTCATAGACCTCTGGAGGATCAATGGTGAGTTTACTGCTCTTGTAGACAAAGAGCAGATAATACGCCATGGCAGTGCCCGCTAGCTTCATGACAAGCGGGTGTTTGCCTAGTTTTTTCAACATTTCACAAGCCCATTTGAGTTCGGGCAGAATTCCCGGGAGGCGCAGTACTTACTTGGTTTCTGCGCCCGGATCAAGCAGACGGTGCATGTGTACAATAAAGTAACGCATCAATGCGTTATCAACGGTACCTTGCGCCTTTGCTTTCCACGCGACGTGTGCCTCAGCGTAGTTCGGGTAGATGCCTACAATGTCCAGATCCTTAAGATCCTTAAAGCGAACATTGCTGATATCTTCTAATTCACCACCAAACACGAGGTGAAGTAGCTGTTGGTTTTCTTCTTGAGCACTCATAGTGTTCGCTCACCTTCTTCACAGAGAGTCCGACCGGAAACCGATAAGGATTAATCCTCTACGGATATTCCCTGAAGCCTTTTAAACAATTTGGCAGAAGATGCCACTAGTCCGGGGTGATTTGTTCTAGTTTTATTGTAGTAGAGGGTCGATCCAGACAAGTCTACTAACTGGCCGCCAGCCTCACTGATGATTAAATCCGCTGCGGCAAGGTCCCAATCGCGGGCTCTTGCACGCGCCAGACCTGCATCCAATTTCCCACAGGCAACCAGTGCAAAACGGTAGGCAAGTGAGCCCAGATAAGGACTGAACCGAATCTGCTCACTCTTTACGCCTTCCTTTTCAAGGAAGCTGACGGGGCCTGCGATGTAGGCGCCGGTGACGGACGGGCGATCTGAAACCGCAATCTTTTCCTGATTGAGATAGCTGCCTCCTCCCTCTACGGAGGTGTAGAGCTCATCACGCACCGGGCAAAAAATTACACCAGCTGTGGGGCGACCATTTTTGACCACTGCCAGCGACAGGCACCACTCATCACGTCCATTCAAAAACGCACGAGTTCCATCAATCGGGTCGATGATAAACACTGTCTCATAATCTTTACGGACCAGATCGTCTTCGGTTTCTTCCGAGAGCCAGCCATAGTCGGGGCGTGCTTCGTGCAATTTAGATGCCAGAAACTGATCAACTTCGATGTCAGCGACAGATACAGGCGAGTCGCCTTCTTTGGTCCAGCTTTTTGGTGAATTCCCAAAATAAGAGAGGGCGATCTTGCCGCCCTCCAGAGCTGCTGAAACCAGCAGCTCTAAATCTTCCTGCACGCTATATTTGTTAGCTTCCGGCAATCGTCAGTCCTTCGATAACCACTGTTGGCGTGGCCACTGCATATCGTTCGTCCAGATCAGATGCCGGTGTCAGGTTCAGGAACATGTCCTTGAGGTTGCCTGCGATGGTGATTTCGCTCACTGGATAGGCGATTTCGCCATTTTCGACCCAGTAGCCTGAGGCTCCTCGGGAGTAGTCACCTGTTACACCGTTTGCACCGTGACCAATCAAATCCGTTACCAGCAAACCTTCGCCGATATCTCTTAAGATTTCTTCCGGTGTTTTCTCACCCGCCTGAAGCGTCAGATTGGTTGCGCTTGGAGAGGTGGAGGACCCGGAACGGCGTGCACGGCCATTTGAGGTCAGGCCAAGCTCACGCGCTGCATATCCGTCAAGGAACCAATGGCCCAGAATACCATCTTCAATCATGTTGAGGTATTCAGCACCGGTGCCTTCCGCATCAAACGGAGCTGTGCCACCGCCGCGCGCCTTAAACGGGTCATCGGAGATGGTAATGCCTTTCCCGAAGACCTGCTGGCCCATTTTATCTTTCAGGAAGCTGGTTCCACGGGCGATTGAGGCTCCGTTGATCGCGCCTGCAAAGTGACCAAGCAGGGAGCGCGCTGTGCGTGGTTCATAAACCACTGGCGCCTTGCGGGTTTCCAGCTGGCGTGGATTGAGGCGGCGCACGGTGCGCTCTGCTGCAATCCGGCCAACTTCTTCCGCAGACATCAGATCATCCCAATAGGTGCGGGAATCGAATTCGTAATCACGCTCCATGCCAGTGCCTTCACCAGCAATAGCTGTCATGGAGAAGCCAGAACGAGAACGCTGATAAGCACCAACAAATCCGTGGCTTGTGGCAAGTACGATGCCAGAGAGCCCCCAGCTTGCGCCAGCACCGCCTGATTTGGAAACGCCCTCAACTGCGAGAGCCGCAGCTTCTGCTTCGAGCGCGGTTCTGGTCAGTTCCTCGGCATTCACCTCACGTGGATCTATCAGGTCCAGTTGCGGGATGTCTTTCAGGAGACGCTCAGGTTCAGCAAGCCCAGCGTATGGATCTTCCGGCGTGACTTTCGCCATTTCAACGGCACGAGCTGCAAGCTCAGCGGGGTCGTCACTGGCATTGGAAGAAATGCTGGCAACCTGCTTGCCCACAAATACGCGGAGTGTCACGTCGTTACCTTCTGCGCGGTCGGTGTTTTCAACCTTGCCTTCGCGCACGGAAACAGACAATGACATGCCCGTAACTGCGATTGCGTCTGCTGCATCGGCGCCGGCTGCTTTTGCAGCTTCCACCAAGCTCACTGCCTGCTCTTCAAGCTTTGAATTGGCAATTGCGTCAGACATTCGCATGGACCTCCTGTTTTCTTGCTCTTCGTGTTTAGGGCGTGCCTGTCTTAAGAGCAAGCACACCTGCCAATAATCGCGGGGCTGTACGCAGAAATTGCAGCGGCGTGCCGCGCATGACTTTGCGCATAAATGAGCCCACTTAAAGATAGTTAGAATTTTAGCAAGTTCGGAAGAGGTTCGCTAAGCCTCTTTAAAATCAGAGATTTTTAACCATTCGAATTAAGAACTTACGCAGATTCTACCCTGTAATTTTCCTCTAGTTTGAAAAGAAGATGAATTGAAACCTCCACACCTGTGGAGGGAGGGGCAGTTCCGTGATCAACTACAAATCGCAGTTTTTGGGCCTTGCGAGCAACGACAACCACATTAATCGTGTGAGTGTATCGCTGCCATTTCGCATTCAGGCGGACCTTCCTGACGATCTTCTTGAAACACCGGGTGTTAACAGATCCGATATTCGCATTGATCCGGACAAGGTGCTTATTCGCCGTGAGATGGGTGGGCTTCCGCTTACTTTAACGGTTCCGCTTGGATCTTACTCTGGTGTTGGAGCAAGAGCGACAGTCAGCGAGATCAGTGATGAGCTGGAGTATCAGGTCATTTTGCTGCATCGAGATCATGCTTTGAGCATTCCGCTTTATACCAGCACTGATATGGAGCTGACAGCGGATTATTGGGAAGCCTGGTCAGATGTTTTGGCACTGCCGCTGCTCATGATTGACAGCGATGGCACCTCCAAACTGGCGCGTCTTGGGCTTAACACGTGCTCCAACGGAGAGGCGCTGCCACGCAGAAAGCTTCGAGCGTTAACTGGACGACGTCCGCGTTTTCTTGTTGGCCGCGAAACAGGCAAGCCAACACGGTTGCAGAAGATATTTGCCAGCTCCCGCCGTTTCACATCTTTGCGGCGCTGAAACTCTTAAAGGTAATAGGCAGCAAGGCCGTCCAGCACCAATCCGATAAACAAGATCAAGCCGAAGGTTGAGTTGGACTTGAAGAGCTGAAGGCATTGGTCGCCATCATCTATGTCCAACACGCGGATCTGGTTCAGCAAGTGAAATGCACCGAGCGCCAATCCGGCAAATGCAAGCGGGCCACTGCCTGCTGCAATGAAGGCTCCTGCAAACAGAACAACTGTTGCGCCATAAAGAATGACCAGAGCCTGACGGGTTTTTTCGCCAAACAATCGCGCTGTTGAGCGCACGCCGACCAAAGCGTCGTCCTCTTTATCCTGATGGGCGTAGATGGTGTCGTAGCCGATTGTCCAGAGGATACCCCCGCAATACAACAGAACTGGCGCCAGTGACAGGCTGCCAAATACAGCTGCCCATCCCATCAGTGCCCCCCAAGAAAACGCCAGACCAAGCACGAACTGAGGCCAGTCGGTGATGCGTTTCATGAATGGGTAGGCGGCAACAATTGCCAGAGAGGATATGCCCAGGACTATGGTGAAGGTGTTGAACTGCAGCAATACGACCAACCCGGCGAGCGCCTGCAACGCCATAAAGATTTTGGCTTGTTTGCTGGAGACCTGACCAGAGGGGATTGGGCGAGAGCGTGTGCGTTCGACCTTATCGTCAATATCTTTATCGACGATGTCGTTGTAGGTGCACCCTGCCCCACGCATTGCCACTGCACCGATAAACATCAGCACTGCGTACCAGATGTTTGGAATGGCAGCTCCTGCCGCATTGGATGCAAGGGCTAACGACCACAAACACGGCCACATAAGCAGGTACCAGCCGATTGGCCGCTCCCACCTCGCAAGACGGGCAAAAGGACGAAGGCCTGGTGGCAAGCGCGTATCAACCCAATGACGCTTTACAGCATCTGCAACTGGACCAGTGTCTTTGGTATTGAACATTGCCACCTCACCGTCATGTCTGGAGCTTATCTGCGTTCGTTTCCCTTCACACAGCAAGTTCCAAGTTCGCTTTAAAAGCTGAGAGGGAATTCCTCTTCGTAGTGAATTGTCTTTTCCAACAGATCAACACTTTGCGTCAAGAAGCCAAATTCCTCGAAGAACTGTTTTCTGGTCTTTCGCTCTGGTCTCTTCAGCGAAACTTCCATTTTAACGACAGACTTTTGTGCCAGATCATCCTCCAATGCCTGCAGCACAGGAGGTAACAGTCGCTCGATCCCTTCCATTGGAGCGAGCGCCACCTGCTCTATGAACCCGACTTTGCCACCGGCCCGGACACTGTACCGGTAGCTTACAAGCACAAACCCAAGGCTTTTTCCCGAGCTTCTGATCAACCATGCCTGCCCTGCACTTGGGTCAACCAGCAACCTGCGTGCGGTTTCTTCCAGTGAACGAACCGGCTCTGAAAGGGTGTCTTGCTCTCCCCATTTTGCCAGCAGCTCGAAGAATTCATTCATAAACAGTGGTGTAACCAGCAACAGTTCGACTGATGGACGGGGCATTTTGGTCTCTCCAGAGCTGTTGTTCGTTTACTGTGAGCCATACTCATGCTACAGGCTGCATCACATCCTAGACGCACAACTGGGGAACCTGTTCCCTTCTTATTTTCAGGGTCTACTTCAATGAATATTCTGCTGATCGGTTCTGGCGGGCGTGAACATGCGCTGGCATGGTCTCTGGCGAAATCTCCGGTGCTGAACGAACTGTTTGTTGCCCCGGGCAATGCAGGCATCGAGCAATTTGCCAAGTGTATTGCACTGGACCCGACTGATCATCGCAGTGTTATCGAGTTCTGCCGCCTCCACGACATCAATTTTGTTGTAATTGGCCCGGAAGCTCCACTGGTTGATGGCCTGTCTGACAGTCTTACCCATGCTGGCCTGCGTGTGTTTGGTCCTTCTTCTGCTGCTGCCCAGCTGGAAGGGTCCAAAGGCTTCACCAAGGACATGTGCTCCCGCGCAAATGTACCAACCGCTGCATATGGCCGGTTTGACAATGCCGAGGCTGCCAAGTCCTACATTCGTGAGCAAGGCGCTCCGATCGTGGTGAAGGCAGATGGCCTTGCTGCAGGTAAGGGCGTCATCATGGCCATGAACGAGCAGGAAGCACTCGATGCAGTCGATAGCTGCTTTGACGGTGCCTTCGGCGCTGCTGGTGCAGAAGTGGTTGTTGAAGAATTCCTTGAAGGCGAAGAAGCCAGCTTCTTTGTTCTCTCAGACGGTAAAAATGCTCTCCCGCTGGCGACAGCACAGGATCACAAACGAGCATTCGATGGTGATGAAGGCCCGAATACTGGCGGCATGGGTGCTTACTCCCCTGCCCCTGTGATGACCGAGGAGATGATGGACCGGGTGATGAGAGAGATCATCCACCCAACCATTGCAGACATGAAAGCGCAGGGTTGCCCGTTCAAAGGCGTGCTTTATGCGGGTCTGATGATCACCAAGGACGGTCCGAAGCTGATTGAGTATAACGTGCGCTTTGGCGATCCGGAATGTCAGGTTCTGATGATGCGCCTGAAGACTGATCTGTTGCCGATTCTGCTTGGCTGCGCTGAAGGGACATTGGATCTGGTGGATGCGGAATGGCACACAGATCCTGCGATCACTGTTGTGATGGCGACCAAGGGCTATCCGGGTTCCTATGAGAAGTTGAGTGAGATCAAAGGTCTGGTAGAAGCTGCAGCTGATCCAGACGTAGAGATCTTCCACGCAGGCACCGTGGTTGCTGATGAGAAACTGCTGTCCAATGGTGGCCGTGTTCTGAACATCACAGCGCGGGCGGCGACTGTTTCTCAAGCGCGTGAAAAAGCATATGCGGCTGTTGAGAGGATCGACTGGCCGGGCGGGTTCTACCGCAAAGATATTGGCTGGCGTGCTGTTGAGCGTGAACAGCAGGACTGATCCGCTCTTTTGCAGGACTAGACCTATTTACAAAGGGCGGCTTTTCAAGCCGCTCTTTTTTTTGTGCCGAATGAATTTAATTGCCAAAAAAAATCCTCCGAAGCGAACTTCGGAGGAGTTATATTTATCTACACTTTCAGTCGGACAACGACAGCCTGTGTCCAACCAACAGATCAAATTGATAAACTACCACAAACAACTGCACGAGGCGAAAAGTTGCCATGCAGGAGCTAAAGTGCAACCTCTAGCAATTTTGATTATGCATAAATGCACAACTCATAACAATGGGGGATTTTCCCTGATGCCTTAAAGTTGCAAAGGCCTAGGGCGAAAGCAACTGAAAGGTCATAGCACGAGCAACGGCATGCGTCCGGTTCGTCACTCGCAGCTTTTTGCAGGCCCGTTTGATGTGATGTTCTACGGTTTTCTCTGAGAGATTCAGGATGTGGGCGATCTCTTTATTTGCCCTCCCCGCCGTCAACCACAGCAGACATTCATGCTCTCTCGGCGTGAACCCGAAGAACTCACTCAGGGTTTCAGGTTCTTGCGCGTAGGTATGGAAAAGTTGCACCGCCCCTTTCAGGATCGGGTACTTTGCCGTCATCTGTGCATCAAAGCCGAGCTGTGTCCGTTCACAGGAGGCAAAGCTGGCACCACCGACCAAATGCTTGTTGGAGCAATCCACCGGAATGGTCACACCGAACTTCAGACCTGCTGAGCGGACATCATGGAAGAAGCCTTCATCAATCTTTCCGGTTGGTCTGACGGTATAATCGGTCCAAAGCTGATCGGCTTTCTTGCCGCTGAGCAGATGATCCATACCAGGGTCTTTGAAGTAGTAATGATGGCTGTTGTAATGATCGACCCAATCATCTGCGTGATTGGACAGGCAAATCGGTTGCCGGTCTTCTACACGGCCTTCGATTTTGGGCACGATGATGTAGGCGCCTTTTTCAAAGCCCAATCTTTCAGCAAAACTGGTAAGCTCTTCCCAGCGGCTTTGCAGGGACGAACAGTTCCATAGATCTTGAGAAAACTGCAGTAGATTTCGATCAAAGCCTGCCGGATAACCCATGGAATAGTTCATCATTTACACCGCAAGATTGGAGCCTTGCTTCATATCAACCAGCCAAGTTGTGCGCTTAACTGCCACCAAATCAATTGATATGTTTGCCCCAGTGCCCATCTATTGTTTATCTATGTTCGTCATTCATGATTATCACGTTATTTCTCTCGGTTTTCAATTGGAAAGCAAGCGAGAGCACCTATATTTTTAATGAGAGTTATTAAAGGATCAGGCTTTCAATGAGCACTCCCAAGATTGGCCTTGCCCTTGGTGGCGGAGGCGCCCGTGGTCTCTCCCATATCCCGGTTTTGCAAGCTCTTGATGACATGGGCATCACACCTCATGCCATTACTGGTACCTCCATCGGCGCTTTGATTGGTGCAGGATATGCAGGTGGCGTGAGTGGAGACGCGCTTGAGGCATATACTCTTGAAACACTTGGTGAGTGGAAGAAGGTGCTCAGCAAACTGGTTGAAGTGAGCATGCCCAAACGCTTTGCAGACTTGCTTGGTGGTAAATCCAGCATTGGCCAGTTTGATTCCAAACGTGTGCTGGAAGTCTTTGTGGGGGATGTGCTCAAAACCGACTTCTCCGAGCTTTCCATTCCATTTCAAGCCATTGCTGCGGATTACTATAAGGCAGAGGAAGTGCGTTTTTCAGAGGGTAGTCTAGTGGATGCTGTCTCAGCCAGTATCGCCATTCCGTTTGTCTTCCGGCCTGTGCACCTAAACGACACGGTGCTCATTGATGGCGGCGTTGTTAACCCGCTGCCTTTTGATGTGCTGCCCAGCGATTGTGACATCGTGATTGCAGTGGATGTTGTGGGCACACCCAAACGAGATGAAAAACGCGGGTTTCCCAGTGCAACGGAAAGCGTGTTTGGTGCGACCCAGATCCTCATGCGGACCATTTCTCAGGAAAAATTGAAAATACGGGCACCTGATCTTTCGATCTTCCCAAACATTAAGCAATATCAAGTGCTTGATTTTTTGAAGGCACGAGAAATATTGGAGGATAGCGCCGGGCTTCGTGATGAGGTAAAGGTTGAGCTTGACCAAAAGATCGAGAACTACCTAATCTCTTGATAAGAAGAATAGAAAGAAGTGGAGTCTGGGTTGTCTATTCTGGACCCTGAGTGGCAAACACCGATTGCTGAAAGCAGAAAACTTCCTCCAGAAGTCCCCATTGCGGTGACGTTGAATGGAGAAGGGTTTGCTGTGTTTATGGCCACGCCCAGAGACCTTGAAGACTTTGCTGTTGGCTTTGCCATCAGCGAGTCGATTGTGTCCTCCATTAATGATGTGCACTCGATCAACCTCAATGAGCACGGTGAGGAAGGCATCAGCGTCAATCTGGATATAGACGATGAGCTGTTCTTCACCGCTTTGAAGCGCAAGCGCCTGCTAACAGGAACGTCTGGCTGTGGCCTGTGCGGGCTTGATAGCATTCGTGCGGCCTTACGTGCCCTCACCCCGCTTGCCCAACAGCCTGCTCCCAAAACCGAGAGCATTGGGGCCATGTTTGAAGCGATGCAATCCAAGCAAACGCTCAATGGTATTTATGGCGGTGGTTTGCATGCGGCTGCGGTGTGTTGTGGTGATAAGATACTGGCAGTGCGCGAAGATATTGGCCGGCACAACGCCATGGACAAAGCTCTTGGGGCTGGCGTGCGCAGCGGCGAACCCGTTGATCTGGTCATCACAACGAGCCGGTGCAGCTCTGATCTGGTGCAAAAAGCAGTCAGCGCCCGCGTGGGGACACTTGCAGTCATGGCGACGCCCAGCGATCTGGCTGTCAAGTTAGCACAAGAGAATTGTTTAAATCTATTTAGTTGCAACCGTGGATACAGCTTCACACGCTACAGCTAGCGACTCATCAAGTTCGTGGGCGTTCTAAGAGCCTGAGGAGTCCGGCGTGTCCGACACTATTATTGCAAAGAAATCAACAGCTCCCGCTGGTGGCTGGGGTGCCGTGTGGAGCTGTGGTCAGGCTCTGTTGCAAAACACGTCGCTTACTTCAGGAATCCAGACAGTTTTAAAAACAAACCAGCCTGACGGTTTTATTGGCCCTGGCTGTGCATGGGTTGACCCTGAAAAGACCTCGCCCATCGAATTTTGTGAAAACGGCGTTAAAGCTGTTGCTGCCGAGATGACGGATAAGAGGATCACAGACTCCTTTTTTCAGGAATACACGGTTTCTGAATTGCAGACCTTCTCCGACATTGATCTTGAGGATCAAGGCCGTCTGACAGCTCCGCTGCGCTACAACAGAATAACTGACCGCTATAACGAAATCAGTTGGGCTGAGGCCTTCAAGGAAATTGGTGCAGAACTGCGGGGCATCAAAGACCCCAAAGAAGTCGTGTTTTACACCTCCGGACACGCAAGTAACGAAGCTGCCTTTCTCTATCAGCTGTTCGGGCGTGTTTATGGCTCCACAAACTTCCCGTCCAGCTCCAACATGTGCCATGAAGCCAGTGGTATTGCGCTTGAAGAAGCGATCGGCAGCGGGCTGGCCACCGTTCGTCTGGAAGACTTCTCCAAAGCTGATGCCATCTTTGTTTTTGGCCACAATCCGGGCTCGACTGACCCGCGGATGTTGCCGGTGTTACGCGCAGCCACCCAGCGCGGCGCGCATGTGGTGTCCTTTAACCCGCTCAAAGAGCGCGGACTGGAACGCTACGCAGACCCCAAGAACCAACTGGAGATGATGCGGTTTGGTTCTGCACCTGTGGCGAGCCATTTTTTCACCCCGAAGCTGGGCGGTGACATGGCGGCTGTGCGCGGCATGGTGAAGACCATTCTGGCATGGGACTATGAGCGGATACTCACCCATAGCCATGTTGACCGGGTGTTTATTGAAGAGAATTGCAACGGGTTTGAGAGCTATGAAAAAGCGCTTGAACTGACGCCTTGGAAAGAGATTGAGGACCAGTCTGGCCTCTCCCGCGACGAGATTGAAAGAGCAGCTGCGATTTATGTGCAGGCAGATCGCCCGATCATTACGTGGGGTACAGGGATCAGCCAGCACAAACACTCTGTTGCAACAATCCGCGAGATCATGAACCTATTGTTCATTCGCGGAAACGTTGGCAAGCCGGGGGCTGGTGCTTGCCCTATGCCGGGCCATGCGAACACCCAGGGTATTCGCCGTATGGGCATTACCTCTGACCCTTCAGAGGAGTTTCTGACCTCTTTGCAGCAAGCCTTTGAGTTTGAACCGCCGATGGATGCCGGTGTTGATGCTGTTGAGTCCATCAAGATGATGGATGAGGGCAAGCTGCGGGTCTTCATGAGCCTTGGAGGCAATTTTACCCGCTCTGCGCCGGACACAAACCTGACAGAGGAAGCGATACGCAAATGCCGCCTGACGGTGAGCATAGCAACCAAGCTGAACCGTAGTCATCTGATGACAGGTGCCCTCTCCTATATTCTGCCTAGTCTGGGCCGCACTGAATACGACGACCAGCGTTCTGGTGAGCAGATGGTCACCGTGGAGGATTCACTCTCCAGAATCCATGGATCTACTGGTGTAAATCCGCCAGCCTCTGATCTTTTGATGTCAGAACCTGCGATTATTGCCGGATTGGCCAGAGCGACCCTTGGCAACAAGGTGGTCAACTGGACGCATTACATAGAGAACTATGATCGCATTCGGGAAAAGATTGAGGAAGTGCTGCCTGAGTTTGCCGGGTTTAACGGCCAGGTGCGAACGCCGGGCGGATTTTATCTGAGTAATCCGATTGTCGACCGAAGATGGGCAACAAAGTCCGGCAAAGCAGAGTTTTCCGGCTACTCCCTTCCCCTTGCGACTTCGGCACAGCAAACTGCTAGAGCCCCCAAGCTCACGTTTACCTTGCAGAGCCTTCGATCCAACGATCAGTTCAACACCACCGTTTACACACTCAACGACCGTTACCGAGGTATCTCTGGCGGGCGCAAAGTGGTGTTCATGAACCCAATCGACATGCGACGGGCGGGTGTTTCCAAGGGTGAAAAGGTTGATATCGGGACGGTGAGCGAAGATGGCCGCAATCGGCGTGCCCTCGATTTTCAGGTGGTGCCCTACGACATGCCACAGGGCTGCATTGCCTCTTACTTCCCGGAGGTGAATGTCCTTATACCCGTTTACTCCGTAGGCGACCAGTCCGGCACCCCAACGAGCAAGGCTATTCCGGTGTCACTGTCAAAATCTCGTCGTCGGGGGTGATTTTTCTGTTTTGACTGTCAGAGTTTGTTGAACTGCCTATCGTAAGCATGGCTTTGACAATCTGCCCATGCGTCTTTGTCATGGCGTTTCGTAGGAGGAATGAGCGTATGTGCTCTTCACACCATTCCCCCTACAAGCTTGCAATTGCTTGAATAAGTTAGGCAGTCGCAAGTTGTGAGGTGGAGATGCAATCTCCAAACTACTCAGTTCGGTTCCATTTTTGACCTGCGCAAATGAACATCACGCAGCCCGACACTTTTAGCTGGCTGCCAAGCATGTCCATTTTCCCGTTATAGGTCTTGCCATCAAAAACACGCCAGAATTTTCCATCACGATATTTACCGCCCGGCTTAGGGGTCATATCCCAAAGAATTGTCTTGCCGATATTGCCGTCATTTACCGGAGTTCCATCTTCTTCGAAAAGTCGCAAAAGCGTTCCACACATCTTGTCGCCACATTGCCCAATTTTGACATGGCTGTATCGGCCTTCATCCAGCCCAGTTTCCCAAACGCCGATTGCCGGATCTGCCGCTATAGCTATGCTTGACGACATGGTGAGCGCCGTCAGACAAGAGAGCATGAGAGTTTTCATGTGTGTATTCCCTTTCAAATTTTAGGTTTTTAAAAAGTTTTGTTGATCGCGAACCTGCGCTTAGGCAAGGGACAGCCCGAGTGGTCTGCCCAATCTCCGAAGTAACTATTCTTGGCTTGAAAAGTTAAGCTTTGAGAGCTTCAAGAGGTCTCAGTCAGGCCAACTCTGGAGAGCAGCATTTTTCGGGCTCGGCTCCCTGAGAGTGGCGGCAAGAAGTTGGTCGAGAACCGTCTGACTAACCCTTGCTCGAGCACGCTTTTGGGATTGGAGAAAGCCTTGAAACCAACCTTCCCTCCCTTGTAACGGCCCATGCCACTGTTCCCGACACCGCCAAAGCCCATGGTGTGCGAACCGGCATGGATGAGGAAGTCATTGACCGTCACGCCGCCAGCGCTTGTTTCAGATAAGATCCGATCAATGCTGGCACGGTCATTGCCATGAATGTAGAGGGCCAGAGGTTTCTCTTTGCTATTAATAATCGCAAGGGCATCTTCCAGTGTCCTGTAGCTAAGAACTGGCAAGATAGGGCCGAAGATCTCTTCCTTTGATAGCATCAGGTCAGGCTTGGGGTTGGCCACAAGCGTAAGAGGAAATTTTCGACTCTCGAGATCAGGCAGAGCTTCTCCTTCAGGGATAATCTCACGAATACGAGCGCCGCTTTCCCGCGCCTCTTCAATGTAAGAGTTCAACCGCTTAAAAGATGCCTCTCCAACGACAGCGGTATACTGCGGATTTTTCAGTACTGTCGGATAGATAGAGTGGGCCTCTTCTTCCAACAAGTTCAGAAATGTTTCGAACTGGGCTTCTGGCACCAGTGCATAGTCTCCAGCTATGCAAACTTGCCCACCATTCATGAGGCGCGTTTTTACTGTTTTGCGCGCGACAGAACGCAAATCAGCATCTTCCATAACCAGCACTGGAGACTTGCCACCAAGTTCCAGAAGGACTGGTGTCAGGTTCTTGGCTGCCGCTGCCATGATGTGACGAGCTGTTGTTGCCCCGCCGGTGAAGACCAGCTTATCCCACGGCAATGAAGAGAGGAACTTTGCCACGTCAACATCACCGGTAACGACAGCAATTTCAGATGGATCAAAGTATTTTGCCACGAGCCTCGTCATCAAAGCTCCGGTTTCAGGCATGATTTCCGGGAAACGCATCATGACCGTGTTGCCCGCAGCAATGGCGTCGATAGCCGGGTCAAAGGCCAGTGTAATTGGTGCATTGAAGGGAGATATGACCCCAACCACGCCCAAAGGCTCATGGAGGATGTAGGAGCGTTGACCCAAGAGGCGCATGAACCCGTCTGATTGGCGTTCCGGTTTCATCCAGGCTTTCAAGTTTTTGCGAACGATTTTGACATTTTCAAGCGGTGAATAGACGTCCCCCATGAACGCCACATCAGGATCACGAGTACCGAAATCGGCCTGCAACGCCTGCACCATTGCCGGATAATTTTCGCGGAACAGAGACTCGATACGCCCCAACCGGTCCATTCGCGTTTCAAATGAAACTGACTTCGATGAGGCATAGTTTCTTTTTTGCAAGTCAAAGACCTGCTGAACCTGCTCAATTTTATTCATCGGTTGCACCTGACCCTCTTTAATTCCGCCGGAAGTCGTTCTTTATTGACTAGTAAAGACTGATAGTCTCTTATATAAAAGACCATCGGTTCTTTTCAAGTCAATTATTTTCTCCTGAAATGCCTAGATTGAGGAATGAAGGTATGTCTCAAACATTCAAACAGAAGTCTGATTGTGTGTTGTTTTCGGAAAACTGGTTGGAAGCTCCCCTGCGCACAGGAGCGGTATTGCCAAGCTCTTCGGAGTTAGCCAGAGCTATGGTCTTTGCCTCTGCCATCAAACCTGGCGCCCGGGTACTTGAAATTGGTCCCGGCACAGGCTGCGTCACGCGTGCGCTGTTGAATGCAGGTGTTGAAGAAAAAGATTTAACGCTGATTGAGTTGTCGAAATCATTTACTGAAGGGTTATCCAGGGACTTCCCAGCAGCTATTTTGTTGCAACAGGATGCTTACCAGACACTCAAAAATCTTTCTCATGGGAAGACGCAATTTGACGCCGTTGTTTCAAGCCTGCCTCAATTTGTTTACCCGAAAGAAAAACGCGAACAGTTTCGTGATCATTGCCTTGAAGTTCTCAAGCCAGGTGGACGATTAGTGCAGTTTACCTATTCAACAATCTCACCTATTCCAAAGCGAAAAGGTGTTCAGGCCATCAGGTCACGACGTGTCTGGAAAAATATCCCTCCTGCAGTCGTATGGGCCTATCAACCCACTTACGCTGCACCCTAAGCTACTTTTTGAGTGATTGATGGGGTAAGAGCTACATCCCATCAAGGCTTGGGTTAGATTTGGCGATAAAGGCGAGCTATTCGGAGAAACCATGGACTTCAAGCGAGCACGCAAGGATGAGCAGAAAGCTGCTCGACGCGAAAACATCCTCAAAATGGCGAAGGAACTATGCTCTCAAAAGGGCGTGATGAATTGGTCGCTCAACGAACTCGGCAAACACGCAGCGGTAAACAAATCTAATCTTTATCGCTATTTTGGGAGCCGCGAAGAAATCCTTATGACTTTGATGCATGAGGAAATGTGCTTGTTTGTAGATAATTTTCAAAACAATGTTTCTCAACGAACCGTCTCAATTGAGGACCTTAGCAAGATTATAACTGATCAATATTGTGAGCAGCCATTCTTGTGCGAGCTACTTTGTATTTCCGCATCATTTTTGGAACACAACACCCATTTGGAAGCCATCAAAAAGATCAAGCTGCAAGGCTTGGGGCTTTATGAAAGAGTTGCGACCAATATTGCAGAGGCAATGAATGATAGTAGCAAGGAAGACGGCCAGAAAATTGCTTTCACGTCCGCCCTGCTGGTTTCAGGTCTGTGGCCAATGGCCAGTCCATCAAATCCAATAAGAGAGCTTTCTCAGTTTGAAGGCCTTGAATGGCTCAACCTCTCATTTCGAGATGAGCTATTTGACGCGATCTACACATACATCATCGGACTACAAGCAAAGAAAAGCAGACTGTAGGAGAAACACTCAAAAGCGCGAGGAAGTCGCAGAAAGCGGCCCACACTTTTGCGCACCTACAAACGCAACCAATATTGCATCCAGGCTAAGATACCCACGAGTTGGCTCAACTATCCAAAATCTTATGAGTTGGATAGCTCCACTGCTTTCATCTCAGATGCACGCAGGACCTTTCTCGTGCACAAGCGAGTGTCATGAGCAGCAATGATGTACCCGACAAGCTCTGTACTTCGGTCAAGCCTCTCAGAAGGCTTGGGCTGACCTTTCCTTAAAATCACATTGGCAAGAATTAAAAAGGACTTATCAGGGGTGAGCCAACCTCTCTGCTCGCAGATTAGATGCGAGTTGAACTCCGTGCCCAAACCGCATCCCCTCTTCCTTCCCTGGGGAACATGCTTGGGACCGTGGCACTATCAAAGTTCTCGGGTCAAAAGAGGTGATGTTGACAATTGCCGTTATGTACATAAAGTATAGTTACTATATTTAAATCATAAAGGAGAAACTATGTCGTTTAATTCGCTGCAGAATACAGTCACGATCATGCGCAGGCTTGCACTGGCCTTTGTTGCCTCTTTGGCATTCACGAGTATTGTCTCGGCAGAACCGTTCCAAGAGGTGACTATCGGTGTCCCGGTGCCTTCATTGGCAGAAGCAGAGGTGTGGTATGCCAAGTTTCTTGGTCCTGATACCGAAGTGATCAGACCAGTCCCAGGCATCGTGGAGTTTAAGGTTGCACCGGGTGTTTGGCTTCAGGTCTTCGAGGCAGATGACGCGCAATCAACTGGCGCCATCGTCCGTTTTCTGGTGGACGATATGGCAACTTCGCAACAAGCACGATCTGAAGTGAACATCGACACTGGTGAAGCAGTCGAAATACCAGAGGTCGTTACATATTCGGAGTTTGCCGATCCTTCTGGCAATGCTTTAGGGTTCTACGATCTGCCTTGATGGTGCAGCAAGTACGCTGGTGACGTTGGTACTAGCGTATTTTCCAGAGTTAAACCGCGCTAGATCCCATCGATTTCAGCGAAGTCTATGAGTTTGTGCATGTAGGGTAAGAGGTCCAGATTTTTGCTGGCCACCCAGTTGTCGTCGTAAAGAGTGTCCAGATAACGCTCTCCGCTGTCGCAGATGAGGGTGACGATGGAGCCTTCCTGATCGTTTTCCATCATCTCCTTGGCCAATGCGAGCGCACCATAAAGGTTTGTGCCTGTTGAGCCGCCGCATTTGCGCAGAATAACCCCTTCCAGCCATCTGATTGTCGCGATACTCGCTGCATCCGGGATGTCGATCATTCTGTCAATTACATCCGGCATGAAGGAGGGTTCTACTCGTGGTCTGCCGATCCCCTCAATCAGTGAGGGTTTGTTCCTGACGATGCTTTTGTCTCTGTTTCTGTAATATTCATGAAACACGGAGTTCTCGGGATCTACGACACAGAGCTGTGTTTTGGGGTAATCCTGCGTGTGCAGCCGAATGTATCGGCCAATGGTGGCTGTTGTCCCGCCTGTTCCGGCACTCATGACAATCCATTTGGGTGCGGGGAAGCGTTCTAGCTCCATTTGGGAGAACAGACTCTGGGCTATGTTGTTGTTTCCGCGCCAATCTGTTGCCCGCTCCGCATAGGTAAACTGGTCCACGTAATGGCCGCCCAGTCCTTTTGCCAATCGCGCCGCTTCCTTATAGATCTGATAGGGTTCTACCAGATGCACCTCACCGCCCAGCGCTTCGATTTCCCTAATCTTTCCCGTCGCCGTGGCTTTGGGAGCGATTGCGACGAAGGGATTTCCGATCAGCCGTGCAAAATACGCTTCTGAGATCGCGGTTGAACCTGAGGAGGATTCCACGATTGGTGTCCCTTCCCTGATCCAGCCATTACAGATGCCGTATAAGAAGAGCGAGCGTGCTAACCTGTGCTTGAGGCTTCCGCTTGGGTGGGTGCTTTCGTCTTTCAGGTAAAGATCAATCCCCGCCTTGGTGAGCTTGGGAATGTTCAGTTTGATGAGGTGTGTGTCAGCCGAGCGGTTGTAATCTGCCTCAATGTTCTGGATGGCCTGCAGCGCCCATGCTCTGCTAGAGGGGTTTCTGTGGTTGGTATGGCTGTTGAACTCCAGCATGAAAACACCTGACTCGCCGTTGCTTCAGCATGCCCTGCTCGCGGCGTGCTTCTTTGGGGCAAGTATAGCTGGCGCTTGGATCGCAGCATGCGCGGATCGCTGCCGTATAAAACAGAGAGTAAAGCCGCTGGTGAAAATGAGAGGGTTTTGAACGAGCAAGGCCCACCGGAGCGGGCCTTGCATGCTTTGCTCATAGCGAAGCGATATTTCCTCAGCTTGCCAGTGCCGGGATCATGCCTATGACGCCTTCAGCGAGCATGCCCATGGCGATTGCGGCGAGCACCATGCCCATGAGGCGGGTTACGACGCCCATACCTGACTCGCCGAGCTTGTTTGCAATGGGTTTTGAAACAGAGAACAAGAGACCGGTGAACAGCGCAAGCCCAACCGCTGCGATGGATAGATCAATCTTGGCCCAGATCCCAGAATGACGCTCAGCGGCGACAATGGCTGTTGCAATGGCGCCTGGTCCGGCAACGATTGGAATGGCAAGTGGGACGACGGCGATGTGGTTCTGCTCTGCTGCGGAGGCTGCTTCCTGCGGGGTTTGGCGGTGGCTGTTGTCACTGCGCAACATGGAGAGGGCGATCAGTAGGACAATCACGCCGCCAGCAGCACGCAGTTCGTGGACGGTTATGCCGAAGAACTTGAGAAGAATGCCACCTGTCCAGGTGACAGTGAGGAGCGTCAGGGCGATTGCACCTGCGCAGGTCCACGCGATGCGCCGTGCGGTGGCGGCATCCCTGTCGGCGGTCATACCCGCGAAAACGCCCGTGTTTCCAATGGGGTTCATCATGGAGAAAAGCGCAGCAATGTAGGTGATCAGAGCCGTTTCGGTCATTATATGCTTTCTGTTGTTTGCTTTGCACGTAGGGGGATATTGAGCAAAGCATGCAACATACTGATCGACGTAAAAGCATACAACTTAAAGGATTTTAATAGTTGCAGGATCTTGTAATCGAGGGAGTGCTAGCTGTGGCTGGCTTTTGAGGCCCAGTATTGGGCTCTGTATTGCGAGGGTGTCAGGCCGAAGTGTTTTTTGAAGATGTTGGTGAAGGATGAGGCGTTTTCATAGCCAATCTGGAAGGCGATGGTTGCGATAGATTGATCGGTTGATCTGAGCAGGGCCAGTGCTTTGTCCAGACGCATCTCCAGCTGGAGTTGTTTTGGGGATTTGCCGTAGGAGGCTTTGAGTTTCTTTTGCAGGCTGCTGACTGAATAGCCGCCCTCTTTCGCGATATCCGAGATCTTGTTGTGAGTGGGCAGCTGCTCTTTTACGCTCTGTAGTCGCTGTGTGATTGCGTTTTGATCTATGAAATCTGCACTTCGGCCTGTTGCCAGTTCAAGGGCTGTGTTCAGGATGGAGGCAGCGCCGTTTGCGTCTACTTCAAACGTGTCTGTGAGCGAGGCGACGAAGTTGAGGTACTTCAGTGCGAGCGGTGAGAGCTCCTGATGGCTGTCGCATGCGTTGCGGAAGAACTGAGAGATGGCCGCTCTGTCGCTGACATCGATGATCAGGAAGCGGCTGCCGGCGGTGGTTTCGCTGTCGTGCAGGGTTTCTGGCGCGATGAGGCCGACGGAACCGACTGTCAGTTGCTTGAAGTGGCCGCCAATTTCAATCTGCATTTCGCCCTTTAACGGAACAACAGCCTGCGCGAACGCGTGGTGATGTCCGAGTTCCAGCCGGTCATATTCACGGATGACAGCTTGATAGGGCATGACTTCGTTCCAGATCTCCACTCTTGGTCCAAAAGCTTGTTTAAGAGGACTGCTGGCTCAGGGATACCGCGGTCTTTCGAAAATCTCAAAAAGAAAATCTATTTCCTGTTTTGCCTAATTCGAATATGCAGGAAATGAGGCAGGATCTGGCCGGTTTCGTTGGAACCTCCAGCGATGTGATGGCCTCAGTCTTCAAGCGGAATTTTAAATGTTACAGAACCAATCAGCTGGCAAGGTCAGCGCTGCGACCTCGATCGGGAGTATCTCCATTGTTTTATGGGGCACGCTTGCTGTGCTGACCAAGTTGACCGGTGATCAGTTTCCGCCGTTCCAGCTGCTGGCCATGACATTTACGGTGGCGACGCTCACACTCTCCGGCAAGCTGTTGACGGGAAAGGCTGATGTGCGTTCCGCCTTCAAGCTGCCTCTGTCTGGCTGGTTGCTTGGTGTTGGCGGATTGTTTGGGTTCCATGCGCTGTACTTTGTTGCTTTGCAGAATGCGCCTGCTGTTGAGGCAGGACTGATTGCCTACATCTGGCCGCTGCTCATTGTATTGTTCTCTGCCCTGTTGCCGGGAGAAACCATTACAAGGTGGCATGTTGGCGGCGCTCTTGTCGCTCTTGCTGGCTATTGGGTTTTGCTTGGCTGGGACAGTTCAGCAGGCAATCTGCAATGGGAGTATGTTGTTGGCTATGTGGCGGCGGCTGGTTGTGCGTTGATCTGGTCCAGCTATTCTGTTTTGAGCCGACTGATCAAGAACACCTCTTCCGATGCCGTGATCGGCTATTGTGCTTTAACTGCTGTGTTTGGATGGCTCGCACACTTTCTCTGGGAGACCACCGCCGTTCCTCAGGACCTCACCCAAATCATCGCTGTGATTGGTCTGGGGTTGGGGCCCGTGGGCATTGCCTTTTACACGTGGGACTTTGGCGTGAAGCACGGCAACGTGCAGCTGCTCGGCGTCCTCGCTTATGGCGCGCCCTTAATCTCGACGCTTCTGCTGATCGCGTTTGGAGAAGGCACTCTTGCCGCTAACATCGTAATCGCAGCACTGGCGATTGCAGGAGGGTCCTTGATCGCGGCGAAAAGAGCGGCCTGACATTCAGGCCAAATTTCGCTGCATTTCTGGCACTATCATTCTCCGATACTCGAATCGCAAGGCTTTTCAATAGGATGTTTTATGAGCAATAATAGTATTAAGTTTTATCAGGATAATGCCAGCGAGTATGCGACGCACAAGAACCTGCCTAACTCCATGCTGTTTCCATTCCTCAAACACTGTAAAGCAGGCGGACGCATCCTGGAGCTTGGAACGGGTGCGGGTGTTGATGCCCTAGCCATTCTTGAAGCAGGCTTTGAGCTTGATGCGACTGATGGCTCATCAGAGTTGGCAACTCTGGCGACCCAACGGCTTGGTCAGGAAGTCAAGGTCATGATGTTTAACGAGCTGGCTGCAACGAATACCTATGATGGCGTATATGCTTGTGCCTCGCTGACACATGCCTTGAGAGAGGATCTGCCTTCTATCTTCGAGAAGATCTATCGCGCTTTGGTCTCAGGAGGTTCAGTATGGGCCAGCTTCAAAGTGGGCACTCATGATGGCACTGACAGCTTTGGCCGCTACTACAACTACATCTCAAAAGAAGAGCTGAATACCCTTTGGAAACAGGCTGGCCCTTGGTCTTCTATAGCCTATGAGAGTTGGGAGGGCAGCGGGTTCGACAAAGCTCCCACCAGTTGGGTCGCGATTACTGCTTCCAAGTGATTATTGAAGCACGACCGTTGTTGAGACGCGGTTCGGTTGAGCTTGCAGGAGACCATGGAGAATTTCCAAACCATAGCACCAAACGTGAGGTCAGTTGGGCAACTTTCTGCCGCTGACAAGCACGGAATACTGCCCGTCATTGGCCAAGCTCCCGAAGAACCATTGCTAAGTGAGTTAGCCAGTGTTGCAGAAGAACTTCACACTCAGTTGGGCGAACAGTTTCACAGTCTGGCTCTTCGCGGCTCAGCCTCTCGGAAAACCTTTGTCAAAGGCGTTTCAGATGTAGACTTGATCATCTTTGCTCAAAGTCCAGAAGTTCCAAATCTGTTTCCAAGCCATTGGATCACTCAGACATCAGATATCGATTTGGAATGGATCAAGCCTGAAGATTTTCTGCTTTCAACCAAGTATCGCTGGCTGAGGTTCTCACTCAGTTTTTCGGGATATTGCTTTGGACCTCAAAATATTCTGAATAAGCTGCCTGCCCCATCTCTTGGACCGCACGCGATCGCCCACCTTCATGGAGCCCACAAATGGGCTGCGTTCTGGCGAACTCATTTCGATGACGCTCAAACCGATGCTGAGCGCAAACGCGTATGCAGCTGGTTGATGAAGCGAGTTATCCGCTCACTGTTTGAAGCAGAAATGTTAGCCTTGAATGTTTACTCCCGAGATATCTTCCCATGCGCAAACATCGCCTCCTCTGCCTTTCCGCAGTATTCGTCGATGATCTGGCGAGCTGCAGAACTTGCGATAGCACCGTCTTCTGAGTTTCAAAGCATCTCTGAAGTTGCCGAGACCTTGCTTCCGTTCCTGCTCAAGTTACAAACAGAGCAAAGGTTGGGATGCCTCAATCCCGCTTCCCCTGGAAGAACGTTTTGAGCATGGCGGCTGAATCTGTTTCGGCCAGGCCGGAGTAGACGTCGGGGGTGTGGTGGCAGGTTGGGGAGGAGTAGAAGCGGACGCCGTGGTCTACGCCGCCGCCTTTGGCATCCCCTGCCCCATAATAGAGCCTGCGGATGCGGGCGAAAGAGATGGCAGCGGCGCACATTGGACATGGTTCCAGCGTGACGTAGAGGTCGCAACCTTCCAACCGCTGGGAGCTGAGCCGCTTTCCGGCTTCGCGAATGGCAAGCACTTCTGCGTGGGCGGTGGGGTCATTCAGCTCCAATGTGCGGTTGCCCGCAGAGGATAAGACACTTCCATCTTTTACAACAACACAGCCAATGGGGACTTCGCCGCGCATTTCTGCTGCGCGCGCTTCCTCCAATGCCAGATCCATAAAAGTAGAGTTCAATGTGGGCGTCTTCATGGGGCCCAAGCTAGTGCGTATTGCTAAAAAGTGGAAGCAAGATTTGGATAAAGACACGCAAAAACAAGAGATAAAGCAGTTTAACAAGAGCTAGACCTATGCGACGTGCAAATGTTCTGATCACTCAAGCTGTCATCATTTATGAAAGTGTCAGGTGAGTCTGAGCCAACAAAATCAGAAAAAAAATCGAGAGTCTGCTTTTGCCCCTTTGCCAACTGGCGCCTCTTAGGTTATGACCGGGATAGAGCACGCCCGCGTTTTGAATGCATCCACGCGTCGCGCTCCGTTTTCTTATTATGAGTGAATTCTTATCGTCTGGTTCTCTGCAATCAAACGGAACGCGCTCTAACGACATTCGAATATTGTGTGGCATCTGGCAGACTGCTGGGCAGCCAAGGCGGTGACGCCTATGCGAGCTCATCCAGTGTATCTGATCAGAGTGTAGAAAGTTAAAGGCCCCGGTTCGCCGGGCAAGAGCCAATGAAAAACAGCGGTAAAAAACCATCTAGCTCCCCCCGCAAATCTGGCGAGCAGACCAAAAAATCCTCCGGCGACAAAAAACCAAATCAGACAGTCACCGTTGCAGGCGAACGTATTGCCAAGGCAATGGCACGTGCTGGTCTGTGCTCTCGCCGTGATGCAGAAACATGGATTGAAGCTGGCCGTGTCAGCGTCAACGGCACCGTGCTGGAAACACCAGCTTTTACCGTTACCCAGAAAGACAAGGTTGTCGTTGATGGCAAACCTCTGCCAACCCGTGAGCGGACGCGCCTTTGGCTGTTCCACAAACCACGTGGCACAGTAACCACGAATAAAGACCCTGAGGGTCGTAAAACTGTTTTTGACATCCTGCCTGCTGACATGCCACGCGTTGTGACTGTTGGCCGTCTCGACATCAACACCGAAGGTCTGCTGCTGCTGACCAATGATGGTGGCCTTTCCCGCGTGATTGAATTGCCTGCAACTGGCTGGCTGCGCCGCTACCGCGTGCGCGCCTACGGCAAGGTGACTCAAGAGCAGCTGGATGCCCTGAAAGACGGTGTTGCCATTGACGGTGTTCTTTATGGCGCTATTGAAGCGACACTGGACACAGAAAAAGGCGACAACGTTTGGCTGACCATTGGCCTGCGTGAAGGCAAGAACCGCGAAGTTAAGCGGATTCTTGAGCATCTTGACCTTTCCGTGAACCGCCTGATCCGCATTTCCTTTGGTCCGTTCCAGCTGGGCGACCTTGGTGACAGTGAACTGCAGGAAATCCGTGGCCGTGTGCTTCAAGACCAGCTGGGCGAACGCCTTGTTACTGAAGCTGACCTGGACTTTGACGCTCCTATCGTCAACCAGATGGATACCCGGACCAGCAAACAAGCCGAACTGAAGAAGAGAAAGAAATCTTCTGGTGGTGCCGGTGGTGGCTGGATCAGCGCAAAAGATGCTGCTGCTGTTCTTGCTAAGAACAAGAGTAAACCACTGCGCCATGGCAGCGACCAGAAAGATAGTGGTGGTGAACGCTCTGAACAGAACCCGTTTGGTGACCGTAAGCGCGTTGGTGTGAAACCAACCTTTGGTGACCGCAAGCCTTCTGAAGATCGTGGTGAGCGTAAATCCTTTGGCGACCGTGATCGCGGTGATCGTGACCGTGGCGATCGTGATCGTGGTGAACGCAAGTCATTCGGTGATCGTGACCGTGGCGATCGCAAGCCATTTGGTGATCGTGACCGCGGCGACCGCAAATCATTCGGCGATCGTGACCGTCAGGCTGGACCTTCCCGCTTTGGCAGCAACGAGCGTGGTGGTTACATCAAGCCGCGCCGCGTGTTCAGCGCAGACGGCAGCGTAGATACATACACTCCAAGTTTTGATGAGGACGAAGGCAGAACCGCTGCGAAGCGTAAGCCGGAAGAGCGTCGTTTTGGCACCCGCACCAAGCGTGGTGACTTCGATTTGGCTCATGGCGGCACAAAACGTTCAGCTGAGGCCGACGCTCCAAAACGTGACGGTGGTCGCGGTGGTGACTTTAACCCTGCAGACAATGCGCGTTATTCTGGCGATACCGGTCCAACACCGGGTGAGCGCCGCTTCTCCAACCGTCGCTCCCGCGATGATGCGCCTTCTGATGAAAAGCGTGGTGGTTTCAATAAAGGACCACGTGGCGATAAGCGCGAAGGCGGTCGCGATGGTGGTCGTGACGGCGAAAAGCGCGGCTTTAGCAAAGGCCCTCGCGAAGGTGGCCGTGATGGCGGTAAGCCAAGCTTCAGCAAAGGCCCTCGTGAAGGTGGCCGTGATGGTGGCAAGCCAAGCTTCAGCAAAGGCCCTCGCGAAGGTGGCCGTGATGGTGGCAAGCCAAGCTTCAGCAAAGGCCCTCGTCGTGAAGGTGGCCGTGATGGCGGCAAGCCAAGCTTCAGCAAAGGCCCTCGTGAAGGTGGCCGTGATGGCGGCAAGCCGAGCTTCAGCAAAGGCCCTCGTGAAGGTGGTCGTGACGGCGGTAAGCTAAGCTTTAGCAAGGGCCCTCGTGAAGGTGGTCGTGATGGCGGCAAGCCAAGCTTTAGCAAAGGCCCACGTGAAGGTGGTCGTGATGGCGGTAAGCCGAGCTTTAGCAAAGGTCCTCGCGAAGGTGGCCGTGATGGCGGTAAGCCGAGCTTTAGCAAAGGTCCTCGCGAAGGTGGCCGTGATGGCGGTAAGCCAAGCTTCAGCAAAGGCCCTCGTGGCGGCGGCAAGAGCTTTGGCGGCGATAAAGCGCGTGGTGGTCGCCCAGGTGGTGATCGCTCTGGCGCGCCTCGTGGAAACAAAGGCGGCAGAAAATCGTGAGAATTGTTGCTGGACGCTTTCGGGGAACTGCTCTCGCTACGCCCAAGACACAAAACACACGGCCTACCAGTGACCGGATGAGAGAGACCATTTTTAATGTGCTCGCTCATTCCTATGACAATCCGGTTCAGGATGCGCGCGTTCTGGACCTGTTTGCAGGGACCGGTGCTCTTGGTCTGGAAGCGATGAGCCGTGGTGGCAAGTACTGCGTCTTTGTTGAAGAGGCCGTTGAGCCGCGTGGTCTGATCCGCCGGAATGTGGAGACCACAGGACTGATGGGCGCCACAAAGATCTTGCGACGTGATGCGACATCTTTAGGGGAAGCGGGAACCATTGCCCCGTTCGACCTGGTGTTCCTGGATCCGCCCTACCGCAACGAGCTCGGCGAGAAGGCTCTGTCCAGTGCCGTAGCTGGTGGCTGGCTCAATAAAGGCTCTCTTTGCATCTGGGAAGAAGATGCGAGCGTTTCTCCAGTGATCCCTGACGGGTTTGAAGGGCTGGATGTGCGCCATGCGGGCGACAGTCAGATCCTCATTCTCAGGTATCTCGGCGTGTAGCCCAGAGCGACCCTATATATAAAGAGTAGAAGAAGGCCTTTCCGAAGTGGTTTCGGGAAGGCCTTTTTTGTTGCCCTCCCCTCTGCGCGCTGGATAGAGGACCGCCGCGATGTGTGAGTGCGCTCGATGATGGCGCAGGTGGATGAGGACTATGGGCAGAGGTCAGCTTGGGGTCTTCAGCCAAACTGATTGAAGCGGATCGTTGCTGCCCGGAGTTCTGAGGTGATGGCACCGTGTTGTGGCGGAGGATCTGGTCCGGTGTGGGTGGGCTGGAGGATGCATTGGCCCTCTGCCTCCTGAAAAACAGAGATTTGCGGGATTGAGGTTCACAGTTCGCATAGCAGCGCGTCAGTCCTCAAAAGAACGCAAACTTCCCCAAAACAACGCAAAATTCGAATACTTGTAAATACTATCACTATACTTATCATGGAGCATTACAACTCCCTGATACGGACCTCATTTGTGTCTATGATTCGAATGACGCAGCTTGCATAGGAAAAAAGGCCGCAAATCTGCGTAATGATTTTTTAACGAACAATAACAATGGCTTAATTCGATAAAGAGCACCCCTAAAATGCGTTTGTTACATCTACCTAGTTTGAGATAAAAGCGTTGCAGGAATGAAACAGCGGTTTCGATTAGCTTGATAACTCTAGGTTATTTTTGGAGTTATTATTGCATCAACAAGCATGTGCTGGCATCAATTGCTGCAGGGAATTCGCGTACACAACAATAAAATTAGTTTTGCTTAGGCAGCATTTGGGCCGCCTTAAGTAGTTTTGTCAATAAACCTTGTTTGAGGAGTGGGTTTCTACCCGATTTAGGAGTCGAATTATGCGCCACTTTACAACTAGCGCCGCAGCAGCGCTTATGATGAGTGCCACTCCGGTCCTTGCAGCCGATCTTCCCGTTGCACCGGAGCCCGTAGAATATGTCCAGATTTGTGACGCCTACGGTACTGGATATTTTTATATTCCAGGCACAGATACCTGTTTGAGAATTCGCGGTCGTGTTCGTGCAGAATACCGTTTCAACAACTTTGGGGCGGCCCCAAGCGACTGGTCTGAGCGGACAAGAAATTCAACATCCACTCGTGCACGTGGCTACCTCCGCATGGACGCCCGAACTCAAACAGAATACGGCTTGCTTCGTGCTTACATTGATTTGTTCGGAACAGTCGACACACCTGGCTTTATTCAGGATGACAGCTCTGTTCCTAACGTGAACAACCCAGTCGGCTCTTTTGGGGTTGAACAGGACAACACTGTTATGACGCTTGATTATGCGTTCGTACAGTTTGGCGGTATGACCATCGGTCGTGCACAGTCCTTCTATGACTTCTGGACCGGTTATGCCTACGGTGCGATCACCACCGTTGCGTATTCTGACCAAAACCTCTGGCTTGCTGGTTATACCTTCGATTTAGGTAACGGCTTGTCCACCAGCTGGTCTGTGGAAGACAGAACAGCTCGCCAGCAGAACCTCTTTACTGGTGAATATCTTGACTCAACCGGATTTAACCAAGGCTACGGCGGCATGCGCTTCCCTGACCTTGTTGCTAACATCCGACTTGATCAGGGTTGGGGTTCCGCACAGATCATGGGTGCTCTAACTGAGATCCGTTATCTTGAATCTTATCCTTCTGGTTTGCTCGGCTGGGCCGTCGGTGGTGGTTTTGAATTTGACCTACCATTCTTCACTAGCACGCTCTCCGGCTTCCAGGGTGTTGTTCAGGCAACCTTCTCACAGGGTGCGCTTGGTTACGTAAACAGTGACTGGCAGAACGTAGTCTGGGATGCGACCTCACTTACAGACGGAGAAGACGGAATTGCAACCGGTTGGTCCATCGCATGGGGTTTCCAAGCTGACTTCTCTCCTGAGTGGAACGCAGCAATTCAGGCTTCTTTTGCTAACGCTCGCTCCAAGTTCCTTTGGAACCAAAACCAGTGGGATGTTGTCGGTAAGGTTGGCTGGACACCAGTTAGCGGCTTCGAAATCGGTACTGAAGTTGCCTATCGAAACGTAGCGAATGGGAACCTTTACCCCGATAACTCTACTAACGGCGGTAACCCAACTCGCCCACTCGGCCAACAGGATATCATCTCAGTCCTGCTCCGTGTTCAACGGGACTTCTGAGGCCACATGTCAGAACCCATCGATTACCTAGTGTAATCGAGAATACGAACTGGAAGAGGCGGATCATTGATCCGCCTCTTCTGGTTTTTGCCGTATAAATTAGTGGCGACCAAACAAGCGTTCGATATCGGAGAGCTTCAGCTCTATCCATGTTGGTCTTCCGTGATTGCATTGTCCTGACTTTGGCGTTGCTTCCATATCGCGAAGTAGATTGTCCATCTCTTCAGGACGCATTCTTCGCCCTGCTCTGATTGATCCATGACATGCCATTGTTGCAGCCACCAGATCCAGCTTCTCTCTGATGCGGGTTGAGCTGTCGAACTCCGAAAAATCGTCGGCAAGATCCTGCACAAGCGCTTTGATGTTAAGGCGTTTGAGCATGGATGGAGTTTCTCGCACTGCAATTGCCCCAGGGCCGAAGCGCTCCATAACAAGGCCAACTTCTTCAAGCTCTGGCGCACGCTCTTCCAGTCGTGCGACGTCCTCTTCAGGGAGATCGACAATTTCCGGGATGAGGAGCATCTGCCGAGACACATCGCGCTTCGACAAGTCCTCTTTCAGCTGTTCATAGACAAGCCGCTCATGGGCTGCGTGCTGATCTACGATGACCAACCCGTCTTTGGTTTGCGACACGATGTAAGTTTCGTGGATTTGCGCTCTGGCGGCACCAAGCGGGAAGTTTTCTCTGTCTTCCGGTAACTGATGTCCGTGGGCTCGCGAGTCTGCGGATGGCACGTCGACCAGTTGATAGGCCTGTGTGCCCTGCTCGTTCGCTGGCAACTGCGACTGATCCATTGGTGCTGAATATGGTGCATTGGCTTCCATCAGACCCAACTGAATTTCGCTGGATCCAACATCCGGGATATCTGCAGCACTCCACACACCTGCAGGACCTTCTTCCGGTCGATAGGACGATTGTTGCCATGAATAGTTTTGAGGAGCTTCTCTATTGCCTTGGGGCGTATGCATAGACTCATCAGAATGAACATTGAAGCCTGCGCTTTGCCCCATTGGGCGGATGGCGTTGATTGCAGATTGGGTGTTTGCAGTGGATGCTCTAAAGCCAGACTGAACGAAGGCATTCTTCAGTGCACCGATCATCAATCCACGAACCAGCTGACCATCTCGGAAGCGTACGTCTGCCTTTGCTGGATGTACGTTTACATCCACTTGGTGAGGGTCAAGATCAATGTTGAGCACTACAATCGGGTGGCGATCACGAGATAGCACGTCTGAATATGCTGCTTTCAGGGAGCCCAAGAGCAATTTGTCTCTGACTGGGCGGCCATTTACGAAGAAGAACTGGTGCTGTGAGTTGGCGCGGTGGAAGGTTGGCAGACCTGCATATCCATACAGATGCACTCCTTCCCTCAGTGCTTCAATCTCCATAGCGTTCTTTGTAAACTCTGCGCTCAGTATTTGTCCGATCCGGGCGAGATCCGCATCATCTCCAGTGCAAGCTGGCAGTTCCAGCTGCCGGCGGTCTGATCCAGAGAGGGTGAACCTGACAGTTGGGTTTGCAAGAGCGATACGCTTGATGATTTCCGTGATCGCGGTTGCTTCAGCACGGTCGGACTTCAGGAACTTCAGACGGGCGGGCACAGAGAAGAAGATATCTTTCACTTCTACGCGTGTTCCGGAGTTCAATGCAGCTGGTTCAATATCATTGTCCTGGCCGCCTTCAACTTCGATTTTCCAGGCGTGAGGTTCCGAGGCATGGCGTGTGGTTATTTCCAGACGTGAGATCGCGCCAATGGATGGCAGCGCTTCTCCGCGAAAACCCATAGTCCGGATGTCCATGAGATCATCTTCAGGCAGTTTGGATGTGCAATGGCGGCGGACGGCGAGCTGAAGGTCTTCCTTCGTCATGCCTGCACCATTGTCTGTGATGCGCAGCAGGCTTTTACCACCGGTCGCGGTGACGATCTCGATGCGCGTAGCACCAGCATCAACTGCGTTTTCAACCAGCTCCTTGACGACACTTGCAGGCCGCTCAATCACTTCACCAGCGGCAATTCTGTTAATTGTCGTATCGCTAAGTTGTCTTACCGCCATAACCGCTCCGTCTCAAAGATTGTTCTGCATATACATGGCGCATCCAAATCATATTTGTGACAGAGATTTGCGCTCAGTATCAATGCAAGATGAGCAATGATTATATCTACTTGTCGTCGCCACCTGCTCAGGCTATGAGGATTTGGCTCAACTCTACTCTTTTTTCAAGAGCGTATCCAAGTTTCCTCCAAGAGAACATCATATGAAGCAGCAATCCCCCATCACTGGCCTCAGCCAGATTGCAGATCAATTCAACAGCATTCTATGTGATGTCTGGGGTGTTTTACATAATGGAGTGAGGGCATTTCCGGCAGCAATTGACGCACTTGAGACCTATAAGGCGCGTTGTGGCAAGCCTGTCGTTCTGATTACCAACGCACCGCGCCCATCCCATGAGATTGAAGAGCATCTTCGCAGTTTGGGTGTTCCACAAACCTGTTATGACTCGATTGTCTCGTCCGGTGATGTTGTTCAGGCTGATCTGCGCACCATAGATCATGCGAAGGTCTACCACATTGGCCCTAAAAAGAATCATAGCCTGTTTCACGGTGCGAGTTTTGACTTTGTGGAGCCAAATGCTGCGGACATTATCGTCTGTTCAGGTTTGAATAACAGGCGCGTGGAAGAGCCAGAGGATTACCGCTCTCATTTTGAAGAGTTATTGAAGCTGGATCTTCCGCTCATTTGCGCTAACCCAGACATTGTTGCTGAACAAGGCGACAAGTTGGTCTGGTGTGGAGGTGCACTCGCAAAGCTTTATGAGGAGATGGGTGGCCGTGTCATCATTACGGGCAAGCCTTTTCATCCGATCTACGATATGGCGCGAGCAGAACTGAATGTGCATGCAGGCAGAACGATTGAAAAAACTGAGATTCTGGCAATTGGTGACGGTTTACCGACTGATATCAAAGGTGCGAATGCCCAGGGCATCCACGCTTTGTTTTTGACGGAAGGTATTCATGCAGCGGATCTGACAGGGGATGCCGAAGCCGTTGAAAGCATGCTTAAGGCAGAAGGCCTGCATGCGCACAGTTTTATGGGGCGCCTGAGCTGGTAAAACTAAAGCAGTTTGCACCATTTCAGGTCAACAAACTGCTTTTAGATTTCTTGTTTGTGGGCAGTGCCACTGACAAATTGATCGCATGTAAAATCAGGCGAACAGCTTGTCGATATCGTCCTGCTGCACATCACCGAGCATAGCATCAATCTCATCCTGAGAGACGCCTTCGCCCTTGTGCTGCGGGCCATGGAGGATCAGCTCACGCTTGCGGCGCTCTTCATCCGTTTCTTCCCCGCCCTGTTCGTTATGAGCTTCTTGCTCAAGACGTAAACGTTCGACGAAGTTGGAAACACGCTCATCAATCGTATTCAGGGTGCTGACAACTTTAGAAATGCGTTGTCCAGTAATATCCTGAAACGCGCAGGCCTGAAAAATCTCCATAACCTGATTGTTGACGGTGTCCTGATAGGTCTGAGTGTCCTCAGGATCAGCTGCCATGATGGCCTCAGCTGCTTCCATGATTGAATGTGTTGCTTCCTCTGTTGAAGAAACAATAGCATCCAGCTCCCGACCAGCGTCAGGGATATGATTATCTCTCATATCTGCGACACGAAGCTTACTGATTTCGGCTTTCATCCGTGCAATTTCCGCGCCGATTTCTGCCAGTTCCACGGTCACTGCAGGTTGGATGTGCTCAATGATGTCCCCCATTGAACCTGTCATAACCTCTGCAAGGCCCATCACATCAGTTAGTGTGACTTCGCTAGATTTCTCACGGCTTTCTTCCAGAAAATCGATGAGTTGCTGAATATCAATTTTGGTCAAAACACTTCCCTTTGCCTGTGTAGGGAACGTCTCCTCCAGCAGGCAAAATCGCCTGCCGGGTCAGAGCTCTACCCGACCTTGTAACCGGTCAGTTGGGTGCACAGAAGGGTTTGGGGCGCTCTCGTTATCGCGTCCTCACCCCAGCCCATATTCTTCAATTGTGCGCAAAGCAAATTAGTCCGCGAATACCGCTTCGATTTTGCCTTTAAGAGTTTGCGCGTTAAACGGCTTAACGATGTAGTTGTTAACCCCTGCCTTTTTGGCAGCGATCACGTTTTCCGTTTTAGACTCAGCCGTCACCATGATGAATGGCGTCTTACACAGAGCAGCATCCTGTCTGACCTGCTTGAGCAGCTCGTAGCCAGTCATAGGTTCCATGTTCCAATCCGAGATCACCAGGCCGTAGCGGCGCTGCTTCATTTTCTCGTAGGCCTCAGTGCCATCAGCCGCATCATCGATGTCCGTAAAGCCAAGTTGCTTCAACAAGTTCCGAATGATTCGAATCATGGTCTTATAATCATCGACAACCAGAATTGGCATCTGAAGATCAAGGGCCATGTACAACTCCATATTCTCAAGAGGCTGTCGTTGCCTCTCTGCTATACTCACGGCGACCACGACATTGTTCGGTCACACTGGACGCAGGTGTCCTTCCAAATAAAAGGGGTCCCCACCAATTCAACTTCGCGAAATTAACCGCCCTACGTTATAGTTAGGTTAATTTCTCCAATACGATTTCAATAATGCTAAAAGCCTAATTGTTTTTTAGAGGTCCGCTTACTAGCGTTTCCGCGCGTTTTACCGGCAATATTGCCTGTGGTTAATTCGAGGAAACACTATGCTCAGCCTTCGTCCACTCGCTTATGAAGACCTTTCAGTCGGCATGACCGAAGTTTTCGTAAAGCACGTCAGCTCTCAAGACATCGTAGGATTCGCAGAGGTTTCCGGTGACAGAAACCCAATCCATTTGTCGGAGCATTTTGCAGCAAAGACCCCTTTCAAAACTCGTATTGCGCACGGTCTTTACACTGCGAGCCTTATCTCAGCCGTACTTGGAACGCGATTACCGGGCCCAGGTGCAATTTATTTGTCTCAATCTTTAAATTTTCGCGCGCCTGTGTATATCGGCGACGATATTGAGGTGCGCGTAAGCGTTGCAGAGCTGATCGACAAGGGCAATCGCGCTAGGTTGGATTGCCAGTGCCTGGTCGAAGGCAAGGTGGTTTTGGAGGGGGAAGCGATGGTCAAAGTCCCTGCTCGCGCCGACATGGATATTCCGCTTTAAGCTGAAATTCCTGCACAGGACTTGAAGTTTCTTGTGTCCGGCCCGGCAAACTCCATCTCAAGAGCTTGACGGGGCGGACTTCTCACGGCACCGTCTCGCAAAATTCCAGATGTTTGGAGTATGCTGCGCTCTACGCATTCGCGCGTCAGACTCTGAATCTCTCTATTCACGCGTATTTTAATCCGAAAACCGGAGCCACTTTTCGGTAATACGCTCAAGCGGGAAGTACAGTTCATGGGTGAGCCGATCAAACAGGCGCATTCTTTTCAGCATATTACCGACCTTGCGCAGTTTCCCGACAAACTGCGCGGCGGCGTTGTTGCTATTGGGAATTTTGATGGTGTTCACCGCGGACATCGGGCTGTCCTTGATTTAGCGCGTGATGAAGCTTCAAAGCGCGGTGTTCCGGCCCTCGCCATGACATTTGAACCACACCCACGCACCTTTTTCCGGCCTGATCAGCCTGTGTTTCGTTTGACGCCTGCACATGTCAAAGCAGAGATCTTTGAAGCGGAACATCTGGATGGCGTGATCGAACTGCCCTTTACAAAAGAGTTTGGCGGTATGGCCGCTGAAGATTTTGTGAAGGACATTCTGGTTGGACGCCTTGGCATTTCCCAGAGCATCACTGGCTATGACTTCCACTTTGGGAAGGGGCGTCAAGGAACACCTGAGTTTCTTGAGCAAGCTGGTGAAGCCCATGGATTTGCCGTGACCATCGTTGGCGCAGAAGGTGACGAAGGGGGAGAAATCATCTCTTCCAGCCGTATCCGCGCCGCTCTTGCTGAAGGCGAACTGGCAGTGGCAAACGGCTTACTTGGGTATCGTTATTTTGTTGAAGCGACCGTTCAACACGGTGAGAAGCGTGGCCGCGAGTTGGGATACCCAACTGCGAACCTGAAGCTTGCCGATAATTGCGAGCTGAAAGAAGGCGTTTATGCCGTTCAGATCAAAATTGACGGTGTGATGCATGATGGTGTGGCCAGTTTTGGTCGTCGTCCAACTTTTGATGATGGCGCACCGCTGCTTGAAGTGCATGTGTTTGACTTCACTGGTGACCTATATGAAAAGCCAGTCACAGTCTGCTTCGTCGGATTTATCCGTGCCGAACTTAAATTTGACGGTATTGAAGCCTTAATTAGCCAAATGGATCAGGATAGCGCTGAGGCACGGGCAATGATTGCCTCCATGCGACCGCTCTCTCATCTGGACCAAATGCTCAATGCTGACGGGTAGTCACCCCCTTTAGAAAGATAGTTCATGACATCAGCGGCTACGAGAGCTGGCACTGCCAGCTCTGATAATGTGTTGCATGGCGTACTGCTGATGATGTGCGGGTTGCTCATTCTATCGAGCACCGATGGCGTGGTGAAATACCTCTCAGAGTTTTTCTCTCCTTTGACGGTCGCGTTCTTCCGCTTTGCCGTGCAGCTCGTCATAATTCTGGCGATTGCCACTTTTCAAAAACGGAGCTGGCTCAGTCTTTTGAAAGAGACCACCTTGCCCTTGTTCTGCCGTGGCTTGCTGCTTGCGGTGGGCTCGGTGTTCATTGTGTTTGGGTTAAAGTACCTGCCATTGACAGATGCGACGGCAATTTTCTTTGTGCAGCCGGTTATTCTTGTTGTTCTGTCCTCAGTCTTTCTGAAGGAGAGAGTTGGTCCAAAACGTTGGCTGGCGGTATTGATTGGGTTTGCTGGTGTGCTTGTGATCATGCGCCCCAGCACCGGCGTTTTCCAACCGGCGAGCCTTCTCGTTTTAGCGGCTGCGTTTACATTTGCCTGCTATCTGATGCTGACACGCAAGCTCTCCGGGCAATCCTCTCAGCTCGCCATACAGTTCGCGACTGGCTTTGCTGGCAGTCTCTTTATTTTGCCGATCATCATTTATGCTTGGCTGACTGGTTTTGGTGGAGATCTGGTGATTGTCAATCAGGAGGCCAACTTTACGCTGCCAACAATCCTGTTATGCTGTCTTGGTGCCACTGGCCTGATCGCGCATGTTTTGCTGGTCAAAGCCTTTGAGAGAGCACCGGCATCTGTATTGGCTCCAATCAATTACGTTGAAATTTTCTCGGCAACTACAATCGGTTACCTGGTCTTCAATGAAATCCCAGACGAGTTTGTCTGGGTTGGCGTTGGTATGCTTATCTGCAGCGGACTGATACTTGCAAATGCAGAGAGAAAACCCTCTCCCTCATAATATTGAGGGGCGGAACAGATACTCTTTAGATAACTGCACTGAATAGCCCGCTACCGGCACTTTCTTTTGGTTGCGCAAAGGAATAGCTGGTGCGTCAATATAGGCCCTTACCCTCTGCGCTGGCTTTGATATGTCAGCGTATCCCCATTATCCGAGAGCAACATGACAACAACAACCGCCTCGACAGATAGTCATACCTCCAATGCCGGGCTACATGGCATTCTGTTTATGGTCGCCGGAATGTCTCTGGCCCCCCTGATGGATGGCACGGCCAAGTATCTTAGTGCGTTCATTTCGCCAGTTGAGGTGTCGCTTGGCCGCTTCCTGTGTCAGGCGATTATTGTTCTCGTGATTGCGGGTTTCATGGGCCGTTCGTTCGGCTCTTTGATGAAAGAGGTCAACCGTATTCAGCTGGTGCGCGGTGCTTGTCTCGCGATTTGCTCAATCTTCTTCTTCACCTCTCTTAAATACATGCCTTTGGCGGATGCGATTGCGATCTTCTTTGTGCAGCCGATGATCCTGACTGTACTTTCTGCCGTTGTTTTGAAGGAAAAAGTAGGTGTGCGCCGTTGGGCGGCTGTTGTGGTTGGCATGATCGGAGCGCTGATCATTATCCGTCCAGGATCCAGCGCTTTGGGTTGGCCATCTCTGTTGCCACTTGCTGCCGCGACCTCCTTTGCAGTTTATCTTGTTCTGACGCGCAAACTTGCAGGGAGTGCCTCTTTGCTTGGCATTCAGTTCGCGACGGGTATTGCTGGTGTTTTGACGCTGACACCGCTTGTTATCATCGCAAGCCTGCTTGGGTTTGAAGCTGCCGCCTGGACAACACCGGATCTTACTCATCTGCCATTGTTCGTGTTGATGGGCATCATCTCGTTTGCTTCACACGGCTGTATCGTGCTTGCGTTTGACCGAGCCCCTGCCTCCGTTCTTGCACCGCTCAGCTATACCGAGATCATCAGTGCAACGATTGTCGGCTTTGTGCTGTTTGGGGACATTCCGGACATGTTTGTCTGGCTGGGTGTGGCTTTGATTGCAGGTGGCGGGCTTTACATTGCACACCGTGAACGGACCGCTGCGAAGCGTCAGGCGGAAAGTGAAGAGCTTGTCGACAGCTCACCCAAGCGCCATTACTGACGATTGGGTCGTGGGTTCCGTCTTCAGGAAAATTGCGCTTGGTCTTGAGAATATTGAGCTTTGTTGTTAGAGGCTCTTTATTCCTAGGATAAGCGCTGCTAAAAGCACTCATTATGTTAGCCGAGTTTGAAGATAACAGGACTGCTCCTTTGACCTTACTCAAGGTGTGCCAATTTCGAATTATTGGCCCGGCCTTCAGTTGAGACGCCCGCTGGCGCCCTGAAGTACCGGGAGACCTCCAACCGTCACAGAGACGGCGGGATTTTCAAACTTGCGCAAATTCCTGCGCTTTACCAAATGCCTATGGGCAAACAAATGCCCACATAAGCGGACTGCCAAATGACCGATACACCGAGCCGCGATTATTCGGACACGCTCAACCTGCCTAAAACTGAGTTCCCAATGCGGGCAGGCCTTCCAAAGAATGAACCTAAGATCCTTTCCAAGTGGTTGGACAAGGACCTTTACAAGGTGATGCGCGATCAATCCGCAGGTCGCCCTAAGTTCATCCTGCATGATGGCCCTCCTTATGCGAACGGTAACATCCATATTGGTCATGCGCTGAACAAGACCCTGAAGGACATCATCAACCGCTCCATGCAGATGCAGGGCTTTGATGCGAACTACGTTCCTGGCTGGGACTGCCATGGTCTGCCGATCGAATGGAAGATCGAAGAGCAGTATCGCAAAAAAGGCAAAAACAAAGACGCTGTGCCGATCAACGAATTCCGTAAGGAATGCCGTGAATTTGCGGACAAGTGGATTGACGTTCAGCGCGAAGAATTCAAGCGCCTTGGTATTGAAGCAGACTGGGACAACCCATATCTGACCATGCGCTACGACAGTGAAGCTGTGATTGCGAAAGAACTGATGAAGTTCGCAACATCCGGCCAGTTGTATCGTGGCTCCAAGCCTGTGATGTGGTCCATCGTTGAGAAGACTGCTCTTGCTGAAGCAGAAGTGGAGTATGAAGACCATATCTCCCACACCATCTGGGTAACCTTCCCGATTGTGTCCGGCAATGAAGCGCTGATCGGCAAGAAAGTGGTTATCTGGACAACCACTCCATGGACCATCCCTGCTAACCGCGCGATCTCGTTCTCTAACGACATCAGCTATGGCATCTACAAGGTGACTGAAGCTGCTGAAGACAACTGGGCGAAGGTTGGCGAAGAGTTCATTATTGCTGACAAGCTTGCTGAAACTGTTTTTGAAGCCTCCCGCGTTGATGCCTATGAGCGTGTTTCCGATGTTGATGTGAGCACAATCGAATACTGCGCGCATCCGCTGCGTGGTGCAGAAGGCGCTGGCGACTACTTCGACTTCAACGTGCCAATGCTTGCCGGTGAGCATGTCACCGATGATGCTGGTACTGGCTTCGTGCACACCGCTCCTGGTCATGGTCAGGAAGATTTCCAGATGTTCCTGGACAACCGGGAAGCTTTTGCAAGAGCTGGCACTGAGCAGGTTCCGATGACCGTTCAGCCGGATGGTTCTTACTATCCGCATGTGCCGCTGTTTGAAGGCAAGTACATCCTGGACCGTAAAGGCAAGGAAGGCTCCACCAACAAAGCTGTTATCGAAAAGCTGACAGAAGTTGGCGGTCTGATGGCTCGTGGCCGTGTGAAGCACTCCTATCCGCACTCCTGGCGCTCTAAAGCACCGCTGATCTTCCGTAACACGCCGCAGTGGTTTGTTTACATGGACAAGGAGCTTTCCGAGGACGCCAAAGGTGACACACTGCGTGCCCGCGCGCTAAAGGCGATCTCCGAGACCCGTTTTGTGCCAGCAACTGGCCAGAACCGTCTGAACGCCATGATCGAAGCCCGCCCTGACTGGGTTCTTTCCCGTCAGCGTGCATGGGGCGTGCCGATCACCGTGCTTGTGAACAAGGAAACTGGTGAAGTTTTGAAGGACGAAGCGGTTAACGCGCGTATCTTTGAAGCCTTCCAGAATGAAGGTGCGGATGCATGGTTTGAAGAAGGCGCAACACAGCGCTTCCTTGGCGATGCATATGATGCTGAGAACTTCGAGAAAGTCGAGGACATCCTCGACGTGTGGTTCGATTCCGGTTCAACACACGCCTTCTGCATGGAACGCCGTGAAGACCTGAACCCGAACCGTAAAGGTTTGGGTGGTGACGACTACGTTCTGTACCTTGAGGGTACCGATCAGCACCGTGGCTGGTTCCACTCTTCCCTGCTGGAAAGCTGTGGTACTCGCGGTCATGCACCATATGACGCTGTTCTCACCCACGGGTTCACCATGGATGAGCAAGGCCGCAAGATGTCCAAGTCTTTGGGCAACACGGTTGCGCCTCAGGACGTCATCAAGCAGTACGGCGCGGACATTCTGCGTTTGTGGGTTGGTTCAGTCGATTATGCTGAAGACCAGCGTATCGGCCCTGAGATCATCAAGACCAACGTTGATGCCTACCGCAAGATGCGTAACACTCTGCGCTTCATGCTTGGGTCTCTTGGTCACTATGACGGCGAAGAGATTGCTCTTGCTGACATGAATGAGCTTGAGCTGTTGATGTTGCACCGTCTGGCCGAGCTGGATGTGCTGGTTCGTGATGCCTATCAGGCGTTCGACAGCAAGCGCGTGTTCTCTGCTCTGTTCAACTTCATGACTGTTGAACTGTCTGCGTTCTACTTCGATATCCGCAAGGATGCGCTGTATTGCGATGCTCCGTCTTCCACGAAGCGCAAAGCCTCTCTTTATGTGATTGAGCAGCTGTTCCGTCATCTGACCATGTGGCTGGCACCAATTCTGCCATTCACCATGGAAGAGAGCTGGATCTACCGTTACGGTGAAGCGACAACTTCTGTGCACCTGCAGCAGTTCCCTGCTGTTTCTTCTGCGTGGAGAAACGATGAGCTGGCAGCGAAGTGGGAGAAGGTCCGTGCGGTGCGCCGCGTGATCACTGGAGCATTGGAAATCGAACGCCGTGAAAAGCGGATCGGTTCTTCTTTGGAAGCACATCCAACCGTTTACATCTCAGATGCAGACCTGATGGCTGCTCTGGACGGGCTGGACGCTGCAGAAATCGCGATCACATCCCAGCTGAACCTGTCCTCCGACAGCGCTCCTGAAGGTGCGTTCACGTTGGAAGACACTGCTGGTGTTGGCGTTGTGCCGGGTCTTGCTGAGGGCAACAAGTGTGCCCGCTCCTGGAAGATCCTGCCAGAAGTTGGTGCAGACGCTGAGTATCCTGAGCTGACACTGCGCGATGCGGATGCAATGCGCGAGCTGGATGGCGCGACTGTTTAAGCGAACGATGTGACGAGGGAATTGACCTTGAAGAAACTGAAGTTTTGGGGACATCACAGTTCCCTCGTCCTCCTCCTTGCCATAGCTGGTCTGGTTGTTGATCAGATTGCCAAGTTCTGGGCTGTCGCCCATTTCTCAGGTGGCGGTATTCCTACAATCCCAGTTGGCCCTTTTCTGGATCTGGTTCTGGTCTGGAACAAAGGCGTTTCCTACGGATTTTTCCAGCAAACGACAGAGTTTGGCCGCTGGGGATTGGCAGCCTTTACGGTTGTTGCCTCAGTTTTCATCTGGTTCTGGAGTGCGCGCGCAAGTAACCGGCTGGAAGGTTTCTGCCTCGGGCTGGTTCTCTCCGGCGCCCTGAGCAATGGTTTTGACCGCCTCTATTATGGCAAAGTCGTCGATTACCTCTATTTCCATGTTGGGGAATTTTCCTGGTACGTCTTCAATCTTGCCGATGCATGGATTGTTATTGGCGCTGCTGGTTTGCTGCTCGACACCTTATTTATTGGCAAAAATAAGGATAGCCGGCCCTAAAACTGCCTAATTCTCAATTATATGTGGGGAATATCGGGTGCTTCTGGGCATAACTACACACTTAGGGCCTTCATGGTTTCGTGATTCCTGTTTTAAGGTGGCGTCACTGGATTATGAGGACTACAGATTTCGCAGGCTGTCATTTGACCCGTGATGCCTGTCAAACGCCGTTTTGATGGTGATCGGGAAACAAGGGTAATGAAATTGCAAAGCCGTAGCAAAAAATTCGTTGTTCGGGCCACTTTTGTTTGCGGGCTCTCTCTCGCACTATCCGCCTGTATGACAGGTAATGGTGACTTCGATGATGGCACTGAAACCACCGATTTGAGTTTGATGACGGGTGTCCTGAGTGCCGTTGGTCTTGAGTCTCAGAAAAACACTGACATCAAGTACAAAGAGCGTGCTCCGCTTGTTATGCCGACACAGGCTGGCAACCTTCCGCAGCCAGATTCCCGCAAGCTTTCTGAAGTTGCTAGCAACTGGCCGGTTGACCGCTCCAAGGAAGAACTTGAAGAGATCCGTGCGTTCTACAAGGTAGAGCCAGGTGAGCCTTTGAGCATTGAGCAAATGCGCGGCCATCCTGCGTTGGAGAAAGCAGCGGCTCGCCCTCGCGATTTCGCAGCTGAGAAACGTCAGCAGCAGCTTCTTGATGGTGACAAGCTGAGCCCGACTGAACTGGCAGCTCTTGGCAGGCAGTATCAGGACGCTAAAAAACAGCTTGGTGGCAAGGATGTGGAAGCACCGATTTGCGCACCTGGCGATCCAAGTTGTACGCCGACACGCAAGTACCTGACCGAGCCTCCAGTGGCTTACTCCACTCCTGTTGCAGGCGTTGCTTTTGCGACCCCGGAAGTGGACGAAAGCGAAGAAGTTCGCAAAAAGCGTGAAGCAGCAGCAATTGAAGACGGCGCTCGTATCGATATGAGCAAGCAGTAAGAACCTCTCTCACAGAGAGTTCAAGTCTTACTGAAAGCCTGAATAAACTATGAAGCAAGCGCGACCATGTTCGCGCTTTTTTCATTATAGCTGCAATAGATTACGAATAATTCACGAGGAGATTAACCACAATCACGGTATAGGTAGGACAGCTGTGTCCTGCTCATTTTAAAGGGAGCCCCCTACGTGACTGGTCGATCTCTCGCGCTTAAAGCCCTCGCTTTGAGTCTGGTTGTTTTCGCAAGCCCAGTATTGCCCGTGGCTGCGGATACGACAGGGAAAGCTTCAATCGAAGACTTTTCAAAAATACACATCGGCGGAACCGATGTTTCCCAAACCACTCTCGACAACGGCCTTCAGGTGGTTGTCATCCCTGACCGACGCGCCCCGATTGTGACCCACATGGTGTGGTACCGCGTTGGCGGAGCAGATGAAAAACCCGGTAAATCCGGCATCGCGCATTTTCTTGAACATCTCATGTTCAAAGGAACCAAGAATACACCAGAGGGTGAGTTCTCCAAAAAGGTTGCTCAGGTAGGTGGTCAGGAAAACGCCTTCACCTCTCAAGACTACACGGCCTATTATCAGCAGGTTGCCAAAGAACATCTGGAAATGGTGATGGGCTATGAGGCGGATCGCATGTCCAACCTGATCCTGACTGAAAAGCAGGTTGATCCGGAACGGGATGTGGTGCTCGAAGAGCGTTCCCAACGTGTGGACCGCAGTCCTGCTGCCAGACTATCTGAGACATTCGATCAGGTCCTGTTTCCGAACAGCCCCTACGGTATTCCGGTGATTGGCTGGAAAAACGAAATTCAGGCGCTGAACAAAGACGATGCTATCGCCTTTTACGACAAGTACTACACACCAAACAACGCAATCCTGATTGTCGCCGGTGATGTGACCTCGGAAGACGTTCTGGCCCTCGCCAAGAAGACCTATGGCAAGGTTGAGCAACGTGCAGACCCGGGTCCACGTGATCGTCCGCATGTCCAGATCGTACCAGGTAATCGCGAAGTTAGTCTGCAGAGTGATCAGGTTGCGCAGCCAAGCCTGCAACATGGCTGGATCGTACCAAGCTCAACCACTGCTGAGCCAAGTGACTCTGAAGCTCTTGAAGTGCTTTCAGACATTTTAGGTGGCGGCGCTAACAGCCGGCTTTACAAAGCGTTGGTGATTGAAGGCGAAGTCGCGACCAGTGCTGGAGCCTGGTACCAATCCACCGCTTTGGATGACACCCGCTTCATTCTTTACACCTCTCCAAAGGATGGTGTTGAGCTTGAGGAACTGGAGAAACGTGCTCTGGCAATCGTGAATGATGTTCTTGAGAATGGTGTGACAGCTGAAGAAGTGGAACGTTCTAAACGCTCTATGCTGGCCTCTGCCATTTACGCGCAAGACAAGCAAGACGTGCTGGCGCGCATCTTTGGGACAGCTCTGACCACAGGCGGTTCTGTTGAGAAGGTTCAGACCTGGCCTGCTCGCATTGCCAAAGTGACACCTGAACAGGTTCAGGCAGTTGCACAGAAGTACCTTAGTGAAACCAGTGTAGCGAGCTATCTGATGCCTGCTGCAAAACCTGAAAATGCAGAGTGAGAGGGGACGCTCGATGAAAGCTAAAGTTCTTATGGCAGCTTCTGCCTCCGCTTCCCGCATGACGGCAAGCTTGTTTGCGTTGCTGGCCTTGTCATTCCTGTTTGTCGCTACCTTTGTGCAGAACAGCCAGGCCATCGAGATTCAAGAGGTTAAAAGCCCTGGAGGGATCACAGCATGGTTGGTAGAAGACTACACTGTTCCGATCATCGCACTGAACTTCGCGTTTGCAGGTGGTAGCTCTCAGGATTCAGATGCAAAGCTGGGTGTGACCAACCTACTGAGCACCATGCTTGATGAAGGGGCTGGTGATCTGGATTCCCAAGCCTTTCAGGGACGCCTTGAAGATCTGACTATGAGTCTGTCCTTCAGTTCTGGCCGCGACTTCTTCTATGGGTCTTTCCAGAGCTTGCAGGCCAATAAAGATCACACCTTCGAGATGCTTCGTCTAGCTGTGAACGAGCCACGTTTTGATAATGACCCGCTTGAGCGGATGAAAGCACAGACGATCTCTGGCATTCGTCGTAGCCTGAAGCGCCCAGATGCTCTGGCTGGTCTGAATTTGTCCAAGACCATCTTCCCGGATCACCCTTATGGCCGCCCAAGCCGGGGAACAGAGGATACGGTTGCCCAGCTGACTTCTGATGATCTGAAAACACAGCGCGCAAAGATCTTTGCAAAGGACTCTTTGAAGATCGGCGTTGTGGGAGCCATTAGTGCTGATGAGTTGGCCAGCGTTTTGGACAAAGTCTTTGCAAACTTGCCTGAAAACGGAGATCTGGTTGCCATTCCCAATGTGGAGCCTGTGACAGATAAGGCTGTTCACGTTGACTTTGAGAGCCCACAGACTTCCATTCAGTTCGCTCTGCCGGGTTATGAACGTCATGATCCGAAGTTCATGTCTGCCTTCGTGATGAACCACATTCTGGGTGGCGGATCATTTTCTTCATGGCTCTATGACGAAATCCGCGAGCAGCGTGGTCTGGCTTACTCCGTTGGTTCTTATCTGGTTCCTTACAAGCACGCAGCGCTGTTGATGGGGTCCACGGGTACACGCTCGGACAAAGCTGGTGAAGCGATTGATATCATCAAGAAGCAGATGGTGCGTATGGCGCAGACTGGGCCTACTCCGGCAGAACTTGAAGAAGCGAAGTCCTATCTGACTGGCAACTACGCTCTCAACTTTGACAGCTCCAGCAGCATTGCCCGTCAGCTGACAGGCATTCAGACCCAGGAGCTGGGCATTGATTACATCGACAAGCGCAATGAGATGGTTGAAGCCGTGACACTAGAAGGTGTTCGTGAGGTTGCTCAGGACATGTTTGATGGTATTGAGCCAACCTTTGTTACGGTTGGCAAACCACTGAACTAACTCTTACGCAAAGCATGAAAAACAAGCAGGCGAGTTGATGAAAATCAGCTCGCCTCTTTCTTTAGTGACCGCGGGTTTGGTGCGCCTTGCAGAACGTCTGCACGGACAGGACGCGGCGGTGAGAACAGGAAGCCCTGCGCACAGCGGATGTCCATTTCCAGAAGCTCCAGCACAGCGCCTTCGCTCTCCACGTGATCCACGATCAGCTCAATGCCATAGCGTTGCAGCAAACTGCCAAAATCAGCCGGATGGATGTTGCTCTTGGCCAGATCATCTTCATGCAACAACAGGCGTGATGCATGCAGCTTTGCAAAGCGGAAGCCGCGATCAGCCAGAGCGCGGAAGTCCATGCGCAGATCGGTGATGCGGTCTACAGAGAACCGGAAGCCCAGCTCAGCCAGAGCAGCGAGGCTCTCATACTCAATCGCGCTCATGACGGCGACATCAGCCTGCGAGAACTCGAAGATCAACAGATCTGAGTATGTGTCGTTGGCGCGCACGAACTCCAGAAAGCCCGGGAAGAAGTTTTCATCCATGAGCGTGCTTGGAGACAGGTTACAGAACAAACCTGCTTCTCTGTTGCGGGTTGCCAGACGCTTCAGGATCTGAAGGGAACGGAACAACAAAATGTTGTCGATCGCTGGCATTTGGCCGGTGCGGTCCGCTTCCTGAAGGAACTCGATTGGTTCCAGCGTGTCGCCATTGGCTTTGCGCAGACGCGTCAGGGCTTCGTAATAGCGAACACGGCGCTGCGGTAATGTCACGATAGGCTGAAGGTAGAGGTCCACCCTACCCGCTTCGATGCTTGCGCGAATTTCTTCGGCAAGAGCAGCATTAGGATGGTGCATGCGCGGAGCTGCCGGGCGCTTCATCTCTGGTGCGCGCGTCTCAGCAAACGGTTCCTGCACCGCACCCATCGGTTGACTTGCAGCCATTGGTTGGCCTGCTGCGCTCGCAAATGCAGCAGCTGCCTGACTGGCCAGATCAACAGATGGTTCTCTCACCGCGGCCTGCGGAGCGGCCAGGCGCTGAGCTGGTTGAGGCTGAAGCTGTGCTTGCTTGGTGCGCTGGTCCTCGATGGCAATGCCCTGATCTTCGATCCGGGTTTCCATGTCGGCCATGGCTTCGGCCATCTGCTTCACCAGAGAACCGATTACCTCCACTTCAGCAAACAGCGGGTCGATCTCTTCCCGTGTGCGACGCGGAATGTTGTGCTCGACGCCAGTGAGGCGGCCTTCGAGGTTTCCGACATCATCATCGATGACTGCAATCCGCTCTTCCAAGCGATTGACAGCGTCAGATACCGCAGATTTTTCCTGAGAGCGGGTCAACATGAAATGGATGAAGATCATGGTGCACATCGCCGTGAAGGCAACGGTGATGGCCTCGCCAACCGGACGCGCAAAAAGGTAGACCATCACAGTGCCACAAGAGGCCGCAATGGCTGAAATAGAAAACAAAATGGAAATGTTCGCCAAGCGCGTCATATCCTCAAGAGTACCTGTTGGTCCGAATCACAAAATACATACCTGAATTTTGCCGCATTTACTGAGGTCGTTCGAACCCTATACCCATTATATTTCTAGGGAAAACCCGTGTTGTCCCCGCAAGAATGACAATAGAGCTACATATATCATCAGCGCATACGATTTTCGTCACAATCCCGAGCTGAACTTCGGCGCGCGATTCTGGCGAACAATGATATTTATCGGGTAAGAAAGTTGCTCGAAGCGTTCTGCGTGAAAGAAATTAACTGCATAATGCAATCAACCTCGAAAACGAAAAGGGTTTGTTTACCCTGTTTGCACAAACTCAGGGTGTCGAATGATTTTCGACCTGATGTATTGATTTTTGAGGTTGCCTGCCAATGGGATCCCCCAAAGCTACCAATAGGTTTTTGAACGCCTGTGTCGTTGACACTAATCGTGCAGAGGCTCGTAAAACCAGTAGTGCTTTGTCGAAGCATGTTACCAGCGGACAACCTGCGCATGTTCTTGCGAGCAAAGAACATGCTGTCGCCTTTTTGCGACATACCCCAATCAATATCGTTATTGTCGATCTTGAATGCATCGGTGGGGAAGCCGAGCTTTCAGAGATTGTCGCTGCTGCGCCGCGCGCGGTTATGATTGCTGTCAGTGCCAAGGGGTCTGTGAGCCGTGCCATGAATGCCATGCGCAATGGTGCCCATGACTTTTTGACCAAACCTTACACAAGCGAAATGCTTTTGGAGAAACTTGAAGCACATCTGGGTGTCTTCAAGAGAGCGGCACCCTCACCTTCCCTTTCAGCCGCGACTGGCTCTGAGGCGATTGTCTCCAGCGACACGTCTGGAACAGCTGCTCAGTTTGAAGGGTTTGTTGGTGCTTCCAACCGCATGCAAAGCGTTTATGCGCAGATCAACCGGATGGCCACATCCAGCGCACCAGCCTTCATTACCGGAGAATCAGGTACAGGCAAGGAACTGTGTGCACAGGCGCTGCATGCCAGATCGGCACGCAAAGGCGGGCCTTTTGTCGCAATCAACTGTGGAGCGATTCCGGCCAATTTGATGGAGTCCGAGATCTTCGGTCATGCACGCGGTGCCTTTACCGGAGCAGATGAGGCCAGAGCTGGTGCAGCAGAGCTTGCCGATGGGGGAACTTTGTTCCTTGATGAGATCGGTGAAATGGAACTCTGCTTGCAGAGCAAACTTTTGCGTTTCCTTCAGACCGGCTCCATTCAACGGGTTGGAGAGCATAAACCACGCTCGCTGGATCTGCGCGTTATCTGCGCAACCAACAGAGACCCGAAAACAGAGATCACCGCAGGTCGCTTCCGTGAGGACCTGTTCTATCGTCTCCACGTGCTGCCGATCCGCCTGCCCGCTCTTCGGGAGCGCCGCGAGGACATACCGTCCCTCGCTCAAACATTCCTGAAGAAGTATGCAGCAGAAGAAAATCGCAGATTTCAGCGTTTTTCGACCTATGCAGAAGCTCTTTTGTTGCAGCACAGCTGGCCGGGTAACGTGCGCGAACTGGAGAATGTCATTCGCCAGCTTGTGGTCATGAATGACGGTGATGAAGTCACTGAACTCATGCTCTCTCCTTTACTGCGTGACCAGGCTGTTCCTGTTCTTTCCGAGATTGCCTTCAGCACAAGCGAACCGATGCCTTCCATGGGGCGGTCAATCGAACCGCTGTGGTTTCAGGAAAAGCAGATTATCGAGACCACGCTTGAAACTTTTGACGGCAACATTGCCCTTGCAGCTGCCGCCTTGGAAATCAGCCCCTCGACCATCTACCGGAAGAAGCAATCCTGGGCTGAACGAGCCGGTGCCTGATCAATTGCGTGGTAATTGCTTAACCATCGCATGAGGAATGTCTTCGTGACGCATATCTAAGCTGCCTCAACAAATGGGGCAGTATTGTCTCCCTTAGATTTAAGAGCTATACCACCGCCAAGAATCAGGTGAGTGCCGCAGATATTGTGTTCTGCTGGCTCTAGGGGGCTAACAATGCCATTTACAGTGAGAGGGATGTCAGCTTACGCAAAAGCTGCAGCCTGTTCTATTTTTGCGGTTGCTTTGTTGGGTAGCGCTGCATCTGCTGAAGACAAGAGTGCGCCGAGCGCTGGCTTTAAAGCTGCTCAGGACGCCTACACCATTGCCTGGCAGCAGCAGCCACTCGCTTTTACGGCAGCAAAATTCATCGCACTACCAGCTGAGAGTTATGGGGCTTACACACCCCTAGAGACGGCAGAGTTCCAGAGCGGTGATCCATTGACCGTTTATGCTGAGCCTGTTGGCTTCTCTTACAAAGAAATGGGCAGCACATATGCGATTGATCTGAGCGTTGACTTTGAACTGCGCAACACCACTGGTCAGGTGCTTGCTTCGCAGGACGGGTTTACCGCCTTGCACTCCGCAAGCTTCAACCAAATCCGCGAGTATCAGACATCTTTGAGCTTCAACCTTAAAGGGCTGCAAGCTGGAGACTATGTGCTGAAGGTGCAGTTTAACGACGAGAACTCGGAAAAGTCCGGCAGCTTTGAGCTTCCGTTTTCCATGAAGGACGCGCCTCTTCAGAATTAGAGCATGTTGCGTTCATATGCATTCACGCACCAAGCTCTAACTCTTTAATTTTGCGCGTATTCTTATCCAAAAACCGGAACCACTTTTCGGGAACACGCTCTAAGACCTGAAAGCTTCCTGTTAAAGTTCAAAAGCTGGCTTTGATCTTAAAGCCGGCTTTTCTTTTGCGCTGATTCCGGAAATTCCCGTGCAGGCAGCACAGACAGTCCATTCGTCTAGGGTGAGTTGAGACTGTCCCAGATTGCCCCCAATTTCTCGCAGTATTCCTATATTTTTTGCGCTCCAGAATATTTTTTTGCCGCTCTCTCCTTGACTATACCAGAGGGTGAAACTACATCATTTCACGGTTGTTAGCACTCTGCCTTTGGGAGTGCTAATCACTGTGGGCCCGCAAGGTTTCACCCACTCTCAAAGTTTTTAACCTTCGCGTCCGGGCGTTGCCTAAAAGGGGCGCTCGCGTATGAGAGGAAGAGCCAATTATGAAGTTTCGTCCGCTACACGACCGTGTTGTCGTTCGCCGCATTGAGTCTGAAGAAAAAACAGCTGGTGGCATCATCATTCCTGACACTGCAAAAGAAAAGCCACAGGAAGGCGAAGTTATCGCTGTTGGCGCTGGCGCACGTAAGGACAACGGTGAGCTGATCGCTATCGACGTTAAAGCTGGTGACCGCGTTCTGTTCGGCAAATGGTCCGGTACTGAAGTTAAGATCGACGGTGAAGACCTGCTGATCATGAAGGAATCCGACATCATGGGTATCCTGGCTTAATTCCAGGCCATTGTTGAGACCCCACGATCCCTTCTGTTATTCAAGAATTTAAGTGAGACAAAACCATGGCTGCTAAAGAAGTCAAATTCGGCTCCGATGCCCGCGACAAGATGCTTAAAGGCGTCGACATCCTTGCAAACGCTGTAAAAGTTACCCTCGGCCCTAAAGGTCGTAACGTTGTTCTGGATAAAGCATTCGGCGCACCACGCATCACCAAAGACGGTGTTTCTGTTGCGAAGGAAATCGAACTTGAAGACAAGTTCGAAAACATGGGCGCACAGATGGTGCGTGAAGTTGCTTCCAAAACCAACGACATTGCTGGTGACGGTACAACAACTGCGACAGTTCTGGCGCAGGCTATCGTTAAAGAAGGTGCAAAGTTCGTTGCTGCTGGCATGAACCCAATGGACCTGAAGCGCGGCGTTGACATGGCAACTGCTGCTGCTGTTGCAGACCTGACCGCACGTTCCAAGTCTATCTCTTCTACTGACGAAGTTGCACAGGTTGGCACTATCTCTGCTAACGGCGACACCCAGATCGGCGAAGACATTGCTGAAGCAATGCAGCGCGTTGGCAACGAAGGTGTTATCACCGTTGAAGAAGCTAAGTCTCTTGAGACCGAGCTTGAAGTTGTTGAAGGTATGCAGTTCGACCGCGGTTACCTTTCTCCATACTTCGTCACCAACGCTGAAAAGATGATTGCTGACCTGGAAAAGCCACTTATTCTCCTTCACGAGAAAAAGCTTTCCAACTTGCAGCCAATGCTTCCAATCCTTGAAAGCGCTGTTCAGTCTTCCCGCCCACTCATCATCATCGCTGAAGATGTTGAAGGTGAAGCACTGGCAACTCTCGTAGTGAACAAACTGCGTGGTGGCCTGAAGATTGCTGCTGTTAAGGCTCCTGGCTTCGGCGACCGTCGTAAAGCAATGCTCGAAGACATCGCTATCCTGACTGGTGGTACCGTGATCTCTGACGATCTGGGCATCAAGCTGGAAAATGTCACCATCGACATGCTCGGCACTGCAGACAAGGTGAACATCACCAAAGAAACCACTACCATTGTTGATGGTGCTGGCGAAAAAGCTGACATCGAAGCACGCGTTTCCCAGATCAAAGCCCAGATTGAAGAAACTTCTTCTGACTACGACCGCGAGAAGCTGCAGGAACGTCTTGCTAAGCTTGCTGGCGGTGTTGCAGTTATCCGCGTTGGTGGTGCAACCGAAGTAGAAGTTAAAGAGAAAAAAGACCGCATCGACGATGCCCTAAACGCAACACGCGCTGCTGTTGAAGAAGGTATCGTACCAGGTGGTGGTTGTGCTCTTCTTCGTGCAAAAGCTGCTGTTGAGAAAGTATCTTCCGAGAACGTTGACATTGAAGCTGGTATCAAGATCGTTCTGCGCGCTCTTGAAGCTCCGCTTCGCCAGATCTCTGAAAACTCTGGTGTTGAAGGTTCCATCGTTGTTGGCAAAATCCAGGACAACATTGCGGATGAGACCTTCGGCTTCAATGCTCAGACCGAAGAATATGTCAACATGATTGAAGCTGGCATCATCGATCCAACTAAGGTTGTTCGTACTGCTCTTCAGGATGCTGCATCTGTTGCAGGCCTGCTGATCACTACCGAAGCAATGGTAGCTGAACTGCCTAAGAAAGACGCTGGCCCAGCAATGCCTCCTATGGACGGCGGCATGGGCGGCATGGGCGGCATGGGCTTCTAAGCCAAGCCAACCAACGCTTAAACGAATTAGGGCATCCTTCGGGGTGCCCTTTTTTGCATTGTCACAAACAGCTTCAGCTAGGAAAAAACAACTCATGAGTGAACTAAAACAAAAACATCATGATATTTGGCAAGCAGTCAAAGACCAGATGTCTGACACTAAACTGCCGATTAAACTGAGAAATAATGTTCCTGACGGAAGTTACTACGACATCAAATTTGGCATACCGAACGCCTATCTGAGTCTCCATTACCTGGATGAAGAAAACTGCGCGAAAGTTATGATCAACTTTCGGAATGAGCCCGGCGAGGCCTACTTCAAAGAACTGCTACGCCAAAAAGAACATGTAGAGACAGAGATCGGTGCATCACTTGATTGGGACCCTGCTGAACATGCTCGATATTGCAGCATCGTGTTATGGAAGAGAGATGTTGATCTTGGCACCAACACGACAATGCCAGAGCTTGCGGACTGGTATGTAACCTGGCTCGGAAACTTCCATATGGCACTCTTCCCGCTGCTCTCTGCCATTCCCAAATAGCAATCGAAATGAAAGCACCTGAAATGGTGCTCTTATTTTTTGCATTAGGCTTCAATTTGCTCGAGTTTTAAACTCTCACCCTGATCTACCAATCTGCTTTGGCTGATAATCGGAGAAATTTCCTATGAAAAATCGTGTGGCGATGGTCTTTGGTGCAACTGGGCTGATTGGTTCTGAGGTGGTTCGGCTGCTGCTTGCCAGTGAGGCGTATGACGAGGTTCATGCAGTTGTGCGCAAAGATCCAGCGATTGAAGATGATAAGCTTCGTTTGCATCTGACCGATTTCAGCGATTTTTCCAGCCTTCAACTGCCAATGAACGTGACGGATGTGTTCTGCTGTCTGGGGACCACGCTGAAGGCAGCCGGCTCAAAAGAAGCGTTTTACGCGATTGACTTCCAGCTTGCCTACGACCTTACACGGTTGGCACGTGAAGCAGGTGCTGAGCAGTTTCTCATGGTTTCTTCGATTGGTGCAGCAGCGGGCAGTTCCAACTCCTATCTGAAGGTCAAAGGGGAGCTTGAAGAGGCGGTTCGTGGGTTGTCTTATGCTTGCACAAAAGTGTTCCGACCGTCTTTGTTGCTTGGTGAGCGTCAGGAACAACGCTTTGCTGAGGGGCTTGCCGCGTCGGTGCTGCCACGGCTTTCGTTTCTCTTTAAAGGCCCTTTGCGCAAATATCGTCCAATTGAGGGGGCAGCAGTTGCACGCGCACTTGTTGCCGGTGCACTTGAAGGCGGGAATGGTTTCAGCATTCTGCAAGGCGACGAGATTGCCAAGAGGGCTGGCTGAGCAGAATCTTATCCCCCTCGCCCAAATCACCCGCCATACTAATCCTATGTCCACGTACACGGGCAGCTGGCGGAGCGACCGTCAGTGTGGCGTGGGCTGGGCGGGGCTACCGGAAGACATAACGCATCCTCCGGCGGGTCCGTTGAAACACCCCTTGAAAGTCTTTAGTGCAGGGACCAAGCGGAAGCTGGTCACCCGATGGGCGTCTACACTGGCAGCTGCAGCTGTCAGGGACAAGTCAAACTGTCCTTTACAGCAACTGCCCTGACTGTGAGTTTCGAAGCAAAGCCTTGTGTTTTGTGAGACCTCACGTTGATGGGTAGGCACCTGCTCCCAATGCCTTTCGGTGGAGACCTTGTTTCATACAAAAACGCCCGGGCAAGGCGACAGCCAATGCCGAAGAAACTAATTTATATACAATGCGCAGGTATTGCCTGCTCGCCTTGCCCCTCCCGTTTCTCGGGATTTTAGCTTCACCACTGCATGAGAGGTCATGCGGTGCTTTTGGTGCTTGTGGTTTTACTCGCCAGCGACTGGCCTTTCAGCCGTCTTGCTGTCCCCTTTGTGGAACAGCTCGTAGATATCCTCCAGAGAGACACCTTTGGTCTCTGGTGCGCGGCGGATGGCGTAGACGGTTCCGATGCAACAGCATATGGCGAAGAACAGGAAGATCTCGGTGATCGTGAAGAGCTGGTTCAATTTGGGGAAACCGAACACAACGAGGAATGTGAAGACCCAGTTGACGGTTACTGCTACGACCATGCCTTTGGCCCTCAGGTAATTGGGGAATACCTCTGACATGTAGACCCATGGCAGCGGCCCCATGGAGAGGGAATAGGAGATCACGTAGAGGCAAAGACCTGAGACGGACAAAGCCGTGCCAATCCCGTCCCCCATGAGAAAACCTCCCACGATCAGGAACTGGGAGAGTGCGCAGGCGGGCAATCCGTAGACCATCAGGGGTCTGCGGCCAACGCGGTCAATAAGGAGCAAACTGGCAGCTGCGGCCAGAGCGAGTGCAGCGCCAAGCCCGACTGTTGCAGACAAGCGGCTTGCCTCCTCAGAAAAGCCCAGGTCGCCAAAAAGCTCCGGTGCATAGAGGATGACAGCATTGATGCCGCTGAGCTGTTGAAACAGGAAGGTGAAGACACAGAAACTGGTGATAGGCCGGTTTCGTGGATTGATGAGGTCCAGCCAACCTCCCTTTTGGTCTGCGACTTCGGCGAGGTCTTGTTCAATCCGCTTCACATTGCCTTTGACCCACGCCTCAGATCGGGTTGGTTCGATCTTTTCAAAGACGGCCTCAGCCTCTGCTGAGCGCTTTGCCATAACGAGCCAGCGCGGGCTTTCGGGGGCACTCCAGATTCCAAAAAGCAGAAACGCTGCAGGGATCGCGGAAAGGAGGAACATGAACTGCCAACGATTAATGGCTTCTGCGCTGTAGCCGAGATCAAGCGTGATCAGATTGGAGAGGTAGCCAATCAAGACACCAAAGGAGATCATGAACTGAAATGCGCCCAGCATACGGCCTCTGATCTTGCGCGGCGCAATTTCTGAGACATATTGGGGGCCAGCCATTGAGGACAGGCCAATCCCCATTCCGATGAGAGAACGGGCGAATGTGAGGATGAAAAGGTCTTGCGCCACACTGGATAAGACAGCTCCGGTGATAAAAAACAGGGCTGCGATGATGACCGTTGACCGTCTGCCAAATCTGTCGCTGAGATAGGCGCTCAGGTAGGCTCCGATCAAACCGCCGATGGACAAGGATGCGACCAGAAGCCCTCCCCAATACGCAGAGAATTCAAACTCTGCTTTGATGGGCTCATAAGCGCCAGCGATGACGCCTTCGTTGTAGCCATAGAGCAAACCACAGAGTACGGCGATACATGCCAGGAGGATAATCATGCGCATTCCCTTTAAAGACCAAGGGAAAGTATAGGCGGAGGTCTCTAACCAACCGGAGGACACACAGCCCTGAATTGAGCTGTTTTTCGCAAGACCCCAATAACGTTTGATCATATGCGGGAAAGAAAACCTAGATCGTTTCAGTGTCGCTATGATGATCCAGCGGCTTAAAACCGCACCTGTTAGGAATTACAGCATTGAGCTTTTCGCGGCCTTTGCCTTCAATTAAGCTTCCCGTCGCATGATCAGCGCAAGGCCTTCCCAAGCGCTTCAACCTTTGGCAACCAGGACTTACCATGATTGTTCTTCAGGATTTCCCCGCAGCTCGTTTTGATGAGTTTCAGATCATTTCCGTCTCTGAATACGCTCAGGACCTGATGGATAATCGCAGAATGGAGGAACAGGCCGCGCTGAAGAAAGCCGAGGAAGGCTTGTCAAAGGCCTTTCCAGAGGGAAAAAGCAACAAACACAATAAGCTGCTGAGCATCGTCAACAAAACGAAGGCTGGCGAAGTGGAAGTTGGGTTTCTCTGGTACTCCCTTCAGGATGATGCGTCTGTCTTCATCATGGATTTTCTGGTCTACTCAGAGCACCGTGGCAAGGGGTATGCCTCCAAAGCTCTTGAGGCGTTGAAGGCGACGTTCAAGAAAGATGGCCTGACGCAGATTGGACTGCGTGTTGCCCCCGACAATCACGGTGCCATACGCACCTATTACAAGGCTGGTTTTAACGTAACAGGCTGGAATATGTCCTGCGAGGTTTGAAGCGCGAACCATGCTCTCGCTGATTGACGTTTTGTTGAAGGGACTTCATTTCCGTTGAGGGCTGGTGGCTGCTAGGGTTTTGGAAATTCCAATGCATGACCTGATTTAAGGATCTGAGATGATTGCACGCAAAGCTGCAAAAGCCCTTGCCGTTCTTCCTTTGCTTTATGCTGTGAGCCAGCCTGCACAGGCTGCTGAGACCGAAACCGCAATTTTTGCTGGTGGTTGCTTCTGGTGTATCGAGTCCGACTTTGACAAGATCGAGGGCGTTCTTGAGACCACATCTGGTTACACGGGTGGCCGCAGTGCAAACCCGACCTACAAGCAGGTTTCTGTTGGTGGCACAGGTCATATTGAAGCGTTGGAAGTGAAGTTTGATCCGGCCAAGGTGTCTTATGAAGAGCTGCTGACAGCCTTCTGGCATTCCGTTGATCCAACCGATGCTGGTGGTCAGTTTTGTGATCGTGGTGAGAGCTATCAGACAACCATCTTTGCGACCTCTCCTGCGCAGCTGAAGGCTGCAAAAGCCTCCAAGAAAGCGCTTGGAAAGTCAGGTGAAGTGAACCGCCCGATTGTAACACCGATCCGCACTGCAGCTCCGTTCTATGATGCAGAAGATTATCATCAGAACTACTATGAGAAGAACCCGATCCGCTACAAGTTCTACCGCTATCGCTGTGGTCGTGATCAGCGCGTCAAGCAGGTCTGGGGTCCAAATGCTTACAAAGGTATCCCCGGCGAGCACTAAGGGCTTAGTATAGAACTCAAGAAGACCAGAGGCACTGCTCTGGTCTTTTGCTTTTAGGTGTGTTGTCGCAGGTCAGAGGAGATCCCTAGTCTTCGTAGTACATACGATAGATCCCTCCGGCAGAATCATCAGAGATCAACAAGGACCCGTCGCCAAGCTCGACCACGTCTACCGGACGGCCCAGATAATCGCCGCTGGCATCAATCCAGCCTGTTGCGACAATACTTGGGGCGCCAGCTTCTTCTTTCTCGTTGATGGGCACAAACACCACACGTGCGCCAATTGGCACTGAGCGGTCCCATGAGCCGTGCTGCGCGATGAAGACACCGCCCTTGTATTCTTCAGGGAACATATCGCCCTGATAGAACGTCATGCCCAAACTTGCGGCATGGGCATCCAGTTCGACTTCCGGACTCACCACGCCACTTGGAACAGGCTCATCAATGTAGTGCGGGGTACGGACCGTTCCGCCGCCATACCATGGGAAACCGTAGTTCTTGCCCGGCTCGGTGCCTTTGTTCAGCTCTTCAGGCGGGATGTCATCACCCATGCCGTCCACCTGATTGTCGGTAAACCAGAGATTGCCGGAGTTTGGATGAAACTCCAGGCCCACGGAATTTCTGATCCCGGTCGCATAGACCTGACGGTCCATACCATCTGCGGTGATGGAAATAATGCCGCCGATGCCGAGGCTGTCATAGAGTTTCAGTTTCATCTTGGGCGGGACGTTGTAAGGCTGGCCAAGAGAAATGTAGATGCGGTCATCCGGACCCTGATCACACACACGGGAAGAGTGATTATAGCTTTCTTCAGAGGGAGGGATAAGCATACCCTTGCCGACCAGCACCTTCACCGCTGGCTTGCCCTGCTCTTTATTTTCCAATGCGTTCGGAAAACTCAGGACACGGTTTTGCTCAGCAAGGACTAATGAGCCATCTTTTGTGAAACACACACCATTGGGGATGATAAAGGATTGATCTGGAGCGAATTGACGAACTTCTGCAGCTTTCTTGCCCTCTTCATTCGGAGTAACGACCCAGACTCTGTCCGTGGTCGTCCCTACAAAGACAGTTTTGCCATCAGGCGCGACGGCCATATGACGGGCATCAGGCACGGCTGCATAAGGCTCGATGTGGAAGCCTTTGGGCATGACCACAACTTCAGCGTTGCGAGCCAGAGTTTTCTGTTCTTCAGAGACCTGCTCCACAAACTCTGTTTTGACACCATCGACCATTTTGGTGGTCGTTGCTGCCAGAGATGTGGTTAGCAGCAAGGCGTAGGCGCACCCTGTCAGGACTCCAAAGAGAACGGGCTTTGTGGTGCACATCGTTTTTTCCTTCCTGAAGGGCTTAGAAATTTGACTGAGAAAATTTATCGGAATAATTGAAATGCTCTGCCTATTTGAGCCGTCACTATGCGCTCATTCAAAGTCTGAGGAGAATACTCAGATATGACGGGAATTCGGTTTATAGAACCACAAAAATTGAAGATATTCACTTAGCGGAAGTTGCGTTTTGTGGTGCTAGAATACGACACAACGTAAGTTTGAAAGTGTGGACAAAGAACAAAGGAAAGGTGCCCACTTGCAATTGCCTCATTTTCGTGCCAAACCCTACGCATCATCAAGAGAAGGGCTGGCGCCCTCGCCAACCTGCCTAACCGGGCAAGGTGGTCTCCGCCAAAAGGGATGTGGTTTCGAAGTGAGGACGCTGTCTTCATCATTCGTAACAACCAAGCGGTAGTTTCAATGGATTTTGCGCCAGTCCTCCTCGGGAAACCGATGGAGGATTTAATGTTTGATATTGCTGGTCAGCCACAGTCTGCATGGCAATCGTATGTATCTGAATATGTGCCTCAATCTTTGAGGGAAGCCGTCGCACACCTTGCCGACGAGTTTACTGCTGCCTATTTGCTGGATTGCCTGATTTTAGAAAAAGGGCTGCGCAGCCGGCTGCTTTCCAACTCCACACGCCAGCCGAATACGCCGCTGACCAATGACGAGCGCTCCGACCGGTTTGCTGTGCTGCTTCGGCTTTGGGCAGAAGGGTGTCATACAGTTGTTGACGAGCGCCTGTTTGCGGATACTGCACGCCGTCGTCCTGAAGAACTGAAAGCCTTGCGTGAGTACTTCAGGCAAAACGCGCTGCGCTCGAAAAAGAAATTCCCGAGCTAGTTAAGCTGCACTAAAATAAGAACTGATTTTTAAGCTGCGCGGCTGCCGAATTTTGCGGGAGGCGTGGCAAACGGGTCTGCGAACATTGCAAGCCACAGGCTCTGTGCGATGCGCTGTGCAGTTGCCAGAAGAAGCGGTGCGGCTTCTGCTGAGAAAATCGCATAGACTTCGTCTTCAAACAGGTCCATCCACTCATGGAAGTTCTCAGTGGTGACCCCTTGAATCCTCGCGTGAGCGGGAACCGGCTTGCCTTTATACGATCCAGTTTTTAGCAGCACTGACGCCCAAAAGTGCTTCATCTTGTGTAGATGCGGCCCCCAGTCCTCACCCATCTCTCTCAGGAAGATCGGCCCAAGCGTTTCGTGCTGGCGGACCTTGCCGTAAAAACTCTCAACCAGATGATTGATCTGGGCAGGTGTGATGGAAGGATCAAGCGGTGTCCGTTCACGCGCTGACATAACGGGAATTTTTGATGACACTGCTTGTTTCCTATTCCTGGTCCGCGATCCGCTTAAGCCTTGTTGTATTTAGCACGTTGCTCTTCAGAGATCACAATCGGTTTGCCGTCATCGTCAACAGCAACAAAGGTGAACTGAGCATTCGTAACCTTCTCGCGATAGCCAAAGCGGTGGCGCAAAGCCCAGGCCTCAATGGCAAGCGTTACAGAGGTTCTGCCAACACGGAGCACGTTGGAGTAGACACACATTACATCGCCTACTTTAACAGGGCGGATAAAGGTCATGCTGTCGATCGCAACAGTCACAACGCGCTCCATGGCGCACTGGCTTGCTGCAATACCGGCGGCAATATCCATTTGAGAGACAACCCAACCGCCGAAGATATCGCCAGAAGCATTGGTGTCTGCCGGCATCGCCATTGTGCGCGTGGTCAGTTCACCAATTGGCTGCTCTTCTTCGACAGCGTCTCTTGTATCATTCATAGTTCTAAAGCTCCGTAGATCCACCAGAGGAAATGCTATGCATGGCGAAGCTCAACTACTCAAGCAGGGATCATCGCCATATGGAAGCAATCAACAACCTGGGTCGCACATTTCTTGGTGTTGGCCCGAGCGGTTTCAGCAACGCATTCATCGACTGCATTCTCGAATAATTTCAACCAGCTGGCAATATCATCACTGCATACCTGCTTTGCAGCACCACGATACTTGCCAAGTGGACGACCAGAATAGCTTCTGTCTTTCATGAGAGCGGAGCACCAGAACCGCACGGCCTGAGCTTCGTAATCCTCCCAGTCGCACTTCATGCTATTTTGGTAGACCGATGCCAGCTCGCCATTGTGACGGAGTTTTTCTGAATGACTGGCAACCAAAGCACGCACTTGAGAATGCGTCAGGTCAGGATGGATTGGTGTGCACTCGTCCTGCGGGCGAATGTCAAAATGCTGATAGGTCATCTCGGTGTTTCAGGAGCCTTGTAGGGACAAGGCCCATGCCCTTCTTGTTACTTAGGGTCACTTTTACTCAAATACCGAGTTTAAAGCTCTGCGGCAGCTCGTAGCACCTCCGGCTTTTCGAGGCAGTAATATCCAGAGAGGCGGCTGATTACACCTTCTCTCTTCCAGACATTGAGGACGCGGCTGACGTTCTCCCGAGCCCCACCAGCCATATTGGCGATTTCAGCCTGAGAGATCTTATAGTGAACAAGAATTTTGTTGCTGTCGACTTTTTTGCCAAATGTTTCAGAGAGTTGCAGCAGCGTCTGCGCAACCCGGCCATTGAGTGGCAAGAAGGACCGTGCAGCGAGTGCATCATTTGAACGACGCAGGCGGGTCGCTACGATTTGCAGCATGTGACGGTAAACAGCGGGGTTTTCATCGGCATAGCGATAAAATGCAGCTTTGGAGATAAATGCAAGCTGGCTCGGCTTGAGTGCCGTTACGGTAGCGGAGCGCTCACTGCCATCAAGCAAAGCAATTTCACCTACCAGAGAGCCCTGCCCGAGAACTGCGAGCAGCTGCTCACTGCCATCCAGCGAGACGACGGAGACTTTCATGCTGCCTTCGATGATTGCGTAACAACCATTGCCTGGATCTCCGGCCTTGAAGAGAACTGCGCCGGATTTCAATGACATAGGCTGAGCTATCTCAGAGAGACCGTGTGCGTGTTCCTCAGCCAAACCCGACAGTGAAAAGCTGTTTTGAAGGAGTTCTTTGAACTTTGTCATCTTGCCACAAGATCCTGACGCGCCGTAGATTCAGTTTTTTAGTTTAAGCTGCATCAATATAATTGATGATTTTAATTAGGTCTATCATGCGGCCATTTTGTGACCGGAGTCACAGAGATGTTCTTTAGTTTTAGGCAAATTAGGGGTGTTCATAAATACCCCAACGTTTATGGCAAATTCAAAAGGAACGATCTCTTCAACCGCAGGAAGAGATCGTTCTTAGAACAAGAAGATATCTTTTTCCATCAAAAGAAACGGAAATTCCTCACTTATCAGGAACTTCAGCTGGTTCTCACGGGATGAGCTCTGGCGTACGTTTTTCTTTTTGACGGGTTGGGCCTGCTCTTCAGGATAGGATGGCCGACATAGGACCATCGCTGAATCCTGTGCCTTATTGATTCCGTGCCAGAAGAAATCTCTCAGATCCGTGTCCTCATCAGCCATTGGCAGATCTGGTCCTGAGAATATAGTTTCTAATCCGGCTTTGGTGGCGCGCTTTGAAATGGAGTTGCTCGATCGACTAACACCAGCAGGCAGTACCAGTGCAGGCTCTCGTCCTGCCATCATGCTGAGCACCGTGATGAGCGCTGAATGCACGGCAGGATGCTTTGCGAGGTTTCCCTGAATGGCAACAAATGCTGGCGGACGGGCATAGACCTCTTCGAACAGATCCACTTGTGCGGCGATCTCAGCGGCGATCGCCTCTTCCGGTAGCATCTTCATGGGGCTGCGCATTGCGTACCACCACGGCGCGGGGAACGTCTCCCCGAATACGGTCCGGCCAAAATCGGTGAGCGGTCCGGCGGGCTTTGTCAGTGTGACTGTCAGACCGACCATGGTTTCATGTTCGGCCCAGGCAACCACGTCACGCAGCTGATAGAACTCCCTCGACCACATCTTGCCAGTGACAACGCAGCCTACGGCAGAAAGCCGACCTGCGATGATTAGATCGCAGATCGCCCGGTCAACACCGTAGCTTTGCCCAAATTCGAGACTCGTCAAGAGGATGCGCTTCATCGCGCGGATCTCCCAATCCAAAAGGTTCAGGAGTACATTTAACAAAGCCTGCAAATTTAACGCAACGGAATCTCAGCTGTTTCAGTTGGATTTCAGGGGCTGTTTCGGGTCTGACAATCGGTAGACCCGTACATTTTCAATAGCTGTTTTTCCGAATAATCCCTTATTCTCTCGGGGGATGGTCTTCAGCAGCTCAACCTGATTGAAGTTAGTTTTCAGCTTTTGTGAGCGGTCTCTTCTTTCCTCGGTGACGTACAGCATGTCACTATTTTCGGGATTTTGGAGATTATCGGGAATCATTGCATAGCGCATTCGCTCAGGAATTCCGTAGACTTTGAGGTCTGTCTTCTTGAGCGCATCCGACATTTGGCCAGTCAAACCATAGCTGGTTGTGCCAATCCAATTGATGTCATTCGCGTCTGCCAACTCGGTTAGTTCATCCCCAATATCTTGCCAGCCGCGCATCTGGTGCGTTGGATCTTTACGGCCCAGAGATGTGTTGAGCGGGGTGTAGGCGTGGATATAGACCACGCCAGCGACAACGACACCCAGGCCGACTGTAGTCGGGGCAAGCACCTTGAACCAGCGACCAACATTGGCAGGCGGATAAGCTGCTGCAATACCAGCGAACATGGCAAGTGTCGGATACATTGGTGCTGGCCAGTTGCCCTGAACACGCGAATGGAGTGAATGGAAGAGTAGATAAATCAGGAACGGCAGGACCGTCAGAACCAGCAGGCTGGCCGTGTTGTCTTGCTTTATCATTTTGCGGATGACGCGCCACGCACCAACCATCGCAATGATAAAGACGAGCGGGTTCAGTAGGCCTGCAACAGCGCCTATGAACTCGCCAATGTACTTGACGGAGTACCCTTCCGGTACAGAACGCCCAAACTGCTTTACAAAAGAAATCCACTCATGCTGCGAGTTCCAGTAAAGTACTGGAGAGAAGATTGCGATTGCCAGTGCTCCGCCGAGCCACAACTGCCAGGACAGGAAGTATCTGCGGTTCTCCGGCACCCACACCAGCCAGAGAATAATCCCTACCCCCAGAAACAACACGGAGTATTTTGAAAGAAGGCCTAATCCTGCAAAGATACCAGCCAGAATCCACCAGTTCGCATTTTTGGATACCGTCAGCTCTGCCATGGCCCATAAAACCAGTCCCCAGAAGAAAACAGAGGGGGCGTCAGGCGTAGCTAACAATGAGCCGACACCAATCAGCAAACTTGCGTTGAAAAACAGGACTGTCCAGCCAGCGACATGGGCGTCATACAGGATTTTTGCAGTTCGCCAGAGCGCAAGGGAACCGATTGCAGCAGACAGGATACTGATGAAGCGAACGCCAAGTGCCGTGTCACCGAACAAGGATTGGCCAAGCCAGATCCAATAAGCGACCATTGGCGGGTGGTCGTAATAACCCAATGCAGGATACAGCCCCCACAAACGATAGTAGGCTTCATCCTCAACCAAATCGACATTCATACCAGTTGCCAGCCGTGCCAAAGACAGCACGGCGACAATCAGGATCAGATTGGTCGGGCGCAACCAAAAGCTCAGCGGCTTTCCTGCGGGATTGTCCTGCATTTAAATGCTTTCCTCAAAGTGCTTTAACTTTGGTTTCCTGCGTTTCTTCCTGTGAAAAGCTTCTCTCACTATTTCGAAGAAACGCTTTAGCCTTTGCGCCATGTCAGAGCGTTGGAAACAACGTAGTTCCAAACCGCGCCCATAACGGCACCAGCAGCACCAGCAAACCACCAGATTGGTTTGTTCGTGTAGATCAACTCTGCCACACCAACGTTTGCCAAAATACCAAAGCTACAGATCACATAGAATGTGAGCAGACCTTTGATCCACGCAAGCCCTGTCAAACGACGGTCGCGATAGGTCAGGCGGTTGTTGAGGAAAAAGTTCGAGGACATGGCCACAAAGGTCGCAACCAACTGAGAGAGGCCAAATGGCATGCCGAAGGCAGCAAGGAAGATCTTCAGTGCGATGAGGTGAACGACGACACCAGTTCCACCAACCATGGAGTACATAAGAAAACGGACTGAAATCTTGTCATCGAAGATTTTGGAAACCAGCAGGCCGAGGTAATCCATGGTCACTAGTGTATCGAGCTTGCTTTCACCATGCTGACGCTCACGAAAAACGAAAGGCAGTTCTTTCACACGCAGAGCGCCTTTTCCGCTGGCGACAATATCGAGCATGATTTTGAAGCCTTGGGACGACAAACGCGGAGCGAGCTCAACAAACCTGTCACGACGCAGCATGAAGAAGCCGCTCATCGGGTCGGACAGTTCCACTTTAAGAAACTTACGTGCCAGATTGTTGGCAAGATTGGAGCCCCATGCACGAATTGAGGACAAACCCGTCCCAACATCCCCACCTTCCACATGGCGGGAGGCAACGCAGATGTCGTAGCTTTCAGAACGAAGTGCTTCGAGCATCTTGGGCAACAGGCTCTCATCGTGCTGAAGGTCAGCATCCATCACAGCTACAAATTTGGAGCTGGAGGCCAGCATGCCTTCAATGCATGCGCCGGACAAACCACGACGACCAATACGCTGAACAATGCGAACACGCGGGTCTTGCTGCGCAATGTCAGCAGTGACTTTAGAGGTCCCATCTGGAGAATTATCATCAACAACAATAACTTCCCAAGCTACACCAGCGAGCGCTTTATCCAGCAGCTCAACCACGATGGGAACGTTTTTGCTTTCGTTATAAGTCGGCAATACAACAGTTAACTCTGTTGGACCTGTAACGCGACCTTCGGATTTGCTGATTTCAGTTGGTTCGTAGTTGGTGTTTGACACCATGATTTCTCCAGTGTGCAGACCTTCCTTTGCATGCGTAAGGGAATGGTCCTTCCATTTTTTGGGGCGACCTTAGCTTCTCTTGACGCTATTGCAAGTATTGATTGGGAAATTTGCGCCGGATTGCACCCGCTTCGCGCCTTGCCCTCCCCTGCTCAATGGGCTAGGAGACAGACAACAGCATGCTTCCCTTGGTGCGTTCTGGGGACTTATTGCGGGAAGCGCTTGCAACAACCCTTTTATTTCATGGATGAGACGGCCTCATGGCAAAAAAGAAAAGTGCCAAGCTCAAAGCTCGTTTACCGCGTGGATTTGTAGATCGCGGTCCAGCTGAACTGCAGGCGATGGAGCAGATGCTCTCCGTTATCAAGCAGACTTATGAGCTTTACGGCTTTGAGCCCGTGGAAACTCCAATGTTCGAGTACACTGATGCTCTTGGCAAGTTCTTGCCAGATCAGGACCGTCCGAACGCTGGTGTGTTTTCGCTACAAGATGATGACGAGCAATGGATGAGCCTGCGGTACGACCTGACCGCGCCCCTCGCCCGTCATGTGGCCGAGAATTTCGAAAGCCTGCCAAAGCCTTACCGCAGCTACCGCGCTGGTTATGTATTCCGGAATGAGAAGCCAGGACCGGGTCGTTTCCGCCAGTTCATGCAGTTTGATGCAGATACGATTGGTGCACCTTCTGTCTCTGCTGATGCTGAAATCTGCATGATGGCGTCCGACACGATGGAGCGCCTCGGCATTGCTCGTGGTGACTACGTGATCCGCGTGAACAACCGCAAGGTTCTGGACGGTGTGATGGAAGTGATCGGCCTTTCCGGTGACGAACACGCTGAAACCCGCCTGACCGTTCTACGGGCTGTCGATAAACTGGATCGTCTTGGTGTTGAAGGCGTTAAGCTGCTTTTGGGTGAAGGCCGTAAAGATGCTTCCGGCGACTTTACCAAGGGTGCTGGCCTTGGCGAAGCGGAAGCGGAAAAGGTTCTTGCCTTTGTGGAAGCTGGCGGGGAAACCACTGACCAGACCATCGAGAACCTTCGTGGTTTGATCGCAGACAGCAAAACTGGTGCAGAAGGCGTTGAAGAGCTAGCAACCATGGGCAAGCTGTTTGATGCAGCTGACTACACCGATGGCCGTGTTCTCATTGACCCATCTGTTGTGCGCGGTTTGGAATACTACACCGGCCCTGTTTATGAAGCTGAGCTGACCTTTGAAGTTAAAGACGATAAAGGCCGCCCTGTGCGCTTTGGCTCTGTTGGTGGTGGCGGACGTTACGACGGCCTCGTTTCCCGCTTCATGAGCCAGCCTGTGCCTTCTACCGGCTTCTCTGTTGGTGTTTCCCGTCTGATGTCAGCACTCACTATGCTCGGCAAGCTTGGGCAGGAAGAAGTTGCAGGCCCAGTGGTTGTATGCGTGATGGACAAGGACGTTGACTCCCTTGCACATTACCAAGCCATGGTTCAGGAACTTCGCACTGCTGGTATCCGCTCAGAAATGTATCAGGGCAACCCAAAGCAGTTTGGCAAGCAGCTTCAGTACGCTGACCGCCGCAACTCACCTTGTGCCATCATTCAAGGCTCGCAAGAGCGTGAAGAAGGCGAAATTCAAATCAAAGATCTCATTGAAGGCAAACGCCTTTCTGCCGAGATTGAAGATAACAAAACCTGGCGTGAGAGCCGTCCTGCACAGTTTGCTGTGAAACGGGATGATCTTGTTGCAGAAGTGAAAAAGCTTCTGGCCGCACAGGAAGACGATCGCAAAAACCAAAGCGAGAACTAATATGACATTGGGGGATAACCGCAGCTTGGCTCTGAGCCGGCTTTTTCGGGATGCAGGTTATGAAGAGGCAACCCCGCCAATCTTACAGCCAGCCGATATCTTTTTAGATCTGGCTGGTGAAGATCTCCGGCGGCGCCTTTTCCTGACTACAGGGGAAGATGGACAAGAGCTTTGCTTGCGTCCTGATTTTACCATTCCGATTGCCCGACATTATCTGGAAACAGGTATCGCCGGACGTACTGCGGCATTCTCCTATGTTGGGCAAGTTTTCCGACATCGACCTGGGCAACTGGGTGAAACCATGCAGGCCGGTGTTGAATCCATTGGCCGCGAGGATGAAGAACAAGCTGATGCGGATATGCTGGCGCTTGCTATAGAGACTGCTGATAAGCTGGGCCTGTCCTCCCCTCGCATTCGAGTGGGTGATGAAGGCCTGTTTACAGCTGTTCTGCAAGCGCTTGAGATTCCAAAGGTTTGGCAACGTCGTCTGCGTGATGTGTTTGGTGAGCGTGACCGGCTGGATCAGGTTATCACCCGAATGAGTGGTGTTGAAGCCAAGCCGGATGCGAAGCTGGGCTTTCTTGCTGCTCTTGAGGGTCGGGACCCAGAAGCAGCTGTGGCTGTTGTTGAAGATGTGCTTTCACTTGCGGGCATTTCTGCTGTTGGTGGACGTACAGCTCACGAAATTGCTGAGCGCTTCATGGAGCAAGCCGCCCTTTCTGCTGGATCAGGCGTGGACAAGGATGTGATCTCGCGATTGAGCGAGTATCTCAACGTGTCCGGTCCGCCACCTGCGAAAGCGGTTGAGACCTTGCACGGGTTTGCCAACGAGACCGGGCTTAATCTGGATGCCTCTATTGAGCGTTTGGCGAAGCGTACCGACCTGATGGCAGCGCGTGGCATTGACATTTCAAAGCTGGAGTACTCCGGTGATTTTGGTCGCCGTCTCGATTACTACACCGACTTTGTCTTTGAAATTCATCATGAAACCAGTGAACATCTTGGACAGGTGATCGGTGGTGGTCGCTACAACAAGCTGGTGGAACGTCTTGGTGCGCCAAGTACTGTGCCTGCTGTTGGCTTTACAATCTGGCTGGACCGCGCTTTTGAGGGAGCAAGCTGATGAGCTCTAATCTTATTCTTGCGATACCGTCCAAAGGCCGCCTTCAGGAAATGACCCACGCGTTCTTCGCGCGGGCTGGTTTGAAGGTGAAGCGTCCGGGTGGTGATCGCAATTACCGCGGAACCTTGAAGGGTGTGGATGGCGTTGAAATCGCGTTCCTTTCTGCCTCTGAGATCGCGCGTGAGATTGCGGCTGGTACTGTTCACTTCGGTATCACCGGAACGGATCTGGTCAACGAGAACATCGACCGCCCCGAGGAGAAGACGCATATCATCACTGCTCTTGGCTTTGGCCATGCGGACGTTGTGATAGCTGTTCCGACTGCATGGATTGATGTGTCCACCATGTCCGATCTTGCTGATGTTGCTTCTGATTTTCGTGCGCGGCATGGTCGCCGCCTGCGCATTGCGACTAAGTATGTGAACCATACTCGGCAGTTCTTTGCGGAAAAAGGCATTGCGGATTACCGCATTGTTGAGAGTGCTGGCGCGACTGAAGGTGCACCTGCTGCTGGTTCTGCTGAGTTGGTGGTGGACATCACCTCGACTGGCTCCACGCTGAAAGCCAACAATCTGAAGATCCCTGAGGATGGTGTGATCGCCAGGTCTCAGGCACACCTGGTGGCATCCAGAACAGCCAAATGGAATGAGAGTGCTTTGCAGGCCGCCCGTTTGATGCTGGACCGGATCACGGCGCAGGATAACGCTCACAATTTCAAAGAGATGCGTACTGTTGTCGCAACCCCTGCAAAGGTGCTGGAGAAGGTTGCTGCTCTTGGCTGTGTTGCCCCGTTCGGCATTGAAGGTTCTTCTTTAGTCCTGCATTGCCCTGCTGCCAGAGTGCCTGAATGTGCAGACATGCTGCGCGAAGAAGGAGCACAAATGGTAACAGTGACACCGCTGGAGTATGTGTTCCACACAGCAAACCCGTTGTTTGAGCCTCTGGCACAAAAAGTCGCAGGCTAACACCTAAACCACTGAGAAAAATTTTTGAACGCACCTCTACTCGGGGTGCGTTTTTTATTGCGTTGATTTGCGTTACTTGCGAGAAATCTGCGCATTTATGTATCTATGACATACCCGCAGTAACTTCAAAATACTTATCCATCCAATTTATGTAAATTTAGCGATTTCTCTGAGTCACCTAGGCACAACCTTGAAGTGCATTTCTTATATGTGCTCAATGCACATATTTAAATATTTATGAAATTCGAGGATAACAGATGGCTGCAGAGAAAATGTCTCTTGAAGGCGATAACAGCTACGGTTTCAAGCGTGGAATAGGCGTCGATTATTTTGGAGGAGCGCCCGGAATCACTACCATTCGTTTTGATGGTGACCTCACACTAAGCGATTTCAAGATCCGCCTCGAAGGTGGCGATCTGGTATTCTATCTGATCGACCCGGCTAACCCGAACCAGCCGCTTAATGAGATTGCTGACGTTTTTTACTTTGATAATTGGATTGCTGGTGATCACGGCATCGAACGATTTGAATTTGCTGATGGGACATCTCTGTCAAAAATTGCCGTTCAAAGTAACGGACGTCTGAAGCTCTATGGAACCGATGGAGATGATGCCTTTATCGGAACTTCCGATAGAGATGAGATTTACGGTAGTGAAGGTGCAGACACGATTGATGGCAAAGGCGGTACCGACATCGTCAACTATCTCCTGTCTGATGCTGGCGTGACCGTTAATCTTGCGACAGGTGAAGGCTCTGGTGGCCACGCGGAAGGCGATCAGATCTCAAATGTCGAGTCCATCATTGGTTCTTATCATGATGATGTTCTGATTGGTGATGATGGCAACAACAACCTGTTTGCTCAAAACGGTAACGATCATCTGGAAGGCGGAGCCGGTGATGATTGGCTCAATGCTTATGGCTCTGGAGCGGACTACCTTGATGGCGGTTCCGGAAACGATACTGTACGCTATCGCTGGTCAGGATCTGCGGTTACCGCAGACCTGACCGACCAGGCAAACAATGCTGGTGATGCTTCTGGTGACGTCTACGTCTCCATCGAAAACGTGATGGGCAGCAACAGCTACGGTGACCACATCACAGGCGATGCCGGTGACAACAAAATCTGGGGCTACGGCGGCAATGACACGCTGGAAGGTGGCGATGGGAACGACACTCTCCTTGGCGGAAATGGCAACGACATCCTGAAAGCCGGTAATGGTGACGACTATCTCGACGGTGGCGCTGGAGACGATGAGTTCAACTACGGTGAAGGTACCACTACCTTCCGCTATGACCTTGGCAATGGCAACGACACCATTCACGTCAACCACGATGTAGATTCTTCCTACAATGACAAAATCGTCTTTGGCCCAGGCATCTCCCCTGATGAGATCACGGTAACTCGCCAGGGAGAAGGCACAGATAAATATGGCACCGAACGCAATGATCTTGACCTCCTGCTGACATTCAAAGATGGCAGCACCTTGCTTGTCAAAGAAGCTTTTTATTATGGACCGAATGGCTTTGCCTTCGGAGAACTTCAGTTCGCAGATGGCACTGTCTGGAACTGGGAAAGCTTCAACAAAATGCGCTTTGAAAACGCTGGTGACGAAGGTGAAAAACTCGCTGGCACCTTGGGCGATGACGTGATTGATGGCCGGGGTGGTGACGATGATATCATTGGTTATTCAGGAAATGATCACCTAATCGGCGGTGCCGGAAACGACACGCTTGAAGGTGTCGAAGGAAATAACCACCTGGAAGGTGGTACTGGCGATGACACGCTAAAAGGCTCTATTGGCAACAACATTCTCGATGGTGGCGATGGCAATGACACTTTCTTTAGCAGCACAGACGGCGAGGATACAATTATTGGTGGGAGCGGAGACGATTCCATTTATACGTGGAGTGGAACTGCGATTGTTGATGGTGGAACAGGTGATGACGATATAGATATATCTAGTTCAACCGTCACCATTCATTACGATCTAGGTGATGGCAATGATACTGTTGACATCAAGCACTCTGACGATAGCTCTTACAACAATAAAGTTATTTTTGGAGCAGGTATATCACCTGATGAGGTTACTGTTACGCGTGCAAGTAGCACTTCAACCACCCTTCTGCTGACTTTCAAAGATGGCGGAACGTTGCGTCTCTACGATGTTTTCCACTATGGACCAAATCACTTTACATTTGGCGAACTCCACTTTGCAGACGGCACTGTTTGGAACTGGGAAAGCTTCAACAAGATGCGCTTTGAAAACGCTAGTGACGAAGGTGAAGAACTCGCTGGCACCCTGGGCGATGACGTGATTGATGGCCGGGGTGGTGACGACACAATCGACGGTTACTCCGGTGACGATCATCTCATTGGAGGTGAAGGGAATGATGATCTCTTCGGTGGAGAAGGTGATGATCACCTGGAAGGCGGGGCTGGCAACGATAAACTGAACGGCTGGACGGGCAACAACATCCTCGATGGAGGAGATGGCAACGATACAATTTACAGCGCCACTGATAGAGTAGACCAGATCAAAGGGGGAAGTGGTGACGATAAAATTCTTGCTTGGAGTGGTTCTGCCGTTGTGGATGCAGGAACAGGAAACGATAAACTTTACATCTCAAACGCAAAAGTCACACTCCACTACAAGCTTGGAGATGGCAATGACACAGTTGATTTAGCGTACTCAGGCGAGTTGCAGAATGAAAGTCATAAACTGATCCTTGGCGAAGGTATCTTGCCAGACGAAGTTTCAGTGACACGCTTCACAGGTACTTCAAAAAGCATCTTACTCACATTTAAAGATGGTGGAACAGTAAACCTGCTATCTGTCATTGATCCTGATATATTGCGCCTAAACTTCGGTGAAATCGAATTTACCGATGGCACAATTTGGAACTGGGAAAGCATCAATGAAAGGCTTCTTGGAGGCTTGAGTGATGAGGCAGACCATCTTCGAGGCACTACTGCTGATGATACCATCGATGGGCTCGGAGGTGATGATATCATCTTCGGTGACGATGGAAATGATCATCTAATTGGCGGTGCAGGCAACGACAAACTGAATGCCGGCGAAGGTGATGATCATCTTGAAGGTGGGGCAGGTAATGATACACTCGAAGGATATAGAGGCAAAAATATCCTTGATGGCGGAGATGGTGACGACGTTATCGTTAGTTTTTCCAGCGAGAGTAACGAGCTACTCGGAGGTGCGGGTGATGACAACATATTCGCACATGGTGGTTCATCCATAATTGAAGGCGGGACAGGCGACGACTTCATTATCTATCGCAGTAAAGATGCGACATTCCTTTATAATCTGGGGGATGGCAATGACACACTGGAAGCAACTTCTCCTACAGTTCAGCCAAACAAGATTGTATTTGGTGAAGATGTCTCGCCGAGCTCCGTTGTTGTTGCTTACGTGGCAGAGCAAAAAGAAGATCTGCAGCTGACATTTGCTGATGGTGGTACAATCATCATCAAGAAAGCTTTCAACCGTCAAACTTCGCAGTTCGACTTTGGGGAGCTTCATTTCGCAGATGGTATGATCTGGACCGGAGATGACATTAGCCAGAAGCTTGACAGTGCGAGTGAAAGCGCAAGCCAACCTGATGAAATTGGCACTTATCTGGTTTTCTCTGACTATGCGGAATTTTATTCAACAAATTCGCTGGATGACCTGACTATCCTTGCCGGTGCAGGTGATGACATCATTGTGTCTGGTGGCGGTGATGATCAAGTTCATGGTGAAGCCGGTAATGACACTCTGACTGGAGGAGAAGGCAATGATGCATTCTACTTCGGTGTAAACTTCGGCAAAGATATCATTACAGATTTCGCTGCGGGAGCAGATTCTGTCGACACCATCCACTTCAGCGAAGGCACCTTTGGGAACTTTGAGGATGTGATTGCGGCAGCAAGTGACGTTGGAACTGATACTGTCATCCACCTTGATGAGGGAAACTCTATAACTCTGCAGAATGTAACGATTACTGATCTGCATGCAGATGATTTTGCGTTCGCTTCCTGAGTAGTTATGTAATCAAGTGCTTTGAGCTCCGGCATTTCTATGTCGGAGCTTCACAGTAGGAAGTGGTAAATTTTGAAAAGACGTTTTCAAAAATATACCACTTTCCATTACAGCAAAAGAACAACATCACATTCATACATGAAGTGAATAAACTAATAAAAAAATCAAAAATACATTAATTTATTTATAAAAGCCACGCGCAAGCTACGTAAAACACTATCCATATGAAGTTGAATGAACCTAAACAACTTCATAGAAACAATGTATAGTGGGATTTTATTATGGCGTATATAGATACTGATAAGAACAATCTGGGTTATACCTACGGATATGGCGGTCAGTACAACGGAACAGCAGGGAATGATATTTTCGAAGGCACACTCTGTAATGACATCATGAGTGGCTTTGGAGGTGATGATACCTTCCGAATTGGTACTACAACAAATGGAGATCATTACATCGGGGGCTCTGGATATGATGTAATTGAGATTTATGGCTTTGATCAGTATTCAAGTTACGCTAATGTCGAGATCATTACAATGACTGGCATTGAAGAGATAAAAAGCACTGTGACATATGCTGACACTTTTGTGCAGGTAGGAACATCTCTTCCGAAATATTCCTTCAATCCAACTGGTGGGTCCGAGAACGATCCTCTTGTTTTAGATGTTCGAAATGTGAAGCTTACCAATATTACCGGACTACATGGTTCTTATAAAGCTGATGAAATCTTTGCAACGAACAATGATGATTACATTGAAGGAAAAGATGGTAGCGATACTCTTCATGGGGAAGATGGAGATGACACCATTTATGGTGATGACTCAAAGTACAAACTAAGCGGCAATGATACCATTTACGGCGATAAAGGTAACGACACCCTTTATGGTGGTAAAGGAGATGATCACCTTCTCGGTGGAGAAGACAATGACACCTATGTGTTCAAGCTTGGCTTTGGCAAGGACGTTATTACTGAGACATCTGGAACAGATACCATCCGCTTTGAAGATGGTATCACACTGTCAAACCTTAAAGGCGTGATTGATGGTAATGACCTGAAGATCTATCTTATTGATCCAGCTAATCCAGACCAACCACTTGACGAGATTGCTGACGTTATAACAATCAAAAACTGGAGTGCAGATAACCCTCAAATTGAGCAGTTTGAGTTTTCTGATGGAACAATGCTATCTCAGTTCCCAATCGAAGAAGATGGTGTCCTTAGGTACTACGGCACCTCTGGTGACGACACCTTCACCGGTACGGACTCCAATGAGGAAATCTACGGCAGTGCTGGTGCTGACAATGTTGATGGTGGTGGTGGCCGGAATGCTATCAGATACACACTGTCGGAAGAAGGCGTGTCAGTTAATCTAGCGACCAACGTGAATACTGGCGGCCATGCTGAAGGCGATCAACTGACAAACATCAGTCAGGTTTTCGGATCTCACTTTGATGACGTTATCGTCGGAGACGACGGAAATAACGGACTGTTTGGCTTTAGTGGCAATGACCACCTGGAAGGCGGCGGCGGCGATGACTGGCTCAACGCTTATGGTTCGGGTTCAGATTATCTCGATGGCGGCACTGGCAATGACACTGTGCGTTATCGTTGGTCTACATCTGCAGTCACTGTGGACTTGACCGACCAATCAAACAACACTGGAGATGCTGCTGGCGACGTTTACGTCTCCATCGAAAACATTATGGGATCTGATAAGCATGCCGATCATCTAACGGGTGATGCAAATGCAAATAAGATCTACGGATATGGTGGCAATGATACTATTATCGGCGGTGCTGGTGATGACACGTTTGATGCTGGCGCGGGTGATGACACCATGGAAGGTGGAGCGGATAGCGATACGTTCTATTTCCGGTCAAACTTTGGCAATGACATCATCACGGATTTTGTAGCCGGCGCTGGTTCCGAGGATGTGCTTCAATTCTCTGAGACTTTCGATAGCGTTGCAGATGTCCTTGCTGCAGCAAGTGATGTTGGTGCGGATACTGTTATCTATGTGAATGATGACACTTCAATCACCCTGCAGAATGTTTCTGTAGCTGATCTCCATGCTGATGATTTTGCATTCGTTTAAGTGGTGGTGAATTAGACTAATATGAGGCCTCGGCGTGTATTCGCCGGGGCTTTTTTATATTTCGCCCTGCTGATCTAACGTTTGACAATAGCGGATGAGTGACAGGACGCTTGGTTCTGCTTTGATGGGGTGTGTTGCCCTTGTGGGCGTTGATTATTTTCAATAGCTTCATGCTGATTGAAAGCAGGGTGACTTGAAGGACGCGGTGTGGGCAACGAGCAGGAAATAGCGAAGACGCTGGGGGTACGCAGTGATCTTCTTGTGGAACGGAGCGTTAGTGAGGTTGAGGTTCATCCAGACCGGATCATTTTGCGCATACCGGAAGAGCCTCATTACTGGGCTGGCAACATGGTGTTCTTCCGGGGTGACAAGGTTGAACCAGAAAAGCAAATTGCGCAGTTTCGTCAGGACCTTCCAAAGGCTGCACACACAATGTTCGGTTGGGATACGCCTGACATGACGATTGGGGCTGCACATACGCCTTTATCTGATCTTGGATACAAGTTGGAACAAATCGATGTGCTAAGCCTGACCGGGCCTTTGAACCGTGCTCCGGTGCCTGATGGGATCGATATCCGTCCTGTTCAGACTGATGAAGACTGGGAGCAAGTCATCGCGCTCCAAATCGACACTGCTGTTGATCAGGGCTATGATCGAGACAGTTTCGGGAACTACGCGCGGAGACGCTTTGAGAGCCGTCGCCGCCAGGTTAAAGCAGGATTGGCGAACTGGTTTGGCGCTTTTGATGGGGATCTCTTGGTTGCAGATCTGGGAATCTATACCGATGCAGCGGTTTCGCGTTTTCAGGAAGTTGAGACACGGCCCAGCCATCGCAAGCGCGGCATATGCGCGGCTCTTGTTACTGCTGGTGTCGATTGGGCTAAGGCACAGGCACCTGCAACCATACCTGTCTTACAAGCTCACAGTTACGGCCCGGCAGGCCGGATTTATCGGCGTTGTGGCTTCGAGCATCGCGAAACGCTTGTTCTTGCGATCCTTCCACCCCAAGGCACCTTTGAGCGTCCGGCTGACACTGCATAGCAATCGTACGAGGTGACTAGTGCATTAAGCCCCCTCACCTCGTCGTTTCGTTACAGCAGAACTTCTGCTAGCCCTTCATAGGACGCACCAGAGCCTCACGCTTGGCCTCAACGATGTCCCGGCAGCAGCAGCCTTCGAGGTGGTCATTGACCATGCCCATAGCTTGCATGAAAGCGTAGACGGTGGTTGGGCCGACGAAGGACCATCCGCGTTTTTTGAGATCTTTGGAGATGGCCGTGGAGATTTCGGTTTTGCCAAGGGTCTTCAGGTTGGCGTAATCACAGGTCTCAGGGCGTTGATCCGGGGTTGGTTCCCACTTCCAGAAGTAAGCTGCGAGTGAACCGAACTCCTCACGCATTTCCAGTGCACGATTGGCGTTGTTGATGGTGGAGTTGATCTTGCCGCGGTGGCGAATGATGCCGGCATCCTGAACAAGTCGTTCAATGTCATTTTGTGTGAACTTTGCGACCTTCTCAAAGTCAAAACCTGCAAAACCGGCGCGGAAATTCTCGCGTTTGCGCAGGATAGTGATCCAGGACAGGCCTGACTGGAAACCTTCAAGGCAGATCTTTTCAAAGAGGCGGATGTCGTTGGTGACCGGATGCCCCCACTCATCGTCATGATAGGCCTGATAGAATGGATCTCCCCCATGCCACCAGCAGCGGTCTTTGCCATCTTCTCCGCGGATCAGTCCTTCAGCAATCGGTGTTGAGTTCTGGTCCATTGCTTTGCCCTTCTTGGTCAATCGTCTTTGCAGATTCTTGTTGGGCGACCATCAGTCACCCTCACTAACCCGCTCAAAATGTTTATGTTATGTTCTCTTATAAAGCATTGGCTTGCCAAAATAGCAAGCCATCTGCATATCACTTTTCGGACAGATCAATCGAACAAAGCGTCAATGTCATCCTGTGTCACGGTACCAGCTTCCACATCCAAAGCCGGACCATGAAGCAGTGCGGAATCATCGCCCTCTTTATCAGAGGCAATACGATCACTGATCTCCTTGAAGCTTTCAATACCGCCCCATATCTCAATCATACGGATGATGCGCTCTTCGACGAATGACAAGGTGTTCACCACCTTGCTGATGCGCTGGCCAGTGAGGTCCTGGAAGTTACAGGCTTCAAAGATCGACACAACCTGCTCGTGAATGTCAGTGACAAGGCCTTCATGCTCGCTCGGAACCATTGGCATGACGGTTGCTGCGCTCTGGTCGATGACCTCAGCTGCGGTCAGGATCTGCTCAGTTGCTCCTTCGGTGCCGGATACAATCGCACCCAGCTCCAATGTCACGCGGCCACGCTCGTCATTGTCGACGCTGGCCTTGTTGTGAAGAGCAGCAATTTCATTCTTGGTCTCAGCGATTGCCTGATAAATCGCATCCAGCTCACCCTTGAGCTTTGCAGCCTCGCCGATTTCCTCACGCAGTTCTTCTGCGACGCGTCGGGACAGTTCTTGTGGGTCAGTTGCCGGAGATCCTACCAACTCTTTCAAGCTGGCAATTTCTTCCATGATCTGCTGGTGACGCAACTCTTCACCATTGTCCTGAATCGGAGTGCTTACTTCGGTGCGTTTGCTACGCACTCCGAACTGAGCCTCTGCACGAAAGGTTTTTCTTACAACTGACATCCCAACCCCGAACTCATGAAGCCAATACGCTTCCTAATGAGGACCACACCGTCGCTACTCCTGTCCGGCGATGCACCCTCTTTTGTTTTCCGCCCTTTCTTCGCAAACTGGCACAGGCTTACGAAGACAGGCTCTCAATTACAGGTTTTAAATAGCAATCCCGGTCACAAGACGCGTCCATGCACCCATAAGTAAGATGGGCACGATTCGCACTCCTGCACGCCGGTCACTACTCACATACTTCTTAGAGTGTTAATTATTACCTTAGATTTATCAGCATTGATTTTTAAGGATAAATTCGACGATTGGCCGCATAACCCAGTAACAATTGGTTAACCTTAGTTTGAACTAGCATTAATTACATTGTTAATTTTAACGATTATTAGAACTGCAACTCCTAGTTTTCCCGAGGACATCGGGTCATTGGCAAGGTCCAGAGGAGTGTGGAATGTTTGGAGCAACGGCAAAAAGCAAAGCAAACTGGTTTGTTACTTTGTTCGGCGTGGGTAGCTTAGTTTGTGCGTTTGGTACTGCTGCGCAAGCAGAGTACAAGCCGCGCGCCTCTGCACCTCCACTTGTCCTTAGTCCTGATCTTGCAAATCCATGGGTTGTGCAAATTCCGCGATCCCAAGCCAAGGCTGTCCAGAACCTTCGTGGATCTGCAAAACAAGCAAGACGGCCGCGTACGACATCAAAGCGGTACGACCGCCGTATTCCCAAACAGTTCTTGCCGACGACAGTGAGCTACAACACCTCGTATTCACCGGGATCTGTCGTGATCGATACGACATCACGATATCTTTACCTGGTGCAAAGCAATGGCAAGGCCCGCCGTTATGGTGTGGGCGTTGGCCGCCCGGGTTTTGAATGGGCTGGCGTTCACAAAGTCACCCGTAAGCGCGAGTGGCCAGACTGGAGGCCACCTGCTGAGATGCTGAAACGGCAACCAAGCCTCCCTCGTTACATGCCGGGCGGACCGCGCAACCCATTGGGCGCGCGTGCACTTTATCTGGGTTCAACGCTTTACCGTATTCATGGGTCCAATGAACCATGGACGATTGGCCAGGCGGTTTCTTCCGGTTGCATTCGTATGAGAAACGAAGATGTGGCGGAGCTGTATAATATGGTTCCGGTTGGCGCAAAGGTCTATGTGCGCTAGGCATGCACGTTTGTTGCAATCTTGGGTACAGGAACCTATGATAAGACAACAACTTCAAGTTGCTTGCCGCACCCCAGACAACGGCAAAGCATCAAAAAATAAAGGTCTGTCTTTAAACAGGCTTATTATGTGAATGTGCCGTTGCTGACCATCTGATTGAGGGACTTTTCCCCCAGGCCACATCTGTGTGTTTTGGGAGTGCCGCGTATGTGTGCCAAGAAGAATGGACTAGTCATCAGCAAGGACGAAGTGGTTGCAACTCTTTCCAGTATTTTGTCCAGCCCCAACTTCAGGCGAAGCCCGAAACTAACTGCCCTCCTGACATTTCTCGTCGAGCGTAAACTCTCCAAACAGGAAGAAGACCTCAAAGAGCAAGTTATTGGACAGAGGGTCTTCAATTTGCCTGAGGGGTTTAATCCGCGTGAAAACCCGATTGTGCGAGTCAACATCTCGCGCTTGCGGTCTCTTCTGCGTGGTTACAACGACGCACACCCTGATGTGCATCACATGCAGATCCGGTTGCCAGACATGGGCTATGTACCTGTATTTGAGTGTCTACGACCCGTTGTTGACGGAGCTGATGAAGAGAGCAACGCCTCTCCCTCACAACACACGAGCGAGGAACGCTCACCCATTGAGCTGTTGGATGAGCCTTTGAACTCTGAAGACATCACCCAGATCCGCGGTGTTCTGGAGGATTGCCTGAAAGATCAAGGACCATCACTCAACCGGTATACGCTTGCAGCCATCCTGCTTGGCTGTTTCGCCAGTATGCTGAGCTTGTTGTTGCTTGCGCATGAGACTGGTTTGGTGTTTGCCGGAGATTGGCATACCCAAGTCATCGCTGTTCCGCCTCCAACGATTGACGAAGATCAGATCCCACCAGAAATTGCAGCGGAGTTACGACAAATAGAAGGTGAACTTGGCGGGAAAGTCAGCTGCATAATTCACTCCGATGAGCATATTCTCGCTGAGTAAATGGCAGAAGGCATCATGTAGCTCACTCCTCACCCCAACCAATTAGTCTGCGTTTGGATGAACAGCAGTACGACTGCATTTTGGATGTCGATCTCAATTAAGCTCACGCAACTTTGGGGTTTTAGACTGTCAGTGTTTGAGCCGTTCTGCAATTAATCCACGAGATTGAGGGTGGGTTTGAACTCAATAGATTTTTACCCCTAAAACCATCAGTTTAACATATTCATTTTCAGGAATTGCCTGAAGCTGCGAAAGGCACAAAATCAGACTCATAAATGCATTGGGAATCAAATTTTTCACCGTTGCATGTCCCCCACGATGCCGAGGGTATCGGTTCAGTTTTCTAAGGCGGGAATTTTGAGATGAAGACTACATTTTTGTTTGCGTCATTTATTTCAGCAGGTTTTGTCCTTTCAGGGTGCGCCAGTGTCACACGCGGTATGAGTGAAAAAGTCAAAATCTATACCTCTCCAGAGGATGCACAGATCTCGACGGACATAGGGATGACCTGCAGTTCCTCGCCTTGTACACTCAAGGTTTCACGCAAAGAAAAGTTCAACGTCACCGTTTCCAAAGAAGGTTATAAAACGCAGAAAGTACATGTCACCACTGAAGTTGCAGGAAGCGGTGCAGCAGCTATGGCAGGCAATGCCCTGATCGGAGGTGTGATTGGCGTAGGTGTGGACGCGTATACCGGTGCGATGCTCAATCACAAACCGAACCCAGTTCTCGTTGAGCTTAAGCCAACAAACCCAGCAAACCCTAATACACCTGTCGGCGATCTCTCACATATTCGGAAGCAATATGCTGATGATGAGAAAGCTCATCAGGAGAATGTTATGCGTCGTGGAGGCGGCGTATAACCTCCGAATCCCTCTCAATCTTGTTTGAGAGGGATTTGTGTAAAGCAGCATACTTACGCCTTATCCAGCAGCATCGGCTTTGGACCGCCATAGGCCCAATCCAGAAGCTCGATGTTATGGATGACCGGGATTTGGGTGCCGCTGGAGATTTGGGTGATGCAGCCGATGTTGCCGGTGGCGACGAGGTCTGGCTGGGTAGCTTCCAGATTGCTTACTTTACGGTCTCGCAGAGCAGTGGCAATTTTGGGCTGCATGATGTTGTAGGTACCAGCTGAGCCACAGCAAAGGTGACCTTCCAGAGGTTCTTTGACTGTAAAGCCAGCATTTTGCAGCAGCTTCTTCGGTTGCCAGGTGATCTTTTGGCCATGCTGCATGGAGCAGGCAGAGTGGTAGGCGATGGTCAGCTCTTCGTGCGGCTGTGCTTCGCCTAAGTCCTGCTCAATCAGAAACTCAACAATATCCTTGGACATCTGCGAGATTTGTTGAGCTTTCGCCGCATATTGCGGGTCATCGCGCAGCATGAAGCCATAATCCTTGATGGTGGTCCCGCAGCCTGACGCAGTGATGATGACGGCATCGAGCCCCTCACCTTCCATCTCTCTCATCCATGCATCAATGTTAGTTTTAGCCTGTTCGTTAGAGGCTTCTTCCTTGCCCATGTGATGAACAAGCGCACCACAGCAGCCCTCGCCTTTCGGGAAGACCACTTCATAGCCGATGCGAGTAAGTAAGCGGGTCGCTGCATCATTGATGGACGGGGCAAGGACACTTTGTGCGCAACCTTTCAGGATGGCGACGCGGCCCTTCTTCTGCACTTTCGGGGCAACGGTTTCCTGTCCTGCGAACTGAGAAGGCATTGCTGATTTGGTCGGAGCCAACGCCAGCAGGGTACCCAGTTTTGCAAGCGTACCACCGCATTTCTTCATGAGCCCTGCAAGTGGGCGACCATAGAAGGCGGCTGCGATTGCAAGACGGAAACGGCCCGGTTTGGGCAGAATGGCCTGTAGCACTGCTCTGAGCATCCGGTCTTGCAACGGACGCTTGTAGGTGCGTTCAATATGAATGCGAGCGTGATCCACAAGATGCATGTAGTTCACACCCGAAGGGCATGTGGTCATGCAAGACAAACAAGACAGGCAGCGGTCGATATGCTTGACCGTTTTGGCATCCGCAGGACGGTCGTTTTCCAGCATCTCTTTGATGAGGTAGATGCGGCCACGTGGACTGTCCAGCTCATCTCCCAGCAGCGCGAAGGTTGGGCACGTTGCAGTACAAAATCCGCAGTGCACGCATTTGCGCAGGATCTGTTCGGAGACTGCTGTGGCGCTGTCTTTGAGTTGTTCTGGTGTGAAGTTGGTTTGCATGACCTAGATCCCCGCGTACATTCGGCCCGGGTTGAGGATGTTGTGCGGATCAAACTGAGCTTTCAAGCGCTTAGAAAGCCCCATCAATGTCTCCGGCAAGGGCTGGAACACATCCACGCTCATGCGCAGCTCAGCACTTGCGCGCAGGAGCGTAGCGTGACCACCACCGTTTTCAGTGATAAGCCGGCGGAGCGGAACATCGTGAGGCTCTTCGCCTTGCATTTCCACCCAGACCAGACCACCTGCCCAGTCCATCATCCAGCGGATTGCAAAGCGCTTTTCCAGCTCAGCAATCATCTGTTGACCAGCAGTCGGGCTTACTGAGAGCTTCCAGAGCGGCTTGTCACTTCCGGCGAACGGAATGAGGTCACGTAGATCACCCCATGTTTTGCGGGAGGCCTGACCTTCGATAAGCTCTTGCGATGGAAAGCGCTTCAGGATGCTGCGCAGTTTGTTCAAGCGATAGTCGATGGAAACGGGAATGCCTTCCAATCTGAGCAAAGTGATGGAGTGTTCTTGTGAGAGCGGGCAGAAGCCTTTTGGCAGATGAGCTGCGGAAGAAACCTCTGCTGAAGACCCCATCGCCTCTGACATGGCACTGGATGCTTCTTGCGGGGTCAGGCCCAGCAATACGAAGGTGCATTCTTTGGCTGCTCGTGGGAGAACTTTGATGGAGAAACTTGTGGCGACGGCGAGTGTGCCCCATGAGGAGCAGAAGCCCCGGGACAAATCATAACCCGTCACGTTTTTCACCACGCGTCCGCCTGCCTTGAAGATCTCGCCACGGCCAGAAACAGCTTCCAGACCAAGTACATGATCGCGTGCTGCACCCGCTTTGAGACGGCGCGGGCCAGACAGGTTTGTTGCCAGAACACCGCCAATGGTGCCTGCCTGATTTGGGCCACCCAGAACTGCACTTAGGTCTGCTGGTTCAAAGGGGAGTTCCTGATTGTGCTCCTTCAAGAGGGTCTGAACGTCCGTCAGTGGCGTGCCTGCCTTCACGGTGAGCACAAGTTCTGCCGGTTCGTAGTCGATCACGCCGGTGATGCCGTCAACGCGCAAAGTATGCGCGGACTGCACCGCCCTGCCCCAGTTGCGCTTGGAGCCGCTGCCGATTACTTCCAGCGGAGTTCGCTCGGCGGCGGCCCATTTGACGACCGCCTCCAGCTCATCAGCTGTTGTTGGGTGGAAACCCTCTCCCATGGTTTCGTCCTGTTCTCTTGTCTTAGGATCACGCTCTAGAAGCGTGGAATATCCGGGAATGGCAGTTGGCCCTGATGAACGTGCATGAAGCCAAGCTCTGCACAACGGTGCAGGACCGGGAACATCTTGCCCGGATTGAGAAGCTGCTTTTCATCAAACGCACACTTCACGCGTTGCTGCTGTTTCAGGTCATCCTCAGAGTACATTTCCGGCATGAGATCGCGTTTCTCAATGCCGACACCATGTTCCCCTGTGAGGACGCCGCCTACTTTTACGCAAAGGCGCAGGATGTCTGCGCCAAAGGCTTCTGCTGCGGCCAGTTCGCCCGGCTTGTTGGCGTCATAAAGGATGAGTGGATGCAAGTTTCCATCGCCTGCATGGAACACGTTAGCGACGCGTAACCCATGTTTTTCGCTCAGCTCCTGCATTTCCTGCAGGACTTGTGGCAGAGCTGCGCGTGGAATGGTGCCGTCCATGCACAAATAATCCGGCGAAATACGGCCCACTGCCGGGAAGGCTGCCTTGCGCCCTGCCCAGAATGTGTTGCACTCGTCTTCTGACTGAGAGACGCGCAGGTAAGATGAGCCGTTCTTTTCTGCGATTGCACTGACGCGCTTGAGCAAATCATCGACTTCAGCTTCAGGGCCGTCCAGTTCCACGATCATGAGGGCGTCAACATCCAACGGATATCCGGCATGTACGAAGTCCTCGGCAGCATCAATTGCGAGCTTGTCCATGAGCTCCATGCCACCGGGGATGATACCTACTCCGATGATTTCAGCAACGCACTTGCCAGCTTCCTCTGAGGTTGGGAAGCCGATGAGTGCGGCACGGGCTGTTTCCGGTTTTTGTAGAACGCGGACAGTGACTTCAGTGACAACTGCAAGCAATCCTTCGGACCCTGTGAGCAGGGCCATCAAGTCGTAGGCCTCAGAATCCAGATGTTTGCCGCCGAGGCGGATCACCTCTCCGGTGATAAGGACAATTTCCAGTCCCAACAGGTTGTTGGTGGTCAAACCGTATTTGAGGGAGTGCACGCCGCCGGAGTTTTCTGCGATATTACCGCCAATGGAACAGGCGATTTGGGAGGACGGATCAGGAGCATAATAGAAGCCATCCTGCTGTACAGCCGTCGTAATCCCCAGGTTGGTTACACCCGGCTGGGTCACAACTGCCCGGTTTTCCAGATCTATTTCCAAAATCCGATTAAATTTCATCATGGACAGCAAAACGCCGTCTTCCAACGGCAATGCACCGCCAGATAGGGAAGTTCCGGCACCACGAGGCACCACTTTTACATCATTGTCATAGCAGTACTTGAGCACTTGCGAGACCTGATCTACGGTCTCAGGCAAGACCACCACAAGCGGCAGCTGGCGGTATGCCGTCAAGGCATCCGTCTCATAAGGACGCATCTCGATTTCATCGCAGATAACACCTTCTCCACGCACGATTTTTTGCAAATCAGCAACGATTTTGGAGCGCTTTTTTAGTGTTTCCTGTGACGGTTTTGGCATTGCGTTCGCTGCCATCAGGCCTCCCTCCTGAGTTGTGATTTGAAACTATATTTCCAAGCCACCAACCCAACCGTACTTACTGAATACAATAGCTGAGACTCTCATAATTTTTGCAAAGATAAAAGCCGCATTAAGTCTATTGTCGCCCACAAAACAACGGCTTCAGTTTTTGGTGAGTTTGACTCAAAGCAAGTTATTTTCAGTCGTTTATGCTTATGATCAATTCCGTCCGCGACAATATGCCGTAACAATATATACGAAGGTAACGTCGAATCTGTGGGAACTGCCCCATGAGTTAGACTATGTTGTTCTCTATTCGCGGTTATCTCTTAGGATATAGTGGGAAGGATAAAATATGAAGCAGTTTGGCGTCGTTGCAGCGCTTGCATTGCTGTTGAGTTCCGGTGCGGCATTCGCTGAAGGCGATGTTGCTAAGGGCGCAAAAGTTTTCAAAAAATGTAAGGCTTGTCATGCTGTTGGTGAAAAAGCCAAAAACAAGGTAGGACCTAAACTCAACGGCATCATCGATGCTGGTTGGGGTGAAGTCGAAGGCTACAAGTATTCCAAGCCTCTTCTGGCAGGTAAAGAAGAAGGTAAAGCTTGGGACGCAGCTACCCTGGACGCATACCTTACAAAACCGAAGAAAGTTATCCCGAAAGGTAAGATGGCTTTCGCTGGTCTTAAGAAAGAAACTCAGCGTCAGGACGTTATTGCGTACCTCGCTCAGTTCAATAAAGACGGCTCCAAGAAATAATTGGATTCCAGAGATTCTAAAGATCGGGGGTCGCAGTTCTGCGGCCCTTTTTTATTTGGCCTGCCCTCATCCTTCTGCCTTGCGCACCATCTTGTTTGCAAGGATCGGAATGCCGTTATAATCGGTCATGAACTCGCTGGTAATGACAAAACCAAATTGCTCATAGAGCCGCTTGGCCGGCAGGTTGGATTTAGCGACATAGAGAGTTGCCTCCCCCTCAGCCTTCTCCAGCATGTGTTGCATGAGCGTTCTACCGATGCCCTTGCCTCTGCCTTGCGGGTGGACGAACAATGACCTGAGATCAGCTCCATCCTGAGCTGCATAAGCCAGCATTTTCTCTTCTTCATAAACTGAGATTTGCGACGTGATTAGACTCGTATACCGCTTGGGGTCCTGATCAAGCGGGAGTAATTCAAACTGCTGATCTTCATAGGCGAACTCATCAAGTTTGGACTTCGCGTAAATGTCTAGCACAGCTGGAAGGTCCGCGTCCCGATACAATCTGATCATCATTCAACTCTTTCTAAGTATATGTGTTTTTCGATTCCCTCGTATTTTGATGGCAGGCAATTGAGGTAACTTTGTGCACCTGCTTTTGATTGTAGTTTAGTACAGTCAAAATGCAGAATAAAACTCGGCCATTTCATGTAAAAAGGGATGCGCGGAGCATCCCCTTTTGCGTCAGCTGTAGAACTGATTAAGCCAGTTCTGTGAAGATTTCACCTTCCGGGAGGCGGGATTTTGGGAGGGCGGCGTTGAAGTCGCTTTCGTGACGGTGGCCGAGGGCAATCAGAGCAACTGCGCGGTAGCCTTTTTCCTGAAGGCCAAACTCTTCGTTAAGCGCGTCAACGTCTACGCCCTCAATCGGCACAGCATCAATGCCCAGCGCGCCTGCGCCCAGAAGAATGGTTCCCATGTTGAGGTAGACCTGTTTTTCCATCCAATGGTCAGCGTCTTTGAGCTGGTCGCGATGAATACCCACAAAGGTGGCACGGCCTGCTTTGACTGTCTCTTTTACGGCTGGGTCAGCGAAGCGTTTGTCTTGTTCTTCGGCTTCCAGCAGGCGGTCCAGATATTCATCAGAGATGTCCGTTCTTACGCAAAAGACGACGACGTGGGAGGAGTTGAGCACCTTGCCGTTATTGAAGGAGAACATGCCTTGTGTGCCCTTTGAAACGCGCTCACGTCCTTCTGGGGTGTCTGCAATGATAAAGTGCCAAGGTTGTGAGTTCACACTTGATGGGCTGAAGCGAAGCAGGGATTTAATGTGGTCAAACTGCTCTGCGGAAATCTGCTTTGATGGATCAAATTCCTTGGTGGAATAGCGGCTCAGCGCGACGTCTTTCAGGTTCATGCTCATGTTCCAGTTTCTTATTTTAAGTGATGTTCTGACCGGAAGATAACCATTAGTTTTTTCTTAGCAAGTACGCACAGAAAATGCACATAGGCACAAAAAGTATACTAAAAGCTCCGTATCCGACATCTGATAAAGCATTGAAGTCCCCTTTGAATTGTGGCAGGCAGGTTGTAGCGATTTCATTTATGCATTGCTCAGAAACTGCAGGACTTCTTCTCTTATGGCCCGACCAAGACGCCCCAAATACAAGAAGGATGCCCGGGTCGGTTTGTTTGTTTCCTGCACCACCAATCTCTTTCGTCCTTCCCTCATAAAAGCTGCAGTCCATCTGCTGGAAAGAGCTGGTTATGAGGTTGAAGCGCCCAGCATTCAGAGTTGTTGCGGACTTGTGTCGCTACGTTCTAATGAACTGGATGATGCACGGGATTTGGCGAAGGAGGTGATTTCTCAGTTTGGTCATTACGACTATGTGGCTGTGCTTTCTCCTTTTTGTGCCAAGGTGTTTGAACGGGCCTACGCGCCGCTGCTTTCTGAGCAGTCTGAAGAACTCACGAAGATCACCGCCAAGTTTACGCGTAAGTGTTTTGAAGTCTCTGATCTGTTGCTGGCTGCGCCAGAGTTTGGGCAGAGCTTGCAAGGCTTTGCAGGAAAGGTCGCGTTTCTGGATGTGTCAGACGCGCCAAATCTGTTTGGCAGTCAGGTGGCTTCCCGCACTCTGCTGGGTCAGATGGAGCAAGTGGGCGTTGTTGACCTGCCGCAGATCTGCGCTTCCCAGGTCAAAGGCGCTCCAGAGGGAACGATCTCCCCTGAACTGGGTCCAGGTGATCTGAGCGGTTTGCTACATGCGGTGCGCTCCTGTGGAGCTGGCACGCTTGTCTCGACAGATCTGGCGCTCCTGATGGAGCTTTCCACGCATTTACGCCGCTATGGGTCTGCCATTGAGCTCAGGCCGGTTTTGGAGGTTCTGGCAGGTGATACTCAGTCCATGCCGATTGGCTTGAGTGCTCGTGTGATGGCAGGTCAGTCCATCCTCTGATTCCCTAGGTCGTCACCGAACCTTGCGCAGGGATTGTGGTTCCTGGTGCTGCTTGTGAAAAACACAAATTCTGCATGACGGGAATTACTGCTTAAGGCCAGTGATTTGCCTCTTAAATCCATTAAATTCCTCAGAATGCCCTTACAAATGTTGTAGTTCTGCGTATTGCTGAGTAGTGTGCGCGGCAACTGGCCAAGGCCATGGTCCGGCTTTGTTGCCAGTTCACAGTGTGAGGCACTTTGTCTCCCTTATCTGCTGTTACACAGGAGCCTATAAAAATGGGAAAGCTCAAGCCGGGCGTCATCTTTGGTGAAGACTATAAAACCCTGATTGAAGCATGCCGCGAAGGTAAGTTCGCCTTGCCTGCGGTCAACGTTGTTGGAACGGACTCCATCAACGCAGTTCTTGAAGCAGCAGCTGCAAACAATACAGATATTATCGTTCAGCTCTCCAACGGTGGTGCGCAGTTCTATGCCGGTAAAGGCATCAAGGACAGCTTCCAGGCAAAAGTGCTTGGGGCAGTTGCTGCAGCTCAACACGTGCACCTTCTGGCAGAGCATTACGGTGTTGGCGTTGTGTTGCACACCGACCATGCAGACAAGAGCCTGATCCCTTGGCTGGAAGAGCTCATCAAACACGGTGAGGCATTCTACAAGGCAAATGGCAAGCCACTGTTCTCCTCCCACATGCTGGATCTTTCTGCAGAAGACATCGAGTTTAACCTGTCTGAAAGCGAACGCCTGCTGAAGATGATGGCTCCGCTGGAAATGAGCCTTGAGATTGAGCTGGGCGTGACTGGTGGCGAAGAAGACGGTATCGGTTCTGATGATGACATCGGTGCAGACAATCCGAAGCTCTACACCCAGCCTGAAGATGTTCTGCAGGCTTATGACCGTCTGAACCCGCTTGGCCATTTCTCTGTTGCTGCGTCCTTTGGTAACGTGCACGGCGTTTACAAGCCAGGTAACGTGAAGCTGCGCCCTGAAATTCTGCGTGAAAGCCAGAAGCTGGTCAGCGAAACTCACAGCCTTGGTGCAAACCCGCTGGCGCTTGTGTTCCACGGTGGATCCGGTTCTGAGAAGTCCAAGATCACAGAGAGCCTGAATTACGGCGTGTTCAAAATGAACATCGACACCGACACACAGTTCGCATTCTCCGAGAAAGTTGGAGCGTATGTGGAAGCAAACGCCAATGCTTTCAAATACCAGATCGACCCGGAAACTGGTGCTCCAACGAAGAAGGCTTACGACCCACGCAAATGGCTGCGTGAAGGTGAGCTGGGCATTGTTGAACGCCTGAAAGAAGCTTGCGAAGACCTGAACTGCGTTGGCAAGAGCCTCTGCCTGTAAGCTGACCAGATTTTATAAGATTAAAGAGCCCGGTGCAGACACGCCGGGCTTTTTATGTTTGTCCACTTATGCTGGGACGCAGTACATTACGTTTCGTGGAAGGTTACACCGCACTATGGGTGCTGGCAGAGCCAACATCTAGTAGTTAACCTGTTCTAAGATGATTAAGCCATCGTGCTCTCACCATCTAAAAACAGGATCGGTACACCGAGGTTTTTGGCTACTTTTTCGGCGTGTTCCATGAAAATCTGGTATTTTTCTTCCTTGGTCAGGGCCTTTTTGCCTTCAAACTCCTGAAACGCGATGGTGTCGGGAGAGGGTTCAGCGTCTATGAGAAAGATTCCATTGATCTTGATGGGCTCGGTTGCGTCTACGCCTTGCTTATGCTGAATACCATCTTTGGATGAAACGATTACCTCGTTATGCGCATAGTAGGTGTTGTCCACCAAGTCATCGACGTTCTGCTGGCGTTTATCGTACTGGTATCTGTCCAGCTCATTCTTCAAGTAACCGTTGCGAACATGATCTGGCACATCGAGAAGCTTTTCGTTTTGCTCTTGTGTGACATTGACCATTCTGTCTTTTTTGTCTTTGCGGCCAATGTTAAGCTCGCTCATGAGATCATCGGGACTGGAGACCAGCACGTTTTGTGGCGGGACATCCAAGATGACGCCAAAGGCTCCGTAAACAAAGCACTTTTCATCAGTCACAACGGATGTACAAATGGCATCTTTATTCTCCAGATATTCGGTTCCCTGAGCAGAAAAACAGCCCTTTTGATTGATAAAATCATCCATTGAACCTGTTCGAACGATGAACTTGAAAGGTGCTTTGCAGCCGCCTCTTTTTTGGAGGTCGAGCCTTTCGGAAGGATCAGAGAAGTTCTCTCTGTTCCAAGTCTTAAGAAAAGCCTTTGTCTTCTCATCCGGCTCAGCTTTGACCAGCTCGACTTTATGCTCCTGAGTCTTTTTTCGCATAAATGCAGCAGCAAGTTTGTCGAGTTTGTCGAGTTTGGAAACATGTGGGTTTTCGCTAGCTCCGACGCCAGTAACTTCGGGCAGAGCATGCAGCCAATCGACTTCCTTCTGATAGTTCTGAAGCGTCTTATTGAGTTTCTTCAGGATCTTGTTCGCAGCATCCACCTGAAAGTTTGCGCAAAGCGTCTCTGCTTCACTAATCAGGCCGTTGGCTTCCTGATCAAGACTGAGGAATTTCTTGTGCTTTTTGCTCGGGATTTTCTTAGCAATGGCAAGGCTGTCAACAATAGGTAACTCGAGTGCCAGTTGCGCGAGGTCTTCTTTCACCCAAGGTAGCTGCGCCTCTAAACCTATCTGGTTAGATTTGGCAACTGTAATGAGTTGCTCCATAGAGGCGATGTTCTCTTTAACCTTTGTGATCCTTGCCTGTGCGTTTTGAGTTTTGGGGCCTTTAAAATCCTTCTTCGCACTTGCAATACCTGAGCGAGCGGATTGACCTGCCTTTTTGAATGGTGAGAAGACTGCGCTTTGGTGCTTTACGAGGTCCGTATTTGCAAACAAGTATTCTGCTGTTTTTTCCAAGGCAGCAAGCTCTTCCCCAGGATCAATAGGAGCATTCACCTCTTCCACAAAGTTCAGGTTAAGATGGCGCGCCATGTCACTGGCCCATTTGTGCTCTTGTTTGTTCAACGTTTGCGGGGACATAGATCCACTCCGACAACATTTGCGCCTCCCTTCCAACCGCATTTTTTTGGAAAGTAAACGCCTGTATTCCTAACGGGCCGCCAGACTACTACGCTCCCTCAAATGAAAACTTTCCTGAATGTCCTGATTTACTTTCAAATTGGAGACAATCGGTACAGACTTGCGAGCACACAATCATCAACGAGGAGGTGCGTAGAGTGCTTCTCTTTCGTTTAAGAGAAACCTCGTGCCGCCAACGTTGGGGGAAGGCAGCACGAGGGGTGCTGGGAGGCCTTAGGTTGGGTCTGCCAGCAGGTTCTTTTTGATGTGGGCTAGCTCTTCGTCAGAAATGCCCAATGCTTCACGGCGGTAGGTGTCAAAGCTGCCGTAGTCTTCTTTCACCGCTTGCAGCGCAGCCGTGATCTGCTCTTTATGTGCACCGAAAGCCGGACGGAGAGAATGCGGGCCGTCTGCGACTAACTTGCTCAGTTCATCATAAGTGTAGAGATTGGTGGTGAGGTAGTCGCGCATGACGTCTTCCTCAGAAAAGCCCAGAGACAACATCAGTACAGCTGCCACATAACCGGTGCGGTCCTTGCCGCCTGCGCAGTGGAACACCAATGGGTAGTTCTGTTCTTCCAACAACACATGCATGAAGCGGGAGATCTGCGGTATAAACTTACGGGCGAAGTCCTTATAGCGATCAATCCGGGTGTTGTAGAGGTCTACATTATGGTCTTTCAGCAGTTGGTCAATCTCATCAAACTTACCGCTGAACCATAAAGGGCCAATTTGCGAGGCTACATCTAAAGGCATGATTTTTTTTACGTCTGCCGGGTCTGAGCCAATTGGCAGATTGATGTTGAAGTCTACTGTCGAAATATGTTTGTTGGGGTGTTTTTCCAACTCATCCGGAGCACGCAAATCCACAATGGTCTCAATGCCCAATGCACTGAGTTTTTCCTGATCAGCTTTTGTCAGGTTGTCCAGTTGGTCAGAGCGGAAGACTGTTTGCGGCTTTAAAGCCGGGCCATTTTTCGGCGTGGTTAGTGGGCGAAAGTTCTCCAGTTTTTCGATTGGTTTAATAACCTTGATGGCATCGCAATTGGAGGGGATGTCAATTGGCAGTTTGGTTTCGCACGGCATTGTGTCTGCCATGGCGAGCCCTGACGTCATGAGTGAGCCAATCATTGTTGCGGTTGCCAGCCCGATTATTTTTCGCATGGTCATTCCTCTCAGTTTGCAAATTTGGGTGACATAAAGATCAGTTTGACCTATGCAGTAAAGTTGAACTCCATCAGAATTTCAGATCGTGTTGAGGTTGGATGCCCAGTGTTGACCAGTTGGAAGCGTTTGTGACTGCCGCAGAGTTAGGGTCTTTTTCTGCTGCTGCACGACGGTTGGGTAAGGCTCAATCCGCTGTAAGTGCTGCGATTTCCAATCTGGAGATTGATCTTGGCTCCGATCTTTTTGATCGCAGCAGTTACCGTGCAGAGCTGACTGTCTCGGGTGTTTCCTTACTGGATTATGCAAGATCCATTTTGCAGAGCAGGCAGGACTTGCTTGTGAAGGCTGGTGCCCTTTGTGAAGGGGCTGAAGGCAGCCTCAAAGTGGTGTTTGAGTATGGGACCTATGTTTCTGAGATTAATCAGGTTTTCCATGATTTCGACAAGCAGTTTCCGAAGGTAGAGCTGCATGTCCAAACCACCTCTTTTGGTGATGTATTTTCCAGGCTGACGGAAGAGAGCGCTCAACTGGGGATTATTATCGAGCGGCACCCCTACAAGGAAGGCTACCACTTCCGTGGGCTTGGATTTGAGCGCCGGATTGCGGTTTGTCACAAGGACCATCCTCTCGCCGAACTGAAGGAAGTCCGGTTGGTGGACTTGCGCGGATACAGACAGATTATTTCTGGGACAGAGACTGACCGAAACTCACCTGAGTTTTCACGTCAGAAAGGGCCGCATCTGCTGATTACAGATAATCCGCGCGTGGCACACACCATGGTGCATGGCGGTGTGGGCTGGGCGGAGTTGCCTGCGCAGATGGTGGATGATGAGGTGAAGGCTGGTGCGCTGAAAGAGCTTTCCTATGATTTTCAGCAGAATGCTATTCTCAACAAGGTCTCTCTTGTCTGGGGCAAACAGCAGGCGCAAGCCCCTGCCTGTAAATGGTTGATCAACCGGATGTGCCAGCTGCACCAGAAGACTTGGGTATAGCGTCAGCGACCTTCTCAAAATACATCGCGAGCCTCTTTGTGCGTCTTTATCAGCTCTTCTACAAACACCCTGGTCTTAGCTGGACGAAAGCGGCTGTTTGGGAAGAGCGCGTAAATTCCGCCTTCCTTATGGTGCCAGTCTGGTAAAACCCGTTGTAAGCGACCTGATGCCAGATCTTCGCGGACCTGAAAGGACGGGAGGAGACACAGACCGCCGTGACTGAGGGCGCATGCATGCGAAGTCAGTGTGTTCCAGACTGTGATCGGCGGATTTTGGAGTACAAATTGCACCTCCTCCCCTTCAGCTGATTGCCACGATATTCCCGCAGGCAGCTTGCAGTGGTAGATCCAGTCTTTATCTTGCAGATCGGTTGGTGTTGAGACCGGTCCCATCGCTTCAACATATTGCGGTGAGGCCACAGTAAACTGCTGGAAACTGCCTATTTTCCTTGCGATAGCAGAGCTGTCTTCCAACCAACCAACGCGGATGGAGACATCTATTTTCTCTTTAAGCTGGTCCAACTTTTCATCCGTGAAGACCGCATTGACCCTGATTTTTGGATATTTTACCCTCAATCGCATGAGCGCTTTGGCGACGACGCACTGGCCATAATCTTCTGGTGCTGTCACTGTGAGCAAACCGCTGGGAACCTCTTGTTCATGCTGGAGTCCCTGCACCGCTCGTTCTGCCTGATCGAGAATTTCTGCGGCGTTTTCATAAAACCGCTGCCCTGCTTCTGTCACTTGAAGAGAGCGTGTTGTACGCACCAGTAGGGCTGCGCCGAGCTCTTCTTCCAGTTTTGCGACTTGGTGACTGACGATGGCTTTTCCCAGGCCGAGCTTTTTCGCTGCTGCGGTGAAGGAACCACTTTCGACGACTTCAACAAAATGGCGGAGGCGATTGAGATTGTAGAGGCTCATATAATTGTCTTTATTTTGCAGACAGTATGTCGAAATTATCTATATTTTACAGATAGTCAAGTTGTCCTAGGTTCCCCTGCAACAAGGAGAAACTTATGACGCACTCATTCCTCTACATCTACGATCCGCTATGTGGGTGGTGTTACGGCACAACTCCCAGACTGGCGGACTTGGCGAAGGACTACGAGGTTGAGATGTTACCAGCAGGCTTGTTTAGCGGTGCTGGAGCTCGCCCTCTGGACCATTCTTTTGCATCTTATGCGTGGGCCAGTGACCAGAAGATTGCGAGGCTGACAGGGCAGACATTTAGCCGGGCCTATCAAAGCCAGATTCTAAATGGTGAGAGACAAACGCTAGACTCAACATTTGCGACACTTGCCATGACAGCATGCTCAATCGTGGAACCAGCGAGAGGGCCAGAGGCGCTGAAGCTCATCCAAGATGCCCGGTATGTGGAAGGCAAAGACATCACCGACCTTTCCATCCTGCTGGATCTGCTTTCCGGTGCAGGTTTTGTAGATGCTGCCACTCTGCTTCAAGACCATATGACGTCTGTTGAGGCGGAGACTTCACAGCGCGTTGCTTATGGACAGGTGGTTTTAAACCAGATGGGTGCACGTGGTGTGCCAACACTTGTTGCAGACATGTTCGGTGAGCGCGTGCTGCTGCCCTCTGATCTGCTTTACGGCTCTTACGGGCAACTAACAGAAGCTTTGAACAACTTCTCCCACAGCATTCAGCAGGGCTTTCCTGCTCTTTAACCCCAAGGAAAACAAATGATTAAACCTTTTGCTCTTGCTGCAAGCCTTGCAGCAACCGCTACTCTTACGCCTGTTGCAACCTATGCTCAGGATACTGCTGCCCTCACCTTTGAGGTCTACAATCCGGGTGATGAGGGTTTGTTCCCAGTTACCTCAGTGTTGATTGAAGGCCCAAAGGAAGCTGTTTTGGTGGATGCGCAGTTTCAGCGCCGCGATGCCCGGAACTTAATTTCAATCATTAAGGAAAGTGGCAAGACGCTGACATCAATTTACATCAGTCATGGTGATCCTGATTACTATTTCGGTCTGGATGCGCTTCATGCGGCCTTTCCTGATGCGAAGATCGTTGCCACGCAGCCGACGGTAGAGAAGATCAAAGCCACCATTGAGGGCAAGTTTGCTTATTGGGGACCGATCCTGAAAGATGATGCACCACAGGAGTTGATCGTTCCTGAGGTCATTGATGGCAACAGCTTTGAGGTGGATGGAACTCCAGTTGAGATTGTTGGTCTTGATGGACACGACCCGTCCCACACCAGTCTTTGGGTTCCTTCAGAGCGTACTGTGGTTGGCGGTGTGCTGGTCTATGACAACTCTCATATATGGCAGGCTGATAATCCGACTTCAGAGAAGCGTAAGGATTGGCAGAAGAGTCTTGATGATCTTCTTGTTCTGAACCCGAAACGTGTGATCCCTGGGCATTTTCTTGGTAACACCAACAGCCAGACGGTGGGTTCTATCGCCTTTACCAAGGCCTATGTGGCTGCGGTTGAGAAAAATGCCGCTCTTGCAAAAAACTCTGATGAACTGGTGACGCTCATGAAGACAGAGTTTCCAGCACTGGAAGAACGCAGAACCAGTGACCTTGCTCTTGGAGCCAAGGTGGTGATGGGCGAGATGAAATGGCCTGCTGAATAATCGAAGGCTTCAAACCCTCGCAGTTTTCTGCGGGGGCTTTCCTGTCATTGTTTTCTAATTGAGCTTACTGAGGCATAAGCACATTTCTTGCTACTCGCCTTTCTTACAGCAGAGCAATCCAGCGGCGGGAGATTTCCAGTCCCAACGCGTCGGCTCTTGGGCCGAATTTTGGTCCTTGCTCTTCCAGAATTTCGTTCCAGTGCGGCACCAGTTCATTGATTGGGCCATGGAAGCAGCCGTTCCAATGGTTCACCTGATCGACAGAACACTCAAAATGGAACTGGATGGCGTATGTAGCGCGGCCCATTTTGAAGGCCTGGTTGGGTGTCATCTCGCTGGATGCCAGATGTACGGCGTCTTTTGGCAGAGTATAAGTATCCGTGTGCAGAATGAAGATGTGGTCGTCTTCCTCGAAGGCGGAGATGACCGGATCTTGTTTGCCTTGCTCTGAGACTTGCAGTGGTAGCCAGCCAGCTTCCACCGGATTACCCAAAATATTCTCGCCGCCGAATGTGCGTGCGATCAACTGACTTCCGAGGCAGATGCCCATCACCGGCTTATCAGCTTCGTGAAATGCAAGGATCGTGTCGCAAACGCCTTTCAGGAATGGGAACTCCTCATCTGCTCTGGCATGTTGCAAACCGCCCAGAACAACCAGCCCGCTGAACTTGGAGATGTCTGATGGCAGAGGATCACTTTCTGCCATGACACGCAGATCGATCGGCATTTTCGCTTCATCCAGTGCCTGTCCCAGCAGGCCAAGCGTTACGTTTTCGCAGTTTTCAATAACGAGAACGGTCATTCCAACTTCCTGTCATAAGCAGCTGTGCCTTCTTTATTGGGCATGCTGCATTTATCATTGTTTGGTAGAAACCCGACCTAAAACCTCTGTGGGCTTTTTAGGGACAGGCTCTAAGCTTCGTTTTCAAAGGCTCGCTTCATGCGTTGTTCCAAACCGCGAACGACCAGAGACAGCGAGACTGTCATGATGAGGTAGAGATACGCAACCACATTGTAAGTTTCAAAGAACTGAAATGTGGAGGCAGAATAGATTTTGCCAAGCTGAGTGATGTCTTGCACACCAAGCACGGAGACCAGCGCACTTTCCTTTATGAGTGCGATGAAGTCATTTCCAAGTGGCGGCAGGATGTTCTTGAGTGCTTGCGGCCAGATGATGAAGCGGAACGTATGCCATCTGGAAAGGCCAAGTGCCCGGCCTGCTTCCAACTGACCGTCATCCACGCTCTCAATACCTGCACGAAAAATCTCCGCAATGAAGGCAGAGTAGCCGATGGACAGCGCAATGATCGCACGCCAAAGCATGGAAAGATCGCGCACCCGCAGCTTGTCGACGATCTCCCATTCAATCAGCGGCCCCATGAGCCAGTTGTAAGCTGCAACCATTTGTGGGGCACCGACAAAGGCAATGTAGAAGAGCAGCACCAGCATTGGTACGCCGCGCATAATCTCGGTATAGAACGAACACAACTCACGGATAGCGCGGTGTTTAGACCCTCGCCCTAATGCGATGGCGAGTCCTACAATGCTGGCGATGATGAAAGAGACAAAGGTGACAAACAGGGTAATGCCGACACCTCTGAGAAGGGTCTCAAAGATCTGGCGATAATCACCGTTGGCGGCGATGAGCCAGAGAAAGAAAACTGCGAGAACAAATGATGCGAGCAACCACCATGGAAGCTTGTTCAACCGGGATCTTGTGGCAGAACGCATGCCCATCGCGTTTCCTTTAAATCTCGTTTGAATTTCCTGAAGAGATGCGGAAATCCGTAGTCATACCAGAAGCAGATTGTTGGGTGTATTTGCGTGCGAAAATCGGTTTCGACGCTCCTGCAATACCCAGACATAAAATGGCGGGTCGCAAGTACCCGCCAAAATCAACCAGGTTACTGTTAATTCTTGGACTTATAGTCGAAGAACCATTTTTGGTTCAGAGCATCCATGGTGCCATCTTCGCGCATGGAGTTAAGTGCTGCGTTGATCGGCTCGCGCAGATCAGAACCTGGTGTCAGAATGAAGCCGAAATCTTCAGAGCCGATTGGACCGCCAACAACTTTAAAGCTGTCTGGTGATGCTCCCATGTAGCCTGCTGCTGCAGTTGCATCCATCAGCACCATGTCGACATCATCAGCACGCAATGCCTGAACAGAAGCACCAAAGGTTTCGAACAGTTGGATGCGCTTGTTGTTTTCATCGCCATCCAACACAGCATAAACAGCGGTGTAGAAGTTTGTGGTGCCCGGCTGCGCGCCAACCAACAAGCCCGGATCGTCAGCAAAAGCTTTTGAGTTGTCGAAGCGGTCTTCATTCGCCCGCACCAACATGAACATCTCGGAGGTCATGTAAGGATCGGTGAAGTCGATCTGCTTTTCACGCTCTTCGTTTATGGTGATACCATCCATGCCCACATCAAACTGGCCCTGACGAACAGCTTCAATCATGCTGTCCCATGAGGCCAGGCGCCAGTCGACCTTCATGTTGAGGCGTTTCGCAATTTCATTGAACGCGTCATATTCCCAACCGATGCCTTCACCGGTCTTGGGGTCGGCAAAGTTCAAAGGTGTGTATGCATTTTCGGTTACGGCAACAACGGTGCGGCCCTTCAGATCTGGCAGATCCGTTGCGGAAGCAGCTGCTCCGAAACCGACAGAAAGAGCAAGAGTTGCTAATGCTAGTTTAAATTTCTTCATCATCGGGTATGTCCCCTCCAAGGAAAATTTGGCCACCACGTAGAAAAATCTGGCAGAATCACACCCGGCAGATGTTGACAGTTAGCCGATCAGTGAGCAATAGGATGCAGGTGATTGACCTGTAAAATACCGTAGTTAGCTTGAGTATTTACCCTGCAAATGCAGAGGCGGTCAACGAAAGCCTTGGTGATTTCCTAGGTTGTGCTACTGGTGTTAGAAGATACGGCTAAATGTCGTGGTGAACTTTTATAGACGGATATGTCGGTGCAAAAAGATCCCCTGAACAACGACGAGCCCTATCTTGAGGATGAGCATCACATGCCACTGGGCATAAGTTTGCTCAACTGGATCTCTGTTGGATTCCTGATCTATTTTCTTCTTTGTGCTGTTGGCCTCATTGAAGCGGGCTTTGTTGCTATTGGTCATCAGACAGCCGAGCAGATTTTTTCCTATGCCACCAATCCAATTGCAGGCGTGCTGGTTGGCGTTCTCACCACATCTTTAGTGCAGAGTTCTTCTGTCACCACGTCCATTGTGGTTGGCTTGGTTGCGGCAGGGATGCCAATCTCCATTGCCATTCCTATTGTGATTGGCGCCAACTTTGGAACGACACTCACCAACACATTCGTGAGCCTTGGTTATGCGCGGGACCGTGCAGATTTCCGGCGCGCCTTTAGTGCGGCGACAGTTCACGATGCGTTCAACCTGATTTGCCTGCTGATCTTTCTACCGCTGGAGTTGGCCTTTGGCTTTTTGCAGAAGATCGCTATGGCTGTTGGTGATTTCTTTACGGCGCTCGATCCTGCCGACAATCTGATCACCGCAAACTTCAACTTCGTCAATTACTTAACCGAGCCCGTCATTGGAGAAATCCGTGAGCTAGCCTATGGGCTGGCGCAACCGTGGAACGGCCTCGTGATTGCGGCAATTGGTTTTGTGATGATTGTTATCAGCATCACGTTTGTGAGCCAACTGCTCAAGCTATTGCTTGCCGGACATGCACGTCGTCTGGCTGAGACGATGACGTCTGTCGCTCCGTCCTCCGGCATTTTCACAGGGTTAATTGCGACCTTGCTGCTGCAGTCATCTTCAGCAACTACCAGCCTTATTGTACCGCTGGCGGGTTCTGGTGTTCTGACAACAAAGCAGGTTTATCCGTTCACACTTGGCGCAAATATTGGCACTTGTTTAACAGCAATTCTGGCTGCATTTGCTGTGACTGGGCAGCGAGAGCTGGCGTTTGAGATCGCGATTGTTCATCTGGTCTATAACGTACTGGGTGTTGTGTTGATCTACAGTTTGCCATTCACGCGCTATTTACCTGTACGCCTTGCCGAGTTTGTTGGTGACTTGGGTGCCCGTCGGTTTGTAGTTGCCGCCAGTTATGTGGTCGGTATTTTCTTTTTGATCCCCGCTCTTGGCATCTTCCTACTGAGCAGATAACCTAGCTCCAGTCATCTTTCCTTATTGCAGCGCTGTGCTCTTTCGTGTGCCAAAAGCTGCTCTCTATTTACATGAGCTTGTTGTTATGCCTTTGCAAAACCGTGTTGCTCCCAATGGTGAGCTGTGTGCTGTCCCTGCCCGTGGCATGTTCATGGGCAATCGTGGTGGCCGTATTCATGATCCAGAGACGCAGAAGCTGACTGGCCGAACGCATGCCTCTCGCAGGTGGCTGTGTTGCTCTACGACCTATAAAGACTGGCACCGTGATGTCTGGGGCAAGTTTTATACGGAACTCTTCTTCTTTGACGAGGTGACCGCGCTGGCCGCGGGCCATCGTCCTTGTTTCTTCTGCCGCAAGGAGGATGCACGTCGTTTTGCTGAGCATTGGAAATGCTGCGAAGGATTAGAGGTGCCCCCAAGCTCTGACGAAATGGATCTGGTTTTGCATTCCCAACGGTGCGGCCACAAGAAATCACCGGCTTCCCTTCCGCAGATCAATCCGCACGAGAATTGGCCGGAAGGTGCTGTGGTTCATTGTGGCGACAAGTTTTATGCTCTGAGGAACCGTAAATGGTGGAGCTGGAGTTTTGAGGGATACACGGCGGCTGACCGGGAGTTGCCCGAGGATGTTACTCTTATTACGCCGCCACAGATCATTGCGATCCTGAGAGATGGCTACAGCCCCAAATGGGGCATCTTTAATCTCTAATACTGACCTATAGACCTCTAAATCATTCGTTTTCCAAATGAATAGATGACGTTTATTCATTTGTTTCATCTCGCGATTTCATGCAGGAAGTTGCTTGGAACACTTTGAATTGGCAGGAATATTTCATGACAAGTGCTAGCGACGTTGATGCAGGCATTGCTATTTCTCGAAAGCCTCAAGCACTTAGTATGTTCGATCTCGCCCTTTATGGCACAACCGTATTTGCGTGGGGCTTCAGCTGGTACGCCTTGAAGTTGCAGGCGGTCATTACCCCTGAGATTGCACTTTTCTGGCGGTTTCTGTTTGCGACAATCCTAATGTGGGGCTGGGCCATTTTTGGCGGTCATAAGATGGCCTTTCCGCTGCGGGCTCATCTGAGCTTTGCGGGGCTTGGTCTGCTGCTGTTTTCAACCAACTTCCTTTTGTTTTATCATGGCTCACGAGAGCTGCCATCAGGTTTGCTGTCGGTGGTGTTTTCGCTTGCATCCGTGTTCAACATCGTCCTTGGCTTCGTTTTATTTAAGCAAAAAGTAAGCCGTGCGCTTGTGGTTGGTGCTGTTCTTGGTTTCTCTGGTATCTGTCTGATGTTTTATCAAGAGATTGCAGGCAGTACCTGGAATATCGCAGCGTTGGGCGGGCTTGGTCTATGTGCTTTGGGGACCTTAAGCTTCTGTTTTGGCAACATCGTTTCTGCACGTGCGACTGCCAAAAAGATCTCGGTTATCTCAGCCAGTGCATGGGGTATGGTGTACGGCGCTGTCCTTCTTGGTGTGAACGGCCTGCTACAAGGTGCCAGCTTTGAGGTTCCGTTTACGCCGGAGTTTATCTGGAGTTTCCTTTATATGGTGGTCATCGGCTCCATCGTTGCCTTTGGAGCTTATCTGACATTGCTTGGCCGGATCGGCTCTGCACGCGCAGGCTATGCGACAGTGATGTTCCCGATTGTAGCGCTTGGCGTTTCCACTGCGATGGAAGGTTACACCTGGACTGCAACATCCATTCTTGGCCTGATGTTTGCGCTGGGTGGCAACTGGATCGTGCTCAGCCGTTCTGCCAAAAAATAAGCCCGGGGTGTTGAACCACCGGACTTAAAGCACTTCAGTAGAGAAGTCGCTTATTCAGCGGCTTCTGTTTCCATTCCGTTATACTCCATCGTGACGTTACCAATGGACGCCACGATGTGATGGCAAAGCGCATCATGAACCGGCTCAATTGCCATTTGAGATCTGATGATGGTGATGTCGCAAGGTGGCAGTGGTGGCAGGCCTTCTTTTTCTCCAAGAATACGCTGTCCCTGACGCAACGCACTGGCTGGCAGGATTGCGATGGCCAGTCCGGCATTCACGGCACCAGCAAGAGCTGCGGCGCTGGCGCTGGTATAAACCACCTGATGCTGAACGTTCAGATGATCAAGCGCGGCAACGCCTGCCTGTCTCCATGAGCAAGTTGTTGGACCAACCGCAAGGCGCAATGGGCGCTGGTCATGGACGATATGCTCACGAGAGCCAATCCATTGAAGAGGCTCACGGCGCACAATCTGTCCTGGTACACTGGTACAGTCACCGCTGGTGACAATTCCCACGTCCAGATCACCCTTTTGGATTCGTCGCCCAATTTCGTTAGAGCTGGAACATTCCACATCCAAATTGATGCAAGGGTTCAGCCGATTAAATGCTGCAAGTACTTGTGGCAACAGTCGTTCTGCGTAGTCATCTGGCAGCCCGAGTCGGATTCGTCCGGCGATCTCAGGTTCATGAAACGCAGAGAGCGTTTCATCATTTAAAGCAACCATGCGCCGCGCATATTCGACAAGACGTCTTCCGTGTTCTGTTATCCTAGAGTTACGTCCGTCTTTCACAAATATTGGTTGTCCGATACGCTCCTCAAGCTTCTTCATTTGCATGGAAACAGCGGACTGAGTTTTATGTACGGCATCGCCAGCCTTGGTAAAACTTCCCAATTCTGCGACGGCCAGAAATGTTCTCAATTGATCAACATCGATCGAATAAGGCATGGGCTCCCTCCCATTTAACGATGATCAATCAATCACGATCTTGAATGGATTTCAATCGAAAACATTCTCTTGTTTGTCTACAACTTTTCGGTGATATTTGACGCATCGAACGACACCGTTCCCTCTTTTTTTAACCCCCTATACCAGTTCCAATGGATGGCCAGAGCAGCCTATCCAAACGGGAGAGTGATACCATGACGCTTGCATTCCCTACCCCTTCTGAATATCGCAACCCAAATCGCGCTAATGCAGGCACCTTTGAACCACTGACGCTGGCTCACACGTTGCACCTGCTGACAGCTTTGCCTCTAAAGCTCTGGAAACACTATCAGGATCGTCGCGCAATGGTTGAGCTTGCACGCTTGGAAGACCGTATGCTGGACGACATCGGCATTACTCGTGATGACGTTTTCAGCGCGCTTTCTGCTGGCGATGGCAAAGACCCAAGCTGGCATCTACGTATTCGCGCCAGCGAACGCCGCTGCGCCGAAATGGAAAAGCGCCGCCAGCGCGCATAATTTTTGTGGGAGCCTCAATTGGCGGCTCTACCCCTAATTGAACCGCCAAAAATTCATCACCCACATATGAAAAGGGCCTGCATTGCGCAGGCCCTTTTTCTTTTCCGATAACTCGGACTTATTCTTTGCAAGCCACTCAGGCAGAGGCTGCTGTTTTCTCAAAGGACTTCGCCAGATAATCACTCAAAGCGTTTGCTGCTTTGAAATGGCTTTCCTTACCGCGAACCAGCTTGACCACGTAGTTTGGTAGCTGCGGCAGGCCTTCCAGTTCCAGCAGCCCAGCATCAGATGCAACAAGAGATGAGCGCGGCTGAATTGTGATCGCCATACCGCTTGCTGCTGTCATTTCAACAAGACCTGGATTGCTTGAACTGTATTGGATACGGAATGCGCGTTCATCATCCTCAAGCGCTTCAACAGCAGCTTTTCGAATGCGGCATTGTTCCAGACCAACAGCCAATGGCAATTCTCTTTCACTGGCAAGTTTGAAATTGCTGCCAGCTGCCCAAACGAGACGCTCGCTGGAAAGAACACTCCCCTCACCAGCTTCGGCTTCATCTGCGAGGCTGCCGATGATGGCAAGATCCAGTTTGCCTTCTCCCAAAGCCTTACGAAGATCTGCTGCCGGTGCGCAGACGATGGATGCTTCAGCTTTTGGATTGTTCTTAGAGAACTCGAAGATAATCTTTGCGGTTCTGGTTTCGTCAATGCCTTCCGCAAGACCAAGACGAACCTTACCGGTCACTTCGCGCTCCGAGAACATAGCTAATGTCTCGTCATTCAAACGCAGCATCTGACGGGCATGGCGCAACAGTAGCTCGCCATCCTCTGTCAGTTTCGAGTGCCGCCCTTCTCTCCGGAAGACCGTGCGCTCAAGCTTATCTTCCATGCGACGCATTTGCATGGAAATCGCTGATTGCGTTTTATCAAGTTCTTCTGCTGCTCTTGTGAAGCTCCCAGTATCCGCAATCATTACCAGAGTTCGCAGAGAATCTAAGTCTAATAGTGCTGTCATGTCCCCAATCCATAACAATTTGATATGAATATACAGCAAACTGGTGGAAAGAAAACCGAGAGTTGGAATATAATACTTTATTATCGCAGTCTTTTCCCTCTTTTAGGGAGCTTAAGTCGATTCATCACAATAATTAATATAATCAAAATTGTTCTTATTCTGGGTTAGACTCTCGAAAGAATCCAATAGTCAAAATAAAACCCGAAAGAGATCAATCGACTTGGAGTTACGATATAAAAAACACCTAGTAATTCTCTCTAAGATAGAGAGTTATGCTAGATTAATTCATGCCGGTTTGTATTAGCTTGGACGATCAGGCTAGTTCTGAACTCTCGGTCTGAACGGAAACGGAGGAAATTGCAGTAAACAACTTCCTCAATTAGTGATCTTCATCACAAAAAGTTATCCTCAGGTATATGTGAAATATTGTTACCTACGAGATCGAGTTGGCCAAAAAACGTCGCAATATTGCTGCCAAGCCTCGCCCTGAGCTTGTTGCATTGCTGCCAAACCTCCAGACAAGGATGGCACACCCGATTCCTTCGCAGTGGATTGATGCGCCTTACGGCCTGATCCGTTCCCCGGAGACGATGGCTTCTTGGCTCGTGTGTTTTGCGTTGTAGATTCTTTTGGTGACTCATTGTGCTCATCAGAAGCTGAGCTTGTACCCTGCAGAGCATTTGTCCAGAATTCAAGCATCGGATTTTCTAATGGCATCATCTGCGACCAGAAAGCTTCCCGCGCATCCAAGATTGGATTACGCGCAGCATCCGTGTCCTGATGTAACTCTGGACATCCTTTTGCAAAGCCTTGCAAGTAGGCCTCCATCATAGTGCGCTGAGGCCCTGCCAGATAATTCTTCATCATGTTGCCATAGGAAAGCATCAGTAAAATGGGCATTAGCTCCATCCAGCTTTCAACATTCATGGCATCTTTGCGACTGAGGTGGCGTTGCATGGCTGCACTGATATTTTTATCGCCACTGAACATGCTCATGACTTGAGAGAGCATAGCCTGCTGTGGCAATCCGGTCATCCCTTGCCATTTAGACGGATCAGCCCAATTCATGTATGGAAACTCAGGAACACCTGTAGATTTTGCACCCGACTTTCCAGAGGGCGTTTCCTCTTTCTGCATGAAGGGCATAAAACCGTGGCTAGTCTCACAGTAGTCCTTATAGGCTTTTGCATAGTTTTGGCTGAGCATTTCCATAAGGGAAAACATATTGTTATTGGGATGTCGTAACATGAGGTTTTCCCCTCGTAAGCTTCTCACGGCTATTTAATCACTCATCAGACGTAACGTCAGTTCCCTAATTTTGGATGTAGTATTCTGCAAATATTATGTCTAAGAGACGAAATTTGATTGAATTGGGTTCAATAGTGATGCCCGCTCTAAACAATCCGGTAGACATCAACGGCCTCCTCACGGCCACGCAACTGATAATCTCCCAAATGTTTCGTATGAGATTTATCCCTGAGATGGTCCACCGTCGCGTTGCTGGCAAGGGCAATCACTCGGGCATCAGGATCCACCGTTTTGCCAAGCTCCTGTAGACGTGCAGCCACATTCACTGCATCTCCAACGACAGTATAGTTCATCCGTTCAATGGCACCGATGTTGCCGACAACGACTGTTCCTGTGTGAACTCCTATACGCAAGCGTGGCTTTTCAGTCGCGCCCTCCTCGTTTTTGAGCTCTGTCTCCAGCCTTTGCGCAATGAGATGTACCGCATCGATAGCTGCTTGCGCGTGGTTTTCCATGGTTTCCGGAGCTCCCCAAAACGCCATACAACCATCACCAATGTATTTGTCGATAGTTCCATGAGTGTGGCTTATGCAATCGGCAAGCTCCTGGAAGTGTGTGTTGAGTAAGGACGTGGTCTCTTCTGCTGTCAGCTTAGAGGCAACACCAGTGAACCCAGCGATATCAGAGAACAAGATTGTCATCTCACGAAGCTCCGTGCTGTTGAGACCTTCAAATTCTCGCTCCAGCAGCACTCTGACAAGGTCCTTAGGCACATATCTGGAGAATGCGCTCAGAGCCACGCCTGCTGAGTTGAAGGCCTGGTTGGCTTGATCTACCTCTTTAAGTCGCGACCTAGGCAGCGCACTCAACCCTTCCATATTGAGTTTACGGATAGCATTTGCTTGGGTTCCGAGAGCCACAAACGGTCCTGCAAGTCTTCGGCCAATCAAAAACATAAGAAGCACACCGACAGCCAGAAAAGCCGTGGCAGCAACAAAGATTTTGTGCAGATTCTCGAAGGGAACACTGAACTCAGAGGCTAATACATAGCTACCGATGATGATGGGGAAGCGATTTCCGTTTCTCAAATCGTCATAAAGATACAGATAGGTGCCATGGGTAGTTGTGTCGATGTGGGCTTTATAATTGGTGTTGAGAGACCTGCGATTGGCATTTTCGGACCAGATATTGCTCAGAGGTGTGTCCTGCAGATCTGAGATTAATGGGATCGGCTTTGCCTTACTCGGCTTGAAGCTCAGAAACGCTTGCTCAGAGCTCGCCAGAACCTGATCTCGTCCATAAAGGATAAACGGAATCTGAGAAGCCCGCCATTTGATGCGAGCCATCAGTTGACCGAGTAGAGATATTGGATAATCCAACGTGAGTTTAGAGATTGTATTGTCGACTGGATTTCTAATGTAGACGGCAAACTGCATAAACGTTTCACCTATGCCCTCATCATAATACGGAGGAGCCCAGCGATGATTGCCGACTTCCATATCCTGTTCATTAGGAGGCATGACCACCATCTGCTGAACCGGCTGGCTCGCGTGATCTAACTGAACCGAGATCCGTCGTCCAGTCGGGAAAGTGTAGGAAATCCGCTTAATATTGGTCTGGCGTGATAGGATGGAAATCAACTGCTCACGTAAAGCTACAGGCGCGTTGTAGATTAGTGGATCTGACAGGACTTCGGCCGCCAACAGCCCCATCCGTTCTTCATTGCGGAAGAAATCTTCAACAACCTCCAGACCACGTTCGACAATGAGAGCCCCGGTTTCGCGCATAATGACGGTTGTCTGACGGTTTGTGGCATCAGATACATAAAGCAGCATGGAACCGCCAATTAAGGCCAGCAGCATCGCCGCACCAATGCTGAAGACAGTGGAGATGGACAGGCGCCATCTTTTGCTGTCTTTCTTTTTTGAGCTCTCTTTTTGGGGCTGCTTTTCAGCGTCAGCAGTCTTGTTGTTCAGGTCCATTCAGGCCTCCATTCGGAGGTACCTTAGAACCAATCTCCCAATTTTGCCTGAACAACGGCCAAAGCCGCGACGGCAGCTGTGTCTGCTCTCAAAATCCGTGGGCCAAGCGGGATAGCATGTACAAATGGTTTGCTATGCAAAAGCGCACGCTCTTCCTCAGAGAAACCGCCTTCCGGGCCGATTAATACGGCCAGAGGTCCTTTAGGAACATCTTTCAGTGCCTCCAACGGATTGTGCGTCCCATGGCCTTCGTCACAGAAGATAATCTGACGATCACCTTCTTCTTGCCCCCACATAGAAAGAAGTTTCTTAAGTTGTTGTGGCTCCATTACGGAGGGGATTGAAAGCACGCCGCACTGTTCGCAGGCTTCAAGCGCATTGGATTCCATGCGCTCCAGCTTCACCTTTGGGTTTTGGGTGAACTGGGTGAGCACCGGGCGTAAGCGCCCAGCTCCCATCTCCACGGCCTTTTGAACCATGTAATCCAGACGCGCCAGTTTCAGCGGTGCAAACAGATAGTCCAAGTCTGGCATCGGTGTCTGCTCACGCAGCTGCTCAGTCACAATCAGCTGACAGGACTTACGCCCCGTCGGCAGTATCTGGGCCCGCCACTCTCCATGCTTGCCGTTGAAGACGAGCACGTCGCCTCCCTCCTTCATGCGAAGGACATTCAGAAGGTAGTTGGCCTGTGCGCGGTCTGCCTCCAATTGAAGGCCTGCACGGAGATTTTGATCGACAAATAAACGTTGCATGCGAAACTCATAGCGGGACATGGGGGCACCATATGCCAAGCACACGGCAGATACCACTTTGCGCTTAAAGATTTGCTGGTGAGAACTCAATGTCTCAACAGGTGGAAGCGCTTCTCACGGTTCCCCTTTGCAATTGTCGCGGGCTACACTAAGAGAGAATGGTTTACTTTTTGCCGCATATGAAAGAAGTCTGACATTGTCTGAACGCTCCAACATTGCTGAATATACCGTCTCCGAGATTTCCGGTGATATCAAACGCGAGCTTGAGGACAAGTTTGGTTATATCCGTGTGCGGGGCGAGTTGGGTCGTGTGAGCAAACCAGCTTCAGGGCATATCTATCTGGATGTAAAAGACGACAAGTCCGTGCTTTCCGGCATTATCTGGCGTGGCAATGCTTCACGGCTCAAGGTGCAGCCAGAGCAAGGTCTTGAAGTCATTGCAACGGGTAAAATCACCACTTTTCCCGGGCAATCCAAGTACCAGATGGTGATTGATAGCCTTGAGCCAGCTGGCGCTGGAGCGTTGATGGCTCTATTGGAAGAGCGCAAGCGCAAACTGGCTGCAGAAGGTTTATTTGCAGAAGAGCGCAAGGTTGCCTTACCACGTATGCCACGTGTGATTGGCGTTGTTACGTCCCCAACTGGCGCGGTTATTCGCGATATCCTGCACCGCATCAGTGACCGCTTTCCTTTGCATGTTTTGGTTTGGCCAGTTCGCGTTCAGGGTGAGAGCTGCAGCTCAGAAGTTGCTGCTGGTATTCGCGGTTTTAACGCACTTGAGGCCAACGGAGCGATCCCACGCCCTGATGTTCTGATCGTTGCGCGTGGTGGTGGCTCAATTGAAGACCTCTGGGGCTTTAATGATGAAGCTGTGGTTCGTGCGGCGGCAGACTCTCAAATCCCACTGATTTCGGCTGTTGGCCACGAGACAGACTGGACATTGATTGATCTGGCCGCTGATGTGCGGGCGCCAACTCCAACTGGTGCTGCTGAGTTTGCAGTTCCGGTAAAGGCTGAGATGACCGCTCAGGTGGATGATCTGTCCCGCCGCCTTTCAACGGGTTTGTTGCGCCTGGTCCAAACGCGCCGAACCGAGCTGCGGGCAGCAAGTGCTGCACTGCCTGCTCCACGAGATCTTCTTGCTCTTCCACGCCAGCGGTTTGATATGGTGGCAGGCCGTCTTGAGCAGGGACTGAAGACGAACACGCAGATCCACCGGAATTCTCTGACAGCAGTTTCCTCTGGCTTGCGTCCCATCACACTTGAACGGCAGGTTGCGCAAGGGCGCGAGCGGCTCCAAGTTTTGAAAGATCGTGCCATTGCAGCTTTTTCCAACCAGGTGCAACGGCAACGCCTGCGCCTTTCCAACTCTGCCGGGCTTTTGGCCTCACTAAGCTATGAGCGGGTGATTGAGCGTGGTTACGCTGTGGTGCGTGATGAGAACGGTGTACCACTGGCCAGCGCTCAGACTGTGCAGGCCGGTCAGGCTCTGAAATTAGAGATGAAGGGCGGTACTGTTGGAGCTGTGGCTGATGGAGGTGGTGTAACACCAACACCTCCACGAGCAGTAAAGCCGGTGTCAGAACCTGTCGCGGAGGCTACCGCGGAGCCAACTTCTCCTCCAAAGAACTTAGAGGAACACGTGGCTCAGACGAAAGCAAAGCAGGCTAAGCCTTCTCCGAGAAAGAAGAAAAGTATGGTTGATCCAGACGCACAAGGCAGCTTGTTTTAGAAGTGATTACGGAGGAATACTCTCTATTTCCTCATTATTGCGTGATTAAGAGATCAGGACTATATTGAGGAAGAGAAAGGGAGCTACTGCCCCCTTTCACGATGGCTTATTTTAGAATTGCACGGAACCAGAGTACCAGTCTGTTCCGTGCTTTTTCTATTTTGGACTTAAGTTCAAGCTTCATCCATCTACCACCTCCTTCACCAGGCATTGCTACGATCGGAGTGCTTAATCTCTCCGATTGCGTGGACTGGCCCATGCTGCTGCTTTGCAAAGGAGATGGGTTTCTGGAGGTTATCGAGCCTCGGAAGAAATCACTATCCGAGAGACTAAGGGGTATGTGTGGCCCAAGCGAGATAAAAGCAGATCAGGCGGAGACATTCGATAATTCAACAGGCTCCTTAAGTAAGGCAAGATGGAAGCTTCCGTTTTGCTTGAAGCCGATAGCCTCATAAGCTTTTGCTGCCGCTGGATTATCAGTGAACAGAACCGATCTCCGTACGCCTTGTTGCTTCACAAGATCCAGTGTGAGTGCAACGGCGACTCTGGCATATCCATTGTTGCGATGTTCTGGTGGTGTCCAGACAGGGCCGACTTGCACGATTTCTGCGAGGGTTGCATTAAACCCGCTCAGCGCAACAGGTTGCTCGCTATCCAGCAAGACCCATGCATTGCCGCTTTTTTGCATTTCCATTACGCGGTTTGTGATGTGTTTGTCATGCTCTTTGCTGGCTTCACCGTCAAAGGCTTCCAGCTCATACGCTTTTAGCCAATCGAACAGTAATGACGTATCAGCTTCTGACATTGGGATCAGACTGAACTGATCGCTAGTTGCTTTCTCAGAGAGTTGCAGGTCCTCCAAGGCCAGTTGATAGAGGCCTTCACTGCGGTTGGTATTGTAGGCATTTGCGGGAAAGTTCAGTTTGTTCAACACAAAACTGGCTTGCTCACCATCACCAACCATTCCGGCGACCGGGCGATTAACAACTTCACGGAAGTGCGTGGTGAGAGTTTCCAGAGCGTTCAAGTCGGGTGCCTGAGACATCAAGTTACCGTTCCAGAACTGTGCCAAAACACCCTTTAACTCGTCGACTTCATCGTAAGCGCCCCAATACTCTCCCGAATAGAGCTCGCCCGTATATTCAAGGCCAGTTTGTTCGATGTTGTTGAGCAGGAACATTGAGCTGTAGACGTGTTTCATCAAGAACGACCAGACTATCTCTTGATGTTGATTGGATAATTTTTTGATTTTCATGGCAATGCTCTTTGTTGGAAACCACAGAGTATGGCGCAATAAAAAACCCCGGTCCACCGACCGGGGTTTCCCAATATCTCAATTGATCATCCATTTTACATCAAGGATGGCAAGAAGGTGATGATTGCCGGGAAGGCCACCAAGACAGCTACGGTCACCACATCTGCTACAAAGAACGGTGTTGCACCGCGAAAGACTTCCTGAACCGGGATGTCTGGACGCACACCAGAGACCACGAAGCAGTTCAAGCCAATGGGCGGTGTAATCAGACAAAGCTCTGCCATTTTCACCACGATGATACCGAACCAGATCGCACAGGCTGCCCCGGACATACCGAGTGTGCTTTCTGCCGCGCTGACATCGAGACCACCATTCAGTGCCATGATCGCCGGGAAGACTACTGGAAGAGTGAGAACCAGCATACCGATTGCATCCATGAACATTCCAAGCACAGCATACCCAAGCAGAATGCAAACAATGATCATCATTGGTGGATAATCGAGTGCAACAATGAACTCACGGAATGCATCCGGAAGGCCTGCAAAGCCGAGGAAACGGACATAGACGAGTACGCCCCAGATGAGCGTGAAGATCATCACTGTCAGCTTCGCCGTTTCGTGAAGAGCCAGGAAAAGCTGCTTGGTACGCATACCTTTGTAGAATGCTGCCAGTAGCACTACGAATGCGCCACACGCACCAGCTTCTGTTGGTGTTGCAAAGCCGAAATAGAGGCTGGAGAAGATAATCAGGATCACGCCGATGATCGGGAATGTACCGGGTACGGATTCAAAGCGCTGTTTCCAACTATAGCCTCCAATTGCGGGTGCTCCGCCTTGCCATGAGGCGATGACGTAAATGATGGCTGCGTAAATTAAGACAGAAACAACACCCGGTAAGAAACCTGCCATGAGGAGCTTACCGACGCTCTCTTCCACCAAAATGGCGTAGATCACGAGGATCGCACTGGGCGGAATAAGCGAGGCCAGTGTTCCACCAGCAGCAACGACCGCGGCGGAAAGGCGTTTGGAGTAGCCTGCTTCCAGCATTTCTGGGATCGCCACACGGGCGAACACGGCAGAGGTTGCCGTTGATGCGCCGGACACCGCTGCAAAGCCTGCTGTGGCGAAGACAGTTCCGATTGCCAAACCACCCGGAAGCCAGCCCAGCCAGCGTTTCGAGGCTTCAAACAGTTGTTTTGTCAGGCCAGCGTAATAGGCCAAGAAACCAATCAGGATGAAGGTTGGCAGAACAGAAAGCGCATAGGTCACGGATTTGGAATGTGGGATCGTGCCAGCCATTTTTGCAGCTGTCATAACACCGCGCTCAAACCCGAGGCGCATGGAGAAGATTGCGACCATGCCCATTATGCCGACAAACGCTGCCGCGAAAGCAACACGAACCCCAATGATGACGAGGAGCAAGAGCATCCCGGTCATGATGAGACCGATATCAAACGGGGTCATGATGCACCTCCATGGGCAGCTGTTCTCATTTCAGACCCCTCTTCTCCGTTTTCGGCGGAATGGAATGTCTCCTCAATCTCAGCTTTTGCATGCTGAGCAGCATCCATTACGTGCGGCAAATCCAGAACTGAGGCTGATGGATTGATGATCAGACGGGTGTAGCCAAACAGCTGAAGAACGAGGCGAAGCCACAACAAGGACAATGCAAGCGGCACAACAAACTTAGACGGCCAAGTTGGGATGGAAATATCCATCGTGCTGTCCCCGAAAGTCCATGCACGGTCAAAGTGCAGGAAGGAGCCATAAATCAACACGGATACGACAAGAAGGATCGCCAGCACGCCAAGGAACTCTGCAATCCACTGAGTACGGCCTTTGAAGACGCCGATCACCAACTCCATGCGGATGTGGCCGCCAACACGCTGACAATAAGCGATACCCATGAACGCGAACACGGCCATGGCTTGCTCTGTAATATCAATAAAACCGGGTACGGGCTGGTTGAACAAGTTGCGTCCGGCGACCTGAACGACAGCTAACAACATCAAGACGAGAATGGATGTCGCAGCAATGAGGTTGAACAGGTTTTCGATTTTCCCCAGCACACCATTAAAGCGGAGATAGGCCATATCCGACTTAGGATATGCGGGGCCGTTTGATTTGGACATGTTATCAGCCCGATTTTAAGAGAAATGTTGTGCCCTGCTCTGAGCGAGTACTTTTGAGCAGGCTCTTAAACAAAACTCCGATGAGCAGCCATCGGAGTAAAAAGGCGCACCAAACGGGGTGCGCCTTTTGATAGGTAATTACTTACCTGCAATTGCGTTCTGTACAAGTGTGAGCAGTTCTGCTGCTGGGAGACCCTTTGCAGACATATCTTCAACCCACTTGTCCCAGATTGGCTTACCGGCAACAGCCTTGAACCCTTCAAGCTCTTCTTCGGTAAAGGAGATTTGCTTTACACCATTTGCTTCCAGAGCTGGATAGAACTTGTCGTATACCTTTGCGTAGGTATCCAGATAGTGCTGAACTGCAGGGCCTACACTTTCATCCAGCGCCTTCTGGAACTCAGGGGCCAGCATGTCGTAAGCGTCTGTGCTGACGACAACCGGACAACTCACAGTGCCTGGGTTCAGGTTGTTGGTCCACCAGCTGCCAGCTTCAACCGTTTTGAATGACAGATGAGCGTGAGGCGCGAAAGCAACGGCCTGCACGGTCCCAGAATCAATCGCCTGATACGCTTCAGAAGCTGTCACAGTTGTTGGAACAGCGCCGATGGTCTTCATCGCATTACCAACGCCGCCAAGAGCACGCACACGCATGCCTTCAAAGTCAGCTAGCTTTGCAGGTGCATCGCCTTTACCCAACAAGTTATACTGAGGCATTGGTGATGGCATCAGCAGCTTTGCATTCCAACGGCCCAGATCTTTTTGAACTGCAGGGTGATTGTAGAGCGCAAAATCCACCTTAACCTGAGTTTCCAGATCGGGCACGCCGAGGAATGGCAGATCGGTCGTGGTCAGAGTCGGGTTTTTATCTGCATGGTAAGATGCACAGAACTGTGCCATCTCGAACGCACCGATGGAGATGCCATCAAGGTTTTCGCGAGATTTGGACAGTGCTCCACCGTAATGCAGCTTGATTTCAAATTTGCCGTTGGTACGTGCAGCCACTTCTTCAGACAGCTTTTCAACGTGCTCAGTAAATGCACGGCGTTTGCCCCACAACGAGACATTCCAGGTCACATCTGCAGCCAAAGCTTCGCCCACAAACGCAGAGCCCATTGTTGCTGCGAGTGCAGCGGTCGCAACCTTAAGATTTTTCATTTATAAACTCCCGAAAATAAAATGGCCGTCCTTGCAATAGGCGCAAATTCAGCCCCTCCCTGAATTCCGTCAGATATAGAAATATCACAATTTTCTCAGTAATAAACCTTAGTAATTCGAAGATTTAATGACTATTCACATGCCCCTAGGTTCATTCGTTCAAAATATCTTTGCAGGGTGCAAGTGTATAAAAACTCTGCTTTTATTCAGCCAATCAGTTCTTCTTTGCCTAAAGTATAAAGACTTTAAGTATACCTATTTGGGGCGAAACTGGGCTACCTTACTCTCCCTTACTTATAATAATAGTGAAACTGCATTATTTTTCAAAACCTTATCCCAATGATTAAGGTTGACAAGGATCAAAGCAGCTATTGCAATGCTGACCTAATATTTCAGGTGAGGGACAACCTCCCGTACCGCTAAGAAATAGAGGGCAAGGAGACAAGGCTTATGGCAATCAAGGACATTCTCACCATTACAGACCTGAATGGCGATCAAACAGCATCTAAGGTTGCTGTTGAATTTGCCCGTCAGGCAGGCGCACATGCAACGGGGCTTGCGCTGGCATTTGAGCCAATCGTACCAGGTTTCCTGGCTGCACCAATGCCAACCGATTATTTGCAGGTTGCTAAAAATCAGGCCATCGATGCTGCAAAGACTTCTACCGAGAAGTTCAAAGGCTATGCAGAACTCGCTGGCATCTCTACTGAAACCCGTGTGGAAGAGATCGTCACTGGCGGCAGCCTTGAATCCATCATGGGTCATTGCCGCTTGAGCGACATGGTTGTGATTGGTCAGGACAATCCTGAAGCACCAGAGCCAATGCGCGAAATGCTGATCGAAGGTCTGCTGTTTGAATCTGGAGTGCCAACACTGATCGTTCCATTCATCTCCAAAGGTGACTTCCAGACGAAGAAAGTTGTTTTGGCATGGGATGGCAGCGCAACAGCAGCACGTGCAGTGCACGCAGCGCTTCCAATTCTGGAAATGGCAGAGCATGTTACAATCGTGATCGTGAATAAAGGTCTGCCTCTCGAAGGTGAGCCAGGTTCCGACATTGCAACGTACCTTGCCCGCCACGATCTGGAGATCAATGTTGATGTGATCAACAACCCACCAATCGCTGTTGGTGATGCGCTTCTCAACTATGTCTCAGAAAATGGAACAGATCTGCTTGTTATGGGTGGTTACGGTCACAGCCGCATGCGTGAGTACCTCATTGGTGGAGCGACCCGTGACATTCTGCATTCCATGACTATTCCAGTTCTGATGGCTCACTAACTTAGTCGGGAGATGCCCCATTTTGTCTCCCGATCCTTGCCCATTTTAAGAGGGAGAGAGGTGTCGCTTTGCTGTCGCACCTCTCTTCTATTTTGAAGATCAAGCGCCCATCAATTCCATCGTGAAGGGCATTGGTTTAAATTGAATACCTCTGTAACAGCGCCTAAAACTCAACAGAGTTTGACGGGAAATGCACTATGACGATCTGCAATCTAGAAGGTTTGACCTCTCCACGTTCCATTGCCATTGTTGGCCCGAACAGCAAGCAGGAGGTGGTCCTGCAGCGTCTCATAGACAGCCTTGTCGGTTGCGGTTTTTCTGGTCCCAGGGCGTTTGTTGGTTTGCCCAACACTTCGGCGGACGGATTTAGGAGCGTCGCTTCTATTCCAGAAGTGGAGGGCAAAGCAGATCTTGCCATTTTGCTGGGGGACCACACCACAGCAGCAGATGACATCAAGCTTCTTGGAGAGCAAGGCACGCGCGCAGTGGTTATTCCCGCGAGTGGTTTTGACAGCTGGCGCGATGAGCACCTTGATGCTCTTTTGAAAGCAGCACATCCGTACAATATTCGAATTCTCGGCCCGGGTAGTCTGGGGATCGCTTCCCCGCATTCCAAGCTCTCGACACTCCTGACGAGTGAGCAAGCTTTGAAGGGGGAACTGGCACTAATTTCCCGTTCCGGCACCATCTTCAACACTACATTGTCTTGGGCCAAAGCCAACTCCATCGGGTTCTCTGGTGTTGTTTCTCTTGGTCGCCGTTTGGATGTGGATGTCTCCGACTTGCTGGACTGGTACGCGCAGGATTATCGGACCAAAGCGATCCTTGTTCACCTTGAGACCATTGCAAACCCTCGCAAGTTCATGTCAGCAGCCCGTGCCGCAGCCCGGTCCAAACCAGTGATCGTTATCCGCAGTGGTGCTAGTCGTGACCAGCATATTTCCGGTACGGCTCATTCCAGCCGCCTGGCAACCCGCGACTCTGTTTATGATGCTGCATTGCAACGTGCTGGTGTGCTTCGTGTTTACGACCTTGATGAGATGTTTGAGGCTGCGGAAACCGTCACTCGCGTTGCACCATCGGCAGGGCGTCGCCTTTCTATCATCGCGAATGGTCGTAGTCTGGCAACGCTGGCTGCTGACCGTCTTGCGAAGGTTGGCGGCAAGCTGGCGCCAATCAGTGATGAGACCAAAGAGAAGCTCTGCTCTTTGGTCCGGACTGACGCGCGGGCGGACAATCCGATGGTCTTGCCTGAAGCCGCTAGCCCTGAGGAGTTCAAAGAGGGTATCAGTGCTCTCTTGAAAGATCCGAATTCCGACGGTGTATTGGCCATTGCTGCGCCAACCGCTTTTGAAGACTTTTCTGAGGTCGCTAAAGCATTTGCTGAGGCCGGTAAGGAAGACCGCAAACGGCTTGGCAAACATCAAGCCTTTGTGACCACACTGGCTGGCGGGGCCAATATTCCGCGAAAGGTTCTGGATGAAGCGCGTGTGCCTTGCTATCCAAGCCCGTCTGGTGCAATCCGCTCCTTTATGCATCTGGTTCGATACAAGGAAGCGAAGGATCATCTTTCCGCTGTGCCGGACAGCCTGCCCAGCGATTACAAGCCCAATCTGCGACTGGCGAAAGAAACAATCCGAGTTGCGCTGGAGAACGGCCAGAAGTGGCTTACACCTTTGCAAACGCGAGAACTCTTGCGGGCTTATTCAGTCAATCAAGTAGAGTTGCATCTGGTCAAAACCGTTGAGGAAGCTGCCAAGGTTGCTGAGGTTTTGTTCGATAAACATGATCAGCTTGTTCTTAAAGTCAGCAGCCCTGATTTGACCTTCAAGTCTGATGTTGGCGGCGTGCATCTTGGCGTTGACAGCGTTGCTGGTGTGAAAGCAACTTTTGAGAAGATCCTTGGCAATGTGAAACACTCCTACCCACATGCTGATATTACCGGTGTTGAGATCCAGCCAATGGTGACGCGCAGGTTTGGGCTAGAGACCTATGCTGGCCTCGCGGATGATCCGATGTTTGGCCCTGTGGTCGTATTTGGCAAAGGCGGCACCTCCGTTGAGGTGGTTGGTGACCGGGCGATTGATCTGGTGCCTATTGACCTTAACCTCGCCAAGGCAATGATTTCCCGCACCAGCACAGCCAAATTGTTGAAGGGGTTCCGTAATCGACCATCTGCTAATGTTGCAGAGGTGGAACATCTGCTGGTGAAGCTCTCCCAGATTGCCGTTGATTTCCCGGAAGTGCGAGAGCTGGATCTGAATCCGGTAGTGGTGGATGAAAATGGCATCGTGGTGCTTGATGCGCGTGTCGCAATCAGTGCTCCAGATAAACGGCCTGGACGGCAAGGCGCATCTCGCCTGTCTATCGTGCCCTACCCTGTTGAATGGGAACACACACATAAGCTGAAGGACGGTAAGACGATCCTGATCCGGCCAATACGACCTGAAGACCAAGGCAAGTTGAAAAACTTCTTTGAGAAGGTTTCGGTTGAAGACTTGCGGCTAAGGTTCTTTGCTCCCGTCAAAGAGTTTTCGCATACGTTTCTAGCTCGGCTCGTGCAGCTGGACTACGCGCGGGCCATGGCATTTTCAGCTATTGATCCTGAAACGGGCGATATTCTGGGAGTGGTTCGACTGCATGCAAACCCGGACCATACTGAGGGTGAGTATGCGGTGATGGTTCAGTCCAACCTTAAAGGCATGGGTCTTGGTTGGGTTCTGATGAAGTTGATTATTCGTTATGCGAAGGTGGACGGCATCCAGACCGTCAAAGGTGAAGTTTTACGCGAGAACACCACCATGCTGGATATGTGCCGTAGCCTGGGGTTCCGCGTGAAGCGCTCTCCTGATGACGATGCGCTTGCTGATGTTGTTCTGGACGTCACAACCCTTGATCGGGAGACGATGAGCTAAGCCATCGCCTCCGCAATATTTCGCTTAACTCGTCGCCATAGAGGCTTCGCGGATCTGTGACAGCGAACGGATTGGCGTGATCGCTTCTGGGTCCAGATGCAGATGCAACAGAGCTGGCTTGCCACTTGCTTTTGCTGCTTCAAAGGCGGGACCAAACTCATCAGCCGTTTTCACCGTGCTTGAGTGGAAGCCATAGGCTTTTGCAACATCAGCGAAGTTTGGATTGTGCAGTGTGGTGGCGCTGATACGGCCCGGATACTCGCGTTCCTGATGCATGCGGATCGTGCCGTAGATACCGTTGTCGACAACAACTACAATAATGTTTGCACCCTCCTGCGCCGCTGTTCCCAGTTCCTGAATGGTCATCTGCAGGCATCCGTCCCCTGCAAAGCAAACCACATTGCGCTCAGGGAACTTGAGCTTGGCCGCGACAGCTGCTGGCAAGCCGTAGCCCATGGAGCCGGAGGTTGGAGCCAGCTGTGTGTTGTATTTACGGAAGCGATGGAAGCGATGCACCCATGTTGCGTAATTGCCTGCGCCATTGGTGAAGATGGTGGTGTCATCGAGGTTGTTCTCAATCCACTCCATCACCTCAGCCATTTGTAGGTCACCCGTCACCGTTGGGCGAGCACCTGACCATGCCAGATAATCCGCATGCGCTTCTTCAACCTGAGCTTTCCAGCCAGCTTGCTGCTTTACGTCCAATTCTGCCAGAGCTTCGCAGAAGCCTGCAGGGCTGGCGTTGATGCCCAGCGTTGGCAGGTACATACGACCAAGTTCTTCTGCACCCGGATGGATGTGAACGACCTTTTGCACTGGGACTGGGATATTCAGCATGGAGTAGGACTGGCTTGGCATCTCGGAGAGAATATCGCCGAGCAGGACAATAAGATCCGAGTTCTCGATGCGTGCTTTGAGTTTCGGGTTGATGCCAATGCCAACATCACCAGCGTAGCAAGCATGGCCGTTGTCAAACAGCATTTGGCGACGGAACGATACACCAACCGGCAAACCAGTCTTTTCAGCAAACGCCTTAAAGGTGTCGCAAGTCTCTTCTGACCAGCGGGAGCCACCCAGAATGAAGAAGGGGCGTACTGCACCTTCCAGCAGCTCTTGGAACTCTTCCATCTGATGATTGGACGGATAAGTTTCAATTGGGCGCATAGCCGGAACACGTTGTGCTTCTGCCAGTTCGATCAGCATATCTTCTGGCAGAGCCAAAACGACGGGACCGGGACGGCCTGATGTTGCGACATGGTAAGCGCGAGAGACCATTTCCGGGATGCGGTCAGCCTGATCAATCTCAGCCACCCACTTAGCGATGCTGCCAAACATCTGACGGTAGTTGACTTCCTGAAAGGCGTCACGCTCGCGCATATCGCGGGCAATCTGGCCAACAAACAGGATCATCGGTGTGGAATCCTGCTGCGCAATGTGCACGCCGGCAGATGCGTTGGTTGCGCCCGGGCCGCGTGTCACCATGCAGATGCCTGGCTTGCCGGTCATTTTACCCCAAGCTTCTGCCATCATGGCCGCGCCGCCTTCCTGACGGCACAGGGTGATTGGAACGGAAGCATCATAAAGTGCGTCCAGAACAGCAAGATAGCTCTCACCCGGCACACAGAAGACACGCTCGGCGCCCTGATCTTCCAGCGCATCCACGATTAACTGACCACCGGTCCGCATTGTCTGGCTCATCCCTCACTCCAGTCTTAATTCGATTGAGGCGAAGATACGCGGATTATGCTCTCGTGAAAATCTGCAGTATTTCTCTTTATTATTCCCAGATGGAATGAACTGGGCAAATCGCGATGTAAATGATGAAGCCTGCATGACAGATTGAGTGGTTTATTGAGTTACCCTTGTTTTTCACTGCAAGGCAAAGTCTCTCGCCCTAGAATAAGTCCTAAGCCCGATTGATAGATTGGCAATTGCAGCCTGAAGGTGCACAACATCTCCAGGTATTTTGCTTTTGCGTAGTTTCGATGGATGGACCCATGACCGCCGCCAGTTTTGACGTGGATACTCTGACCCAAAGCGACATCATCAGCTTTTTCACCTCTCCGGAGGCGCACCGGGGGCAAGAGGTCAAGCGCATCGACACGCATGCGAATATTGCCTTTCTGGTTGGAAATGATGCCTACAAGATGAAGCGGGATGTGAAGTTTCCGTTCCTTGACTATTCTACGCTAGAGAAGCGGAAAACAGCCTGTGAAGCCGAGATCAAGCTCAACAGTCAGTATGCCCCGCAGATTTACCGCAGTACCTTGCCCATCACGTTAGAGCGGGATGGCTCTTTGGAGCTGGCCGGTCATGGCGCTGTCGTTGAATGGGTGGTCCATATGAACCGCTTTAACGAGCACCTCGGGCTGGACAGGGTTGCTGAGGAAAAGGGTATCAGCAGAGAGCTGGCGGCAGACTTAGCGAAACTGATGGTAGATGCCCATAGCCGGACAACACAGCGGCAAGCTCAGCCGTGGATTGATGATCTGCTCAATTACACCGACCAAAACCTTGAGGCATTTCGAGAGTTCCCGCAGTTCTTTCCCAGTGACCAAGTGTTGGCATTGGACGAAGCTGCCCGCAAAGAGCACCGGCATATCGAAGGCATGATCCGGGACCGCGGCGAGTTGGGGCTCGTGCGTCTAAATCATGGCGATGCTCACCTTGCCAATATAGTGATGCATGACGGGAAACCGCTTCTGTTTGATGCTGTTGAGTTTGATGATGCGATCGCGACAGGAGATGTTCTTTATGATCTCGCCTTTTTGCTATTAGACCTATGTGAACGGAAAGAGCCTGAAGCAGCTAATGTGGTGCTCAATACCTATCTCCAGTTGGCGCGACAGCCAAAGCATCTGGAAGACCTCCGTGTATTAAGGTTCTACCTGATGATGCGAGCTGCGATCCGCGCCAAGATCGGGGCCGCGGCGTCATTGCACCAAGAGGGTGAAACACGGCGGAAGACCGAGTATCAGGCGCAAGAGTATTTTAAGGTTTGCCGGAGAGCACTTGAACCAACTCCGCCCGTGCTTTGTGTGATTGGTGGCCTTTCCGGCACTGGTAAAACCACACTCGCTCAAGGACTGGCACCTTTACTGGGACGCATGCCAGGGGCCATACATCTGCGCACAGATGTTTTGCGTAAGGAGATGCTGGATCTCGGTGAGGTCGAAACCGCCAGCAAGGAAACATATACACTAGAGTTTTCAGCCAAGGTCTACGCTGAGTTGCTGCATCGGGCGAAAGTGGTGCTGGCAGCCGGGCACTCCGTCATTATCGATGGGGTTTATAGCAAGCCGGCAGAAAGAGACTCGGTTGAGCAACTTGCCGTAAAGACAGGTGCAGAATTTCAGGGGATCTGGCTGGAAGCTGACGTTGAGACGCTTATCAACCGTGTTGATGCGCGACACGGCGACGCATCAGATGCAGACTCTAAGGTGGTGCGGATGCAGCAAAGTTACGACCTGGGCGAGATTCACTGGGTTAGGCTGGATAGCGCTAAATCCAAAGAAGCTGTTTTAGAACAAGCACGTAGAGTGACAGGGCTGTCTCAGTTACAGTAGTATTCCATTTTTTATAATAATTCCAAAGTGATAGCAGTACTCTATAACGCAGCAATGTTCCTTTCTTGTTTGATTCCCGTCATTGCAAGTCATTCGCAGTTGCAGTTTTATGTCTTCAAGAAATAAGATTTTTGGAGACGTTGATGTCTTTGCTAGCCAGAGAAACATTCGAGCAAGCACCCCACAAAGAAGTCTTCGCACCTTATCGCGAAACATTCGTTCCACCTGTACAGGCTATGCCGCTGACAGAAGCACGTGCAGGTGTTGAGCTGAAGGTTATTCGCCTTGGACGCAACCGGGCAGATGCCCTGAAGTTGCGTTCTCTTGGTTTGACCAGTGATCGTCCGCTTTCCATTTTTGAAGGCAGCGGTTCACGGGCACGTATCCTTTCCATCGGCTCTCAGCGCGTGGCTGTTGGTGTTGACTTGGCTGACACTATTCTGGTGGAAGAGGTTAGCCAATGAGCTGCCACGACACTGGCTCTTGCCGCTGTGAAGACAAACCCCAAGTCCATTTGCTTGGAACTGCCAACTCCGGCAAATCCAGCCTGTTTAACAAGCTGACTGGCCGCAGTCAGGTTATCGGCAACTGGCCGGGTGTTACTGTTGACCGCAAGACTGGCATTTGTGAAACGCAGACCACCGCGCTGGCGCTGCTGGACTTACCCGGCGTTGCAACGCTTTCCTCTCCTGAAGATGACCGTATTGACGAACGCATTACCCGTCAGGCGCTTTTGTCTGATCGCCCGGCCGCACTGGCCGTTGTGCTTGATCCGATTGCGCTGGAGCGTTCTCTTGCCATTTTGCTACAAGCACTCGCATTTGATGTGCCAATTGTAGCAGTGATGACCAAAGCAGACCTGTGGCCTGCCGGTGTTTTGCAATCAGCTGCGGATCGTCTTTCAGCTGCGCTTGCTATGCCGGTGATCGCGACTTCCGTACACGACGAGCATTCTCTGGCTGGTTTTCGTGATGAATTGTCAACTGCTGTTCGCTCACCAGATGTCCCCTCCCGTTTGCTGACAGATCCGTTTGATCTGATTGAGCCTGTCAAAGAGCTCGCAGATGAGATTGCCAGACTAGCTCCGACCTTGTCAGATCAATCCATGCCATTGGCGCATCGGTTGATGGAAGGAGACAAGCTGGCGCGTGAGATGGTGCCTGCTGCTGTGCTGGAGAAGGCTCAAGCCATTTCCAACAGATGTGAGCTTCGCCTGCAAGACCCAACTGAGTTGGTGATGGCGACGAGTTACTTCAATCGGGCTTACTCCCTCGCGCAACTGATGGAACTGCCTGAGCCACAGGATGTACGCAGCTTCTCAGATAAGATTGACCGCTTTGTGCTTTCCAAGTGGGCTGGCCCATTTGTGTTCCTTGGCGCGATGTATGCGATGTTCTTCATCGCGATTAATGTTTCCTCTTACTTCATCGATCTGTTTGATGGATTGGGAGATGCCTTGTTTATTCAGGCACCCCTGAGCCTGCTTTATGCAGTTGGGCTTGAGGGCGGTGCACTGGAAATGCTGATCACAGCGCTTGGCGGAGGTTTACAGACTGTCGGTACGTTCGCCCCTATCGTCGGCTTGCTTTTCCTCTGTCAGATTTTTCTTGAGCAGAGCGGGTATATGGCCCGTGCAGCAGTGGTTGCAGATGGCCTGATGCGCCGGATCGGACTGCCCGGTCGCGCCTTCCTGCCGCTTATTCTGGGCTTTGGTTGCACCGTACCTGCTGTTGTGGCGACCCGTACGCTGGAGACGGAACGCGAGCGGGTGGTGACATCCATGATGGCGCCGTTCATGTCCTGCGGTGCACGCCTGCCAGTGTATGCTTTGTTTGCAGCGGCGTTCTTCCCGGTCAACGGCCAGAACATTGTGTTTGCGCTTTATCTGCTTGGCGTTGGCGTGGCTATCTTTACAGGCTGGGCGCTGTCCAATTCCTTCTACAGAGGGCAATCCACCAGCCTTGCTATTGAGCTGCCGACCTATCAGATGCCGCAGTTTGCACAGGTGATGAAGCTGGTCTGGACGCGCCTGAAGATCTTCCTGTTTGGCGCTGGTAAGATTATTGTCACGGTGGTGGCTGTTCTGACCATTTTGAACTCCGTTGATTTTGAAGGAAACATTGGCAACGAGGCCAATGGCAACTCTGTTTTGGCTGTTGTTTCCAAACAAGTGACACCAATCTTCGCTCCTATGGGCCTGAGTGAAGATGACTGGCCTGCCACGGTTGGTCTGGTCACTGGCATCTTTGCGAAGGAAGCCGTGGTTGGTACCTTGCAGACGCTTTACGTCACCACTGATGAAGAAGGTGGAGCCCCTGCGCCGCTGGAGACTGCACAAGAGGCCATCAATATCTTCACGACCAGCATTGTGGATCTGACCTCGCAGATGCTTGATCCACTTGGCATCGATATTGGTGATACCTCCAGCTATAACGTGGCTGCTGAAGAGCAAGAGGTTGAGGTGGGCCTGTTCACCGCACTTGCGGCGCACTTTGACGGAAAAGTAGGCGCATTTGCCTACATGATTGCAGTCCTGCTTTACATTCCATGCACTGCGGCTCTGGCCACTATCTGGCGAGAGGTTGGGCGCAACTGGGCTCTGTTTGCGGCAGGCTGGACCACCTTGCTGGCCTACTCCGGCGCTTCTCTGGCTTATCAGATTGGCACCTTCGCTCGCCACCCAACATCTTCTGCGCTCTGGATCATTGGACTACTGGCTGCAATTGCCTGCGTGTTGGTCTTCATGCGCCAGAAAGCAGAGAGCACCATTGCGCATCAGGCAGCACTGGAGGCCGCAGAATAAAATGTTGCAGCAGATCGAAGGTGTTTTGGCAAAGCGCGGCGGTGCCACTGTTGGCGAGATCGCTCAGGATATGAACATCCCAAGTGACTTTGCCATGGCCATGGTCTCCCAACTCAAAGCATTAGGGCGCATTGAGGAAGTGGGATGCTCTTCAAGCTCCGCCTCCAGTAGCTGTGCAAGCTCCTGTGGGGGATGCAGCTTTGCGCCGACGGTTCAGTATCAGCTCAAACAATAAGCTCTGCTTAAGCAAATAAGCACAAACAGGAGAGTAAGGCCGGGTCTTTGCTCTCCTGTTTTGCATTTGGCCTATGCCCTCAACTTTCTGGTGAGAAAGCGCGCTCTAGCCTTTCCTGCAAAAAAGAGGGCTCAATGGCCTACACGCACTCACAAGATGAACTTAGTTTCAAAGATGCCATCATCTCATGCCTGAAGAACTACTTTAACTTTTATGGTCGTGCATCACGCGCTGAATACTGGTGGTGGTTTTTGTTCAATGCGCTTGTCATCACCGCAGCTGTTCTTTTTGATATTTTGGTTGTGAGTGGTCTTATTTTGGGCATCTCAGAGCTTCAGCAATCATCAGGTACTTCTGGAACTGCAGTGGCAGTCGGTATGTTCCTGCCCAACATCCTCACAATGATTGTTACGCTTTTTCTGTTGTTACCAACACTAACGGTAGCCGTTCGTCGTCTTCACGATGTTGATCGTTCCGGCTTCTGGGTGTTCATTACGGTGATCCCGTTTTTTGGGGCATTGCTTCTATTGTACTGGCATCTGCTTCCTTCAAGGCAAACCGTTAACGCCAATTACGAGTAAACACTCAAACTCAGCTAAGGCAAAAAGTACGCACGCAAAACAGGAGCACAGACCTCAGTTCTTTGCTCTCTGGCACATCGTTAGACAGCCAACCTCGACGTTCTGGTCAGCATGTGCGGTCTAACGTCCCTACAAAAACTTGGAGAGTAGCGTGGTTAGTTTTCAAAGCGCCATCAGAACCTGTTTCAAGAAGTATGTGCAGTTCACTGGGCGTGCGCCTCGCTCCGAGTTTTGGTGGTGGGTACTCTTCGTGCTCATAGTGATGATCGCAGCTTACCTTATCGATAACTTTGTGATCGCCCCTATTCTGGGATTGCCCACGGGGAGTGTGCAGGATGGTGCTCCGTTAAGCTCCATCTTGAACATCGCATTCTTCTTGCCTAATCTGGCCGTGGCCGTACGGCGACTGCATGACATCAATCGATCCGGCTTCTGGCTGCTCATCGCTTTCATACCGATTCTAGGCGGTTTGCTGCTGCTTTACTGGTTTGTGCAGCCATCATTCCATGGCAAAACGAAATGTTAGAATTAGAATTAATACAAACTGGATAGTGCTGTGTTGGATCGGGCATAAGCAGAAATTATGCGACACTTTGCATAGCGCATAGCTCCTAATGCAACTCACTTTTTCAAGGAAACAGTTACTACAGCAAAGACAAGTGCCCTATCTTTTGGGGTGCACTGGTCATGGATCGCGGAAAAAACATAATTATTAACAGTGTTCCGCTACGGAATTCCATGATTTAAAATTAGCACATCCCATCGACAGGTGGTCACATGGACAGTTTAGCAGTTGATCTAGCTCGATTCCAATTTGCTTTTACAATCGCGTTCCATATCATATTTCCGGCTTTTACTATAGGTCTGGCAAGTTTTCTTGCTGTCCTTGAAGGCTTATGGCTATGGACAGGACGTGATGTATACTTGCGGGTCTTCAAGTTCTGGCTCGTAATCTTCGCACTTTCCTTCGCTATGGGTGTCGTTTCCGGCATCGTCATGGCTTATCAATTCGGCACCAACTGGTCTGCCTTTGCAGACAAAACCGGATCGGTCATTGGGCCGCTCATGGGGTATGAGGTGCTCACTGCCTTCTTCCTGGAAGCAGGTTTCCTCGGCATTATGCTGTTTGGTATGAACCGCGTGGGCAAGAAGTTGCACTTCTTTGCCACTGTGGTTGTTGCCATTGGCACCGCCCTTTCCGCCTTCTGGATCCTTTCCGTCAACAGCTGGATGCAGACACCAGCAGGCTACGCCATGAATGACGTGGGTCAGTTTGTGCCTGCGGATTGGTGGGCGATTATCTTCAACCCCTCCTTCCCCTACCGGCTCGTGCACATGGTGCTGGCAGCTTACCTGACCACAGCCTTCGTGGTTGGTGCCGTGGGTGCCTATCATCTGCTGAAGAACCGTTTTAATGCGGCAGCGCAGGTGATGTTCTCCATGGCTATGTGGATGATGATTGTGGTCACGCCAATCCAGATGCTTGCCGGGGACTATCACGGCCTCAACACTCTGGAGCATCAGCCTGCCAAGGTTGCTGCTATGGAGGGGCACTTTGATTCCCAAGGCCCTGCCCCGCTCATCCTCTTTGGATGGCCGGATGTGGAAGCTGGAGAAACAAAGTACAAGATTGAGGTCCCTTACCTCTCGAGCATTATTCTGACCCACAGCCTCGATGGTGTTGTCCCTGGTTTGAATGAGTTTCCACGGGAAGACTGGCCACCGGCAGCGATCGTGTTTGTGTCATTCCGCATCATGGTTGGTATTGGTGTCTTGATGTTGCTGGTTGGCGTTTGGGGCCTATGGTCTCGGATCCGTGGCCGGCTTTATGAGAGTGAATGGCTTCAGCGAGCTTCCATTGTTATGGGACCTGCTGGCTTTGTCGCCGTCATCGCAGGCTGGACAACAACGGAAGTTGGTCGCCAACCTTACACCGTGTACGGGTTGCTCAAGACGTCAGAATCCGTCTCACCTGTTGAAGCACCTGCCGTCTGGGCCTCGCTGGTCATCTTTGTAGCGGTGTACTGTATCGTCTTTGGCGTTGGTATCTTCTACATCTTCCGGTCCATGGCGAAATCTCCGGATGCGAGCCAGGGCGTTGAGGAAGGCGTACCTGTCAGAACCGCAGGCATCACTCCTGCACAGGCGCTTCAACCACATGAGGGAGATCGTTCTCATGATTCTTGATTATCCACTCATTTGGGGTTTTCTCATTGCAGTCGCGATCTTCGCCTATGTGATTTTGGATGGCTTTGATCTTGGCATCGGGATCTTGTACCCGACCACCAAAGACGCTGATGAACGCACATTGATGATGAACAGTGTTGCTCCTGTCTGGGATGGCAATGAGACCTGGCTCGTCCTTGGTGGCGGTGGTTTGTTTGCCGTGTTCCCGCTGGCCTACTCGGTTATCATGCCTGCGGTCTACGCACCGATTATTGGCATGTTGATCGGGTTGATCTTCAGAGGCGTTGCCTTTGAGTTCCGCTTCAAGTCATCTGTTGAGCGCAGGCCGTTCTGGGATATATCCTTCTTTGCAGGGTCTATCGTTGCTGCGTTCTGTCAGGGACTGGTGCTTGGTACGCTTGTGCAAGGCATTGAGGTGGTTGACCGCACCTATGCCGGCGGCTGGTGGGACTGGCTGACACCATTTTCTGTCATGACCGGTTTTGCCGTGATCTCCGGCTACGCCTTGCTTGGCGCTACATGGCTGGTGATGAAGCTGGAGGGTGTGCCGCAAGCGCATTTCCGCCGCGTTTCGAAGTACGCCGCTCTTATCCTGATTGGCTTCCTTCTGCTGGTCAGCATGTGGATGCCGTTCATCAATGAGAGCATTATGGAGAAGTGGTTCAGCTTCCCGTATCTGCTTTACACATTCCCGGTTCCACTTCTTGTAGCAGTCACCACGCTGGTGCTGTGGCGGGCTTTGATGAGCGATGCGGATTACACACCGTTCCTCGCTTCACTGGTGATCTTCCTGCTGACCTATGTGGGACTTGGGATCAACATCTTTCCGTATGTGGTGCCAAATGTTTACACCCTTTGGGAAGCAGCAGCGCCTGACAGCAGTCTGAAATTCCTGCTTGTGGGAGCGGTCATCCTCATCCCGATGATCCTCGCCTATACGGCCTACGCGTACTACGTGTTCCGTGGCAAGATCAAATCAACGGAAGGGTATCACTGATGAGCCTCGATAAAACTGGCGAAATTGACCAACCTTTATGGAAGCGGTTGCTTTGGTTTGCAGCCCTTTGGGTGGCAGGCGTTGCCTCCATCGCAGTGGTCTCTTACGCCTTAAGAAGTCTGATTATTTAACAGAACCAGCAAAAAATAAGGGCGTGCTATCCCCATAGCACGCCCTTCTCCCAATGAACCGCTCGCGGTTCCTCCTCCGCTACGGCTCGAAACTGTCCGGAGCCGAATATCTCCCGAAAATTCGCCTCTCATATTTCAGGGGTGTACTGTGATATGTTTTAAAAATCCTTTCAATGCGTCAAAACCCGCAGTTAGGCGATTTTATTGCCTAAAACTGGCGAAAATGAGCAAATCAAGGCGATGCTAATATGTGGGTGGCCTGTGGTTGTATTGCGGCTGACGCCTGCCCACTCCTTCTGATTGTTCGGAGTGACGTCTTGCAACCATGCTCCTGTCATGAAAAGTTCACTTGTTGTTTGAGGTCAGACGGACTAATCAGCAGCGCAATTTCCGCTGATGCAGGCTTATTCATCGCTTAAAGTTTATTCTGACTTGCAGCCTATTTTTTTGGGGTACCACACATGATCTTCGCGCAGCTTACCGACATTCACATCAAGGCTGGCGGAAAGTTCGCCTACAACTGTGTTGATACGCTTTCTCATTTGCGTCAGGCCGTTGCGCACCTCAACGCGTTTCGTCCACGACTTGATTTTGTGGTGATTAGCGGCGATCTGGTGGATTTGGGCAATGCAGATGAGTATGAGTTGTTCCGGCAAGAGATCGATCAACTGGATATGCCGTTTTACGTGATCCCCGGTAATCACGATCATCGGGATGCGATGCGGGATGCGTTTGCGGATCATGACTACCTGACTTCAGAGGGTGCGCTTCAGTTTTCCATTGAGAAAGACGGCCTGCGCATTATCGGGCTGGATACGACCATTCCGGGCAAGCATGACGGCCATTTTGATGCTGATAAGCAGGTATGGTTGCGCGATGAACTGGACGCACACAAAAACCAGCCGACTTTGGTGTTCATGCATCACCCACCATTCAAGACGGGTATTCAGCATATGGATGATATTATGCTGATGCGCGCTGATGAGGATTTCTGGCCTGTGGTTACAGGGCAATCGCAAATCCGACAGATTGCTTGTGGTCATGTTCACCGGGCAATCGAGGTCTTCAAGAACGGCATTCCGATGAGCATCTGCCCTGCTTCAGGCCATCAGGTCACGCTTGATCTGGATCCGGACGGGGAACCTGGCTTTGTTATGGACCCACCAGCGGTGCGTGTATTCCGCTGGTCCGAGGGCGAACTGATCAACCATTTGAGCTTTATCGGCGACTTTGGTGGTCAACACCCATTCTTTGATAAGGATGGCAAACTGATTGATTAGGCCGGGTCTTTCTCTGTTATGAGATCAGCTTCATTCTCAACAATATCCCATGAGACGGCGGCGCCCATTTCCTGCAGTGCCTCCTTCTGCAGTTTCCATGCGTTCTGATTTTGGGCGAGAATGGCGGGGTCACAAAGTTCGACACGGTAGCCTCTGTTAAGCGCACCGATTGTTGTGTTCTTGACGCAGGCATTACCATCCAGCCCTGTCACGATCAGGTGGTCAACTTCTTGATTTTTCAGGAACTCAGCGAGCGCTGGTTCGCCAAAAGCATCGCTCTTTGATTTCACGAGATCCAGATCCGGCTCAATAGTAATGCGTGGATCCATCTTTAGGCCATCAGAGCCTTTTGCGCCTAAACCTCCTCCCAACAGCCGGACCAGAAGGTTGGTGTACCATCCCTTGTAAACTTGCCGGATGGAGATGACAGGCCAACCCTTTTGCTGCGCCAGCTCACCAAGCGCGTTTATGTAGTTGAGGCGGGCTTGCAGATAGTCGGGCTCCCAACTTCGAGAGCTTGTTTCCTTGGTGAAGTCACTTTGAACATCAATCACCAGCAACGCAGTGCCTCTGCGGCTTTCAAACATGATCGACGGGCCGTTGGTTGGCGTTTGAATGTTGAGGACACCCCAAAAGGTATAGGCAGCAAGGGCTGCCACGCAAAGTAAAGCTCCTAAAACCAGAATAAGCACCGTTTGCTCCCCCAAGCCAAGACATGCCAGTTCCCACACCATATCATGCTGCTGACGGTGTCTGACATTTCCAAATTTTAGGGAGCAAAGCCGTCAGGACCTGCACACAATCCAGCTGGTGCTATTGGTACCGACGGCGGTCTTCGATCTTAGTAAGTTTCGTTCTCTGCCGGGAATTGCTCGCGGCGAACGTCATTTGCAAACGCCTTTACGCCTTGTTCAATCTGGGATTTCAGTTCAGCGTACTTGCGCACGAACTTTGGCGTCTTGTCGAACATGCCGAGCATGTCATCGGTGACAAGGATCTGGCCGTCGCAGTCAACAGAAGCACCGATACCGATGGTCGGGATTGGCACGCTGTCGGAGATTTCACGGGCGACTTCGTCTTTTGTGCCTTCAACCACAACACAGAATGCACCAGCATCGGCTACCTGACGTGCGCATTCCAGCTGTTCTTTGCGGCTTTCTTCGCTTTTGCCAGCAACTTTATAGCCGCCTTCCACATGCAGATACTGCGGGCGCAGGCCGATGTGAGCCACCACGGGAATACCGCGGTCTACGAGAAAGCGGATGGTTTCTGGCGCTGCAGAATTGTATTCCAGCTTGACGGCCTGACAGCCGGTTTCCTGCATCACGCGCAATGCATTGCGGTAAGCGGCCTGTGGGCTTTCTTCAAAGGAGCCGAAAGGCATATCAACGACAACAAGTGCGTTTTGAGAGCCACGCATAACGGCTTTGCCGTGCATGATCATCATGTCCAGCGTGACTGCTGTCGTGTCTGGCAAGCCGTGGAGCACCATGCCGACACTGTCGCCCACCAGCAGCAGATCGCAGTGCTCATCCAGCATCTGTGCGATTGGTGCAGTGTAGGCCGTGAGGCAGACCAGCTTGTGATGGCCTTTTGCCTTCATGATGTCTTTAATGGTTTTCCGCCGAGTCGCAGATGTATGAGACATTGTTTTAGGTGCCCGTTTCGTTCATCCAAAGCAGCTGGCCCTTTGTCTGGAGCAATCCAACTGCCTTCATTCTTTGTTATTCCGCGCACTCATTGCCAGTCCGTTCAGCATCAAACCGGCGTACGCTTATTATTATTGGTTTTTGATCTGTGCCTGTGCTTTCAGACTTATGTCTTTACGCGACCTCACCGAAAACCACTCTTTGTCTTTCGGAATTGCGCAGTGCAACATGTGCTTCCTGCGCCTTTATAAGGAATTTTCGGAGAATATAAAATAACGTTGAGATACCCAATGGGACTTTTGGTGCGGTATGTACCATTCACAGTTGAGTTGCGGACTTTCTAAACTGGCTTGGTGTCTCCCCTGTCCATTGCTTAAATGCCCTTCGAAACACCCTTGGATCCGAGTAGCCGAGCTCTGCTGCGATCTGTTCAGAAGACAAGCGCGACCATAAGAGCAGCTCCATGGCTTGCGACTGGCGGATCTGCGAGAGGATATCGCGGAAGGAGACTTGAAAAGCGGCTAGTTTGCGCCGAAAACTGCGCTCGCCCATGGAGAACCCACCCGCAATTTCTTCGATGGATGGATTGTTTTTCAGGCTACGGCGGACTTCTTCCTCCACGGTTTTAAGGAAGCCCAGACGGTTGCTTTCTTCCTGCATCATGCCTGCCAGAAGTGTTTCAACTTCCTGCACAACAAACCTGTCTGCGGTTGCCAGTGGACGTTGCAGGTGCTCTGCGTCAAAAAATATTGCATTTCGTGACGCATCAAACCTGACAGATGGTCCGAGTGCCTCCTGATAGAGGCTTTTCTTTGCTGGCGGTGCCTGCATCATCTCAATACGCTGGATGGCTTGCTTGCTTCCTGTTGTGAAGCGGACAACACCCACCATGGCGGCAAACAGTTCCTGCACAAAGAACGTGAGCAGGACCGGCTCATGGAATCGGCTGCGTGCGATCATTGTGAGCGCATTATCAGCTGCTGGCACCAAATCAATCTCCAGCATGCTTCCGGTCAGGCGGTGGTACTTGATGCCGAACTCAAGCGCCGCTCTTCCCGTTGCACTTGCCATAACGCCAAGGCTGACGAGCCCGAGAGAGGTGATGGACTGACGGTGGCCGACAGCAAGGCCAAGGCTTTCATCTCCCGTCAACGCCAGTGCCTTGAGAATGATGAGACGGCTCTGCTGATAGGTCAGGCGGGCCTCGTGAGACAGAAACACCGAGGGGTCAGTGTTTTGGCTCAGGAATGTGTGAGGCAGCACTTTTTCTGCGGCGATGCCGCGTTGCTCGAGCTCCTGCAACAGATAGCGCAACAAGTGCGGTGGAACCTTTGAATGCTGCGCCACTTCTGGCGGTGCCAACTGGCCAAATTCAGAATGCATGCCCTCTCCCAAAGCAGTCATGCTACGGAAACACGGGAGTGACCGCAAGATATGACCGAATTTGTCCGCCCTGCGTCCGTATATGTCCTTCTAAACCTGCCACTTCTTGCCGTAGGGTAAGATTTTCACAGTTCGGGGAGGGAACGGTGGAGATTATAGATAGGGGTGACGCGGTCTGCATTGTTGGTGCAGGCCCGGCGGGGCTTGTGATGGCCCGGGCATTACAGCACAACGGCATTGAATGGGATCAGTTTGACCCAAACCCGGATGTGGGTGGTCTCTGGGACATCAAGCACGATGGTACAGCCATTTATGAGAGCGCGCATTTTATCAGCTCTCGCAGCTTGTCTGGCTTTGCGGATTTTCCGATGCCAGACCATTTCGCAGATTATCCCAAGCACACCGAGATCCTGAAGTACCTGCACGACTTCGCAGAGGCTTATGGACTGCGTGAGAAGATTACCTTCTCAACTAAGATCGAAAAACTGACCAAGACCGAGAAGGATCGCTGGCAGGTTCATCTCTCCAACGGTGAGTGCCGCAAATATAAGGCTGTGGTCTGCGCTACGGGCTCGCAATGGCAGGCCAACATGCCGGAGCTGCAAGGCTCCTTTGATGGTGAGATCCGCCATAGCCAGACTTACAAGAACATTCGTGAGTTTGACGGTAAGCGGGTTCTGGTGATTGGAGCTGGCAACTCCGGCTGTGATATTGCCTGTGATGCGGGTGTCTTGGGGGAGAAGGCCTTCATCTCCATGCGGCGCGGCTATTACATCATTCCCAAGCATGTGTTTGGCATGCCTGCGGACGTGTTTGCTGATGGTGGCCCTGATCTACCTGTCTGGATGATCCGCCCGTTTTTCACACTGTTGCTGCGTATGTTCAACGGTACGCTGCAACGGTTTGGCATTCCCAAGCCGGATCATAAGCTGTTCGAGACCCATCCTTTGCTCAACACTCAACTGGTGCATTCATTGCAACATGGTGATGTGACTGTGAAGCCGGATGTGGACCATCTGGATGGCTCACACGTGGTGTTTAAAGATGGCAGCCGGGAAGAGATTGACCTGATCCTGTGCGCGACCGGGTTCAACCAGCAGCTGGACTTTGCGGGTGAGTATTTCAGCTATGAGGGCGGACGGCCCAAGATGTTTATTCAGGCAGCCTCCCGCGAGCACAAAAACCTATTTGGCATCAGCTATATCGAGACCAACTCGGGCGCCTACAAGCGGTTTGACTATATGGCTGGATTGGTTGCCAACTATCTGAAGGACCAGCAAGACAATCCATCTCGTGCCAGCCAATTGGACGCGATCATCCGCAGTGAAACACCGGATCTTTCTGGTGGCATCCACTTTTTGAAGACGGACCGACATGCAGGTTATTGTGATGCCACAGCGCACACCAAGTATGTGAAGAAGCTTTACAAGCGGATGGGTTGGACCTTCCCGGAGGAAATTCGCTTCAAGCGGGCTGCGCCTAAGCCAAAGGGTTCGTCGAGCCCGAAGAAAGCGGAGGTGGTTGCATGAGCACCTATCGTTTTCAGGGGCGTACGGCGGTGATCACTGGTGGTGGTGGTGACATCGCCGGGCACATCGCCACGCGTTTGCACGAGCGGGGAATGAACCTCGTGCTGGCCGACAAAAATGGCCGGGCTGCGCGGGAACTTCAGGCCCGGCTGGATAACCTGCGGGTTCATGTGTTTGAGGGAGATCTGACACAGCGCGAGGAGATGGAACGTCTTTTGCGCGAGGTGGAAGAGAACTTTGGCGTGCTGGATGTGCTCATCAACAATATGGCGATCACCAAGGTTGATCGCTTTCATGAGCGCACGCCAGAGAGCATTGAAGAAGAGATCACCATCAACATGGTCGCCCCTTTGTTACTGAGCCGATTGGCGGTGCCTTATCTGCTAAAGGGCGATGATCCACGTATCATCACAACCACTTCGCTTGGTGGCATACAGCCGCTTCGCGAAACACCGATTTATGCGGCAACTAAGTTTGGTCTACGAGGCGCCATGCTTTCGTTCGCGCTGGATGAAGACCTGCACGGCATCAAAGTGAGTTGCGTTCTGCCAACTGCTACAGATACTTACATGCTGCGGCAGGAAGCGTTGGAAGGTGGCAGCGTGCTCAACTTCATTGATGAGCCACAATCGCCCAGCGTGGTGGCTGATCAGTTCGTGAAGCATCTGGAAAAGCCATGTCTGGAGCGCTACCCAAAAGCCAGCGACTCCTGGCTGACACGTCTGGCCATGCTGTTGCCCAACATGATGCCTCGTATTCTGCCGTTCTTTGAAAAGAAAGGACGACGAGGCATGGCCAAATATGTGGCTTCACTGCGCAGACAAGGATTGCTGGTGGAAGTCGACGGCAAGCTTTATCAGCGGCAACGGCTTTATCTGGACAAGCCGGAAATGGAGCAAGAGCTGGAGAAGAGCTGAGTGCCAGCCTTAAAGCCTGTCCCGCAGGCTGTAGTAGAGCATGCCCAAAACCATCAAAGGCCAGCGTAAATGGCGGCCACCGGGGAAGACGTGGGTTGGGACTTTTTCCAAGACGTCAAACCGGCTGGCTTGCCCGTCGATCGCTTCTGCCATGAGCTGACCTGCCAGTGTTGCCATGGCGACACCATGACCGGAGAAGCCGCTGGCGTTGAGCATGTTAGGGGCGAGTTTGGCGAAGTATGGCATGCGGTTGAGCGTGATGCCCAGTGTTCCGCCCCAGCCATATTCGATGGGTACGTCCTTGAGCTGCGGATAGACCTGCAGCATAGGTTTGCGAACGAAAGCCTTTATATCGCGCGGGAATTGGAAGCTGTAGCTTTCCCCTCCCCCAAACAAGAGACGGTTGTCTGCTGACAGACGGTAGTAGTTGATCACGAACCGGGAGTCTGCCACGGCTACATCATTGGCGATCAGAGAGCGGGCCAGATCGTCTCCCAGTGGTTCGGTGGCAATGATGTAATTGTTGATGGGCATAACCCGCGCCGCGACGCGCTTCTCAAGGCTATCAATATAACCGTTGCAGGCAAAGACCACGTAGTGGGCAGTGACGTGTCCATTGGCGAGTGTCAACCTGGCTGGCTCACCCTTTTCAATCTCCAGCACTTCAGAATTTTCAAAGATCTGCACACCAGCATTCTCGCAAGCCTCAGTAAGACCCAGTGCGAAGTTGAAGGGGTGCAGGTGAGCTGCCCCCATATCCAGCGTGCCACCATGATACGCCGTTGTATCTAGCATCTCTTGTATTTCGGCAGAGTCTACGAAGCGGATTTCATCGTAGCCGTAGGTATCTGCCAGCTTTTCGGCATAGGCCTTACTGTGGTTCACATAGCTTTGTTTGTGATCTGCGTGGAGAATTCCCGGTTTCAGGTCGCACTGGATCTGGTGTTTTGCAATGAGATCTTTCGTCAGGGACTTGGCGGTTTCAGCAAGGTTCCAGAGTTCTTTGGCACACTCCAGACCAACAAGGCTTTCCAGCTCGTCCTGATCTTTTCGTTGGCCGCTGCCAAGTTGGCCACCGTTGCGGCCTGAGGCTCCCCATCCAACACGGTGCGCGTCGAGAAGATGGACTTTGTAACCACGTTCAGCCAGGTGCAAGGCAGAAGACAGGCCTGCATAACCAGCGCCGATGACGCAGACGTCGCAGGTATGCTCGCCTTCCAGTGCGGGAAAGGAGAGATGCTTGTTTGCGGTCGCGGTGTAGTAGGAGGCTGGGTATTGGCCTGCCTTATCATTGGCGTGAAGAAAGCCTTGGGAAATAGCCATATAAGTCCTTGAGAAGGCTCAGGTTGCAAACCCGAGCCTCTTAAACAGCGCAGGGCAACAGTTAGTGCCCTTCTTGCTTTTCTTTCACTGCTGCCTGCTGAATGAAGTTTACGATCATGTGTGCAACCTCGCCAATTTGCATGGGCGCTTCCGAGGAGGCGATTGCATGATCGGCAATGTCTTCAGGCAACGTGTCACCCCGGCGTTCCTTAAACAAGGCCACTGAGTAGTCTTTATTGAACTCCGGATGCCCTTGTAGCGTGAGCGCCCTGCCCTTGTAATCGATCGCTGCGAACTCGCAGAAATCTGAGGACGCGATAACCTCTCCATCTGCTGGCAGTTTTGTCACCTGATCCTGATGATAAGCTTCAATGGAGAAACTGGTCAGCCCCTCTGGCACCCAATTGGGATTTTCGAGGACATAGTAAGTGAAGACGCCACAGCCCCAACCTTTATTGGACTTTTCAGCCTTGCCGCCCAGCGCTTCTGCAAGGATCTGATGTCCGAAACAGATGCCGACAATTGGCACGTGCTCGTCATAAGCCGTTTTCAGAAATGTCTTAAGCCGGTCGATCCACTCAAGATCATCATAGACACCGTGCTTGGAGCCGGTGATCAGCCAGCCATCGCAGTCATGAACGTTTTGAGGCAGTTGGCCATCCACCACAGGGTAAGACATGTAATGCCAGTTGCCCCCCTGATCCTTCAGGAGCGTTTCGAACATTGACGGGTAATCACCGAATGTCTTGCTCAGGTTCTCGGGTGGCCGGCCAACTTCCAGAATTCCAAGTTTAAAGGTCAAAGAGCACTCCAAAATTCAAAGAGGCAAATGCCGCATAATACATCTGATTGGACTACTCAGTTATATCCTGTCGGCTTTGCCTCTGTAAACTCTTGGAGGTCACTTCAGGCAAAATCTCATGCCGCTCTTTTGGGCTGTTTCAGTGAGACCGGTTTGTTCAGCTGGAAAGCGGGTAAATGGCTGATGGCTTGCTTCAGAGCTTCCCGTTCCGGCGTTGCCTCAAAGTCAGGGAGCAGCTCATCAAACCGTGTTTTATCCATCCAATGCGGGGTATTCCAAAGATAGCGCATTTCCAAAAGGTGTTTTGCCATAGGCCAGAAAGGTCGACTCAGACGGATCAGCCACCAGCTGAACCGTTTGATGCTCACATTCTGTTTGGTGACTTCTGTGAGTGCTTTGCGGAGTTCATTCCCCGTCCACGTGTAACCGGGGAAAGAGATGTCTTCATAGGTGTTCAACTGGTCTCGCATTTCCAGCAGTTGGACGGCAGCACGTGTCATATCCGGCAAATACGCCCATGCGTGGGGTATATCGGTCTTGCCGGGATAGATGAGCTTCCCCTTCTCCAGCTTGGTGGCCATGATCAGGTCAAACCAGTTGCCGCTGGCAGAGGTGTCGATGAAATCTCCGGCTCTGAGCAAAATGGTCCGCACACCTGATGATTTGTAGAGGCGTTCCAGTTCTATTCTGATCACACCCAGTTCGTTGGTTGCTTTTTGAGGTGTTTGCGGGCCAATGGGGGGGATCATGTTTGGGCCGAAGCAGTAGTTGTTGCCCGGGATGATGACTGTGGCTTTGGCATGTTTGGCTGCTTCAATCACCTTGTGGGTGAAGGGAAGCACATCCCGCTTCCAGTGCGGATATTGCGGATTTGCTCCATTCACGATGACATCAACACCTTCTGCAGCTTTTTTCATGTTTTGGTTTGCACGATCAAAGGCGCGGGTTTCCCAGCCTGCAGCTTCTAACTGCTCAGTCATGTTTTTTGAAAATCTGCCAGAGGCACCTAAAATCAAAGCTACGGGTCTCATGGCCGCTCCTGTCCAATACTCTTTTCCAAATCGCATATTCTTATCCGAACATCGGTAGTCACGTTTTGGGAATACGCTTTAGACACGATAGTAGGCGCTCTATTTCCTATGTAAATTCGAATGAAATGCAGGTATGATATTCAATTATGAATAGCAGACTACATCATCTTTCCTGGGATCTCATTGGTGTTTTTGTAGCGGTTGCGGAGACAGGTAGTCTTTCAGCTGCTGCCAAGAAGATGAACCAGAGCCAACCGACAATTGGGCGACAAGTGAAGGCGATTGAGGCGGAGCTGGGCGTCTCATTGTTCTACCGTCATCAGCGCGGGCTTGGCTTGACAGAGGATGGGGAAGCGTTGCTGCCGCACGCCAAGGCTATGCATTCTGCGGCGGCTCAATTTCTGCTTCATGCAGAAGAGCGCAAGCAAAGTGGTTTTGCTGGGCCTGTGTGTGTCACCGCCAGTCAGGTGATCTCTCATTATGTGCTGCCAAAGCTTATTGCAGAATTTCGGCAGAGCTACCCTGAGGTCCAGATTGAGCTTCTCCCTTCTGACGATGCGCAAAACCTGTTGTTTCAGGAAGCTGACATTGCAGTGCGCATGTTTACGCCGACGCAGCTGGATATTGTTGCCAAGAAGATTGGCGAGACGCCATTGGGGCTTTTTGCAAGCCGCGCGTTTGTAGAGCGGGTTGGCATGCCGAGCACAAGAGAGGAACTCTTAGCGCTTGACTGGATCGGGTACGACAGGTCTGACCTGATCCTGCGCGGCATGCAGGAAGCTGGCCTGAACGTGGACCGGGACTTCTTTAGTGTCCGGTGTGATGACAGGGTGACTTACTGGGAATTGGTGCGTGCCGGATGCGGGGTTGGTCTTGGTCAGATTGGAATCGGCCTTGAGGATGACAGTCTTGTGCGCCTTGATCTGGAGGACCCATTGCCTGCTTTGCCTGTCTGGCTGGCTTCGCCGCACACTCTCAAGCAAATTCCACGCATAAAGCTGTTTTTTGACTTCTTAGCCGGGAAACTGCCTAAGCTATTGTGATTGAGAGGTTCTGGGTGCTGAACCTCATTGGTCCCGTGTTTTACCCCTAAGAATGCATGGGATAACTTGCCGTAGGGGAAATTATCCCACTATCCCCTTTCGTACACACGCTCACTCTCAAACTTTCGGATATGTTGGTTTGGAGAGAAACGCTGTGTTCATTGGGAAACTTGCGATTCCGGACAATCAGAATTTTAAGGCGCTGATCTTATAGCGAATGCCTTGGTAAATACACTCCTGCTATTTTTGCCCCCTTATTTGACAGTACAAGTTCCCGAGATTGCCACATTTTACTCAGGGTGTTTTCTTAGATCCCACAAGAACACCGAAACTTCTTAGCGGGAACTGAGAGATTACTTGATACCTGTAATGCGTTGTATCTCATAATCTTTCTGCTTCTCGCAAGAAGACCAAACAAAGCGTGGCCCCTCGAAAAAATCACAATAATGAAACTGCGATTACTGTCATAAATCAAGGGAACACGCCGTGAGTGATTTTCGCTTGTCCAGCCCTCATGCCCTCAATACTGAGGAAGGTAGCCATCCAATGCATGAGGTGCTGGACGCCCTGATTGAAAGCATCGCTTATGTCTCCCGCGCCCATGGGAATTTCCTCAGTAAAACAGCGTTGACTGCCGGACTTCCGCTGATCAATGGGCGGTTGCAATTCTCTCAGGTAGAAAAAGCCTCCGAGAATTGTGGGTTACAAGCCGAAAAGCAACAGATTGCTCTTAGCAAGATCTCCAGCAGCAGCCTTCCGTGTCTGTTGGTGTTTCATGACAGAGCCTTGCGCCTGCTGGTGGGTTATGACGCAGCCACACGGCAGGCTAAACTGCTGGACCCCTTAGATTTGGAAAGACCGCAGTATCTCAGCTTGGATATTTTGCAGCGCGCGTACTCCGGGTATGCGATCTTGTTTTCTTCTCTTCATGCACGCGACAGCAGTGGGCAGGTTCATCAAGACAGCAAGCATTGGTTCTGGTCCGAATTCACAAGGTTCTGGCCTGACTATGGAAATGTTGCGCTCGGGACCTTGCTGATCAACTGCCTTGCCCTCGCCTCTCCCTTGTTCATCATGAATGTCTATGACCGCATCCTGCCCAACTTCGCTGTGGCGTCGCTATGGGCTCTGACAATTGGTGTGGCGTTGGCACTGGCGGGAGATAGTTTGCTGAAGGTGGCACGATCATCCATCCTCAACAGCCTTGGTAAAAAGGCAGATCAGCGACTGGCTTCCAAGATATTCTCTCATGTGCAGAATATTGATTTTTCTGCCAAAACCAAGAGTGCCGGTGAATATGCCGGGACTGTTCATGATTATGAAAAGCTCCGCGAGTTCTTCAGCTCAACTGCCTTGATCGCCCTGCTGGATTTCTGCTTTGTCGGGCTTTTCATCTGCATCCTGTTTTTCATCGTTGGCCCTATCGCCTGGATTCCCCTGCTTGCTGTGCCCGTGGTTTGCCTGCTTAATCTGGCGGCTCAATTGCCTTTGGAGCGAACCGTTCAAGCCTCAAGCCTTGAGGGGAATAAGCGGCAGAACATTTTGATGGAGACATTGGGCGGGCATGAGACAGTGCGTGCTCTCAATGCAGAAGCTCATATGCAATCCCGCTGGGAGCAGTCTGTTGAGCGCAGCAGCGAGATCCTGTTGCAGAGCCGTCATTGGTCCAATCTGGCGATGGTGGGAACAGGGCATGTGCAAGGCATGGTGTCGGTGCTGATTATTGTCTGGGGTGTTTATCAGGTTGAGGCAGGTGCTGTGAACATGGGCGGGTTGATTGCTGCGATGATGCTGTCGTCGCGTGTGCTTGCGCCGATCTCCTCTATCGCCAATGCACTGGTCCGGTTTCGTCAGGTGCTGCACAGCTATCGCCAGCTTGGAGATTTGCTGAGCCAACCAACAGAACGCAAGACAGGAAAAGCAACTGCAAATCTGCGGTGCTGCCGTGGTGAAGTTCAGTTTCAAAATGTCAGTTTCTCTTATCCTCTCAGTGAGAAGGCCAGCCTGACCCGCTGCAATTTCTCGATTGAGCCAGGAGATACCATTGGGCTGGTTGGGTGTGTCGGGTCCGGAAAATCGACCGTAGGCCGGCTGATGAGCGGGCTTCGGTATCCTTCTGAGGGTGCTGTTCTCATTGATGGAATTGACACGCGCCAGTTTGATCCATCAGACCTGCGCCATTTTGTTGGGTATCTGTCTCAGGACAATACGCTGTTCCAGGGCACGCTGAGAGACAACCTTTGCCTTGGGTTGCCTCACCTTTCCAACGAGGAGATCGAGGAAATTTGCCATATAACGGGGCTGCATAGTCTCGTGAACAAGCATCCGGCTGGTTACAATCTGATTGTGGGTGAAAACGGAGCTGCGCTTTCTGGTGGGCAGCGGCAATGTGTGGCGTTGGCTCGTGTTCTTTTGCGCAAACCTAAGATCCTGTTTCTGGATGAGCCCTCCAGTCAGTTGGACCTTTCCGCTGAGCAGCGTTTGTTGCGTGGCTTGCGGCGCTATAACAACGGTTCTCTGACACTCATTATCAGCACACACCGCCCTTCCCTCCTGAAGCTCACCAATCGGCTGATCGCTCTGGATCAAGGCCGCATCATTGCAGATGGACTGAGCGAGGAAGTGAAGCAATCCATGCAGCAACCGCGTCTGCATGAAGTGCCACAGCCTGTGCAGGTTCCGATTGAAGAAAGGCTGAGAGCATGAAGGGTTGGTCGCTTCCCGTTACACCGCTGCATTTGCCAGAGTTTCACAGCCCAAAGCAGTCCAGAGTTCTGATCTTCTCATGTGCCGCAATTATGCTGTTGTTGTTCGTCTGGTCAGCATTTGCGCATGTGGAAGAGGTCACACGAGGCAATGGACGCATCATCCCTTCTCGTCAGATGCAGATTGTGCAAGCTCCAGAACGCGGGATTGTCTCTGAGGTGTTGTTTTATGAGGGTGAGATCGTTGAGCAAGGGGCGGTTCTGGTGAAACTGGATAATACCGGCTTTGCCTCTCAGTTGGGGGAGCTGCAGCAGAAGAAGTATGCGTTGCAGGCTCGTCTTGCACGGTTGACCGCTGAGGCTCGTCAGGCACATCTGGCACTTGATCTTTCAAACACGCCTGCCGATATTGCCGCGTTCTTGCAGCGAGAGCTGGCGGTTTATAAGGCTCGCAAAGAGCAGCTCACTGCGGAAGTTGCAGTGCTTCGCAGTCAGTTCAGCCAGAAAGAACAGGATCTGAAGCAGCTTGAAGCTGAGGCACAGATGCTGAGCGCTAATCTTACCATCATTGCGCGGGAACTGGAGATCAACCAGCAGCTCTATAAACGTGGTGTCCTGCCAGAGATCGAGTTTTTGCGGCTCAAGCGGCAGTACACAACTCTGGAGGGGGAGCGGCAGATGTTGGATGCTTCTCTTGCAAGTGCCCGCTCTGCCAAGGAAGAGGTTCTACAAAAGGTAGCATCTGCGCAGACGACGTTTGCTTCTCAGGCACAGTCAGATCTGGTGGCGACCAAAGCGGAACTTGCTGTGATTGAGGAGCGGCTGCGTGGGGCGGAGGATCGGGTGCATCGCAGTGCGTTGGTGGCACCAGTGCGCGGGGTGATCAACAAACTTAATGTCAGTACCATCGGCGCAGTGGTTCAGACTGGTGAGCCACTGATTGAGATTGTTCCGCTGGAAGATACTTTGCTGATTGCTGCAAAAATCCAGCCGCAACATGTGGCCTTCCTGCATCCGGGTCAGGATGTGAGCGTGAAGATCACGGCCTATGATTATTCTATCTATGGCGGATTGGATGGGGTGTTGGAGCGGATCAGTCCGGACACATCAGAGGACGAGCGGGGACAGGCGTTTTTCAAGGTGATTGTGCGGACCAAGCAAAACCATCTGGGATCAGAGCAAAACCCGTTGCCCATCACGCCGGGCATGACGGCGAGCATTGATATTCTGACCGGTGAGAAAAGCGTGCTGAGCTATCTCGCCAAACCACTGCTCAAGGTGAAAGCGGAGGCATTTCGCGAGCGGTGAGACAGCAACTCCTCTCGCAGCAAACTAGAGCATAGGCGAGAGGAATGAGAAGGACTTGTAGTCCGGTGCGAGCAACAGCATATCGGCCAAGTCAGTGTTTTGCAGAGAGGCCACGGACTGTTGCAGTCCCATCAGAGCAGCCGGATTGGACAGGCTCATGCGCAACACTTCTTCTGCCGGAAACTGAAGCTCAGTTATCATGCGCGCAACAGATTCCAGCATGGTGACGTGTGCCCCTGCCAGAGACCCGGCTTTGTTGATGAGCTTGCCGTCTTCCAGATAGACCTGATGACCGTAAAGGTTGAAGTTTTCCGGTCCGCCGACAGTTGGCATAGCATCACTGATGATGATCATATGATCTTTGACAGGCCGCGCACGTATGGCAAGGCGGAGCATATCATCGGCGACGTGGTGACCGTCTACGATCAGCGAGCAATAGGCAGTGCTGTTGATGCCCGTTCCAACGGCTCCCGGTTCGCGGTTGACCATCTGGGACATGCCGTTGAACAGGTGTGTGAAGAGGTTTGCGCCCTCTTTCAGAACTGGTTTGATCTGCGCTGCGCCTGCATCAGTATGGCCGATAGAGACAACTGCGCCCATTTCAACCAGTCTTGCAACATCACCTTTGGCAACGCCTTCTGGTGCGACCGTCATGAGGACCGGGATGTCCCGATCTCGCAGGTCGCGGACCAGCTGCAAACTGCGCTCATTAAGCGGACGAACCCAGCTGGCTTCGTGGGTGCCTTTGCGCTCTACACTGATGTGCGGGCCTTCGATGTGGATGCCTTTGATGCCATGGGTGCCGTAAGCATCCTTCATGGCCTCAACGGCTTCCTCCAGCACATTTGGCGCGTCGGTGATGACTGTTGGCAGCAAGGCTGTGGTGCCGAATTGGCGGTGCGCCGCTGCAATGGCAGCCAGACCCTCTGGTGATGGAGAGGTGTTATAGAGAACCCCTCCGCCACCGTTGATCTGGATATCAAAGAAGCCCGGCGTGATGAGGCCAGAGAGTTTTTTCACGGTCACATCGACGGGCAACTGGTCTGCTGAAGACAAGCCTGCGCATTTGCCATCCACGAGATGAATGGCGGTATCTGTTAGCAGGTTCTGGCCGTCAAACAGCTGATCTGGACACAGCCAGATGTCTTGGTTGCCCGGTGCGGTGCTCATAGAGCCTCCTCAAGCTGAGGTGCCTCAACTCTCTCAAAGAAATATGGGTCCAATGCCTGCTGGATTTCAGCAAGCACCAGCGCCTTCTCTATGCCAAAACCATGGCGCTGCAAAGCCCGTGCTCGTTCAACAGTGCGAGATGCAAACAGTTGAAGCTGCAGTACCTTTGGAATCTCATGGGTTTGGAGGGCAGCAAAGAGTGCCTTAAGGGCATCCTGTACCTTCTCCTGTGGCCAGTAATACCGAATACGATCTGCATAACTGAAGTGGCGCAGCAGGCGCAGTTCCTGATCCGATCCCTGATAGTGGGAGCGCCAGTACTTGGGCTCTGACAGCATTTCTGCTTCCAGAATCTTTGAGATTTTTGGCGCAGTGCGCTTGTCCTCTTCCAGCCAATCCAGCATCTGGTCCAGTCCATAGATGGCCTGCCTGTAGGCGAAGGTGAGCGCAGGGCCGACTTTAAGGATCGCAAAGCCCATGTTGGCGAGGCGTGGGAACGCGTTGTCCAGCTGGTAGTCAGTGCTGTGCGCTTCGAGGACTACATTTTGGAACGGGTCGAGCGCTGCTCGCAGAGCTTTGCCGTCATCAGCGGGTAGATGATCGATGTGGAAGGGTGAGAACTCGACGCCCGGCTGCACGACAAGGCCGCAGATACGGCCTTTTGCATCCTGCAGGCCCAGCTCATCGAACTTCTTAAAGTGCATTTGCAAGGTACGGGAGGCACGCGCGGGTGGGGTTGGCTCAATGCTATGAGCCTCGCCTTCTTCACGCGCGCCTCCGGGAGGAGGAACTTCCGTACCGACGATGTAACTGAGACGGCTTGGGTCTGGTGCATATTCTTCACAAACAGCGGCCAATTGCGCAGCACGGCTGGCGCTGAGTTCATCACCGACCTGAGCCTCTTCGCCTGCGCAGCCTTCCGAGCAGTCCAGATGGATTTTGGTGAAGCCAGCCTGAACGTAGGCTTTCATCAACTCCCTGGCTTTTGCCATGGCCTGATCAGCAGGCATGGAGCGCCATGCTTGCGGGCCGAGATGGTCGCCGCCGAGGATGAGTGCGTCCTCCGGCAATCCGGCAGTGGCGCAAATGCTTTTGACGTAGCTGACAAAGTCTGCTGGCTTCATGCCTGTGTAGCCGCCGTCCTGATTGACTTGATTGCTGGTCGCTTCCAGCAGCAGGGTCGAGCCTTTTTCTGCTGCGAGCAGAGCGGAAGCAAGGATGACATCCGGCTGAGCGGAGCAGATGGAGGGAAGCGCAGCTCTTGCGCCTGCACGGTTGGCAGTGATCACCTCAAGCAAAGGGTTGCTCATGACGGCTCCTCCAGTATTTGATAGTTTTGGACAGCTGCAAGCGCCGCCCCACGTGTGCCACTGCTGTCACCGTATTCTGCAACGCGGATCTCCGGCGGCTCGGTTTGGTCCAGCAAATGGCCGGGCAGAGCTTGCGCAATGAGGCGGTCGATGTTCGGGATCTTAGAAAGGCCACCGCCGAGCACAATGCAGTCCGGGTCCACCGTGCATTGAAGCGCCGCAACCAGTTCCGCCGCAATGCGGGCCCACATGCGCATGACTTCCTGCATCTGCGGATCACCAGCAGCGGCTGCCGTGGTGATGGTCTTCGCATCGGCGTCTTTGCCGGTGACATGTTTGGCGAGGCGGCGCATTCCGGGGCCAGCCAGATAGGTCTCAAAGCAGCCGGTGCGACCACAACCACATTGGATACCGTCGAGCCCGAGTTCCTTCATGGTCATGTAGGGAATGCCGAGGTGACCATATTCTCCGGCAGCCCCATTCAGACCCGAGATCAACGTGCCGTTGGAGCAATAGCCTCCGCCGACGCCGGTGCCGATGATCAGGCCGAAGACACTGGCGTAGCTGCGCCCAGCGCCGAGCATGGCTTCAGAGAGGGCAAAGCAGTTACAGTCGTTTTCAAACGCGACGGCTCTGCCCAACTTGTCGATCAGGTCCTGATGGACGGTGCGGCCTGAGGCCAGCAGGTTGGCGGTGAGGAACTTGCCGGTTCGTTTGGAATGGAAACCGGGAATACCAACGCCCACTGGCAAGCCTTTTGAGCCTGCGGTTTCTTCCAGCCACACGACCATCTCGCAGAGAGCGTCAACCAGATTTTCGTAGGAATCTTGAAGGGTTGGTATGCGTTTGGTTTCAACCACCGCCCAATCACTATCAAAGGCGGTTGCCTCAATTTTGGTGCCGCCCAGATCAATGCCGCCAGCTCGAACCATATCAGGCCTCTTCCAGTGCATAGAGCTTGACGCCCGAGACAACGCGGGTCAGCGTGCCCTGCCCTTCAAACGGATTGTCGACGTTGAAACCAAGCTGATCAGACCAAGCCACTCCCAGCCATTGAGCAATGAGTACATGGAGCACGGACATCCAGCCATCCTCCAGTTTGCATGGAATGTGCACATCTGCCTTTGCAGAATTGCCAAGGGTGGTGACTGTGTGCTCGCCGAACTGCGCCTTCACTTCTTCTGTCAGATCCTCGTCGTAACGACAGGAATGCAGGTTATTGGAGAGGAACACGAAGACCTTGGTCTGGTCATCGACAAAGGACTTTGGTCCATGCCGGAAGCCGAGGGAGCTGTCCCAGATAGACGGGATTTTGCCTGCGGCGAGTTCCATCACCTTCAGCGCACTTTCGCGGGCAACAAAGGCAAGCGGGCCGGAGCCTACAAAGACGGCGCGCTGCGGGATGGTGAGTTTGCCTGCCAGCTGATCCGCTTGCGCCAACACAATTTCAGCTGCATGGCTGATCTCGTTCATGTTGGCGGCGAACTCTTCCGGTGTTTCCTGCCCAAACACTGCCATGGCTGTCAGGATCATGGTGGTGAAGCTGGAGGTCATGGCAAAGCCACTGTCGTGGCATTCGTCCGGCAGAACAATCACGCGCTGGCTGGCCTTTGAGGCAGGTTGGCGGGTTGCCAGTGCACTGTCCTTGTTGCAGGTGATATTCAGCCGTGGCGCTTCGGGGAAGATCGCGTCCAGCAAGTCCAGCGTACCGATGGACTCTGTGGAATTGCCGGAGCGACCAAAAGAGACAACCAGCGGGATAACACCGTTGCGCTTGAAGACGTGTGGGGCACTGACAAGATCTGTTGAAGGAACGGAGCGCATTGGAAGAACGGAGGTTGCGTCCAGCGCTCTGCACAGAAGGTCGCCAATATAGGCGGATGTGCCTGCCCCGCAGAACCAGACTTCCGTGGCTCCGGAATTGGCAACCCATTCGCTCAGGTCACTCAGACGTGCAGCGAAATCCTGTCCCCAACTTGCCCAGATTTGCGGTTGCGCCTGAATTTCGCGCGTAGTTGCCCATTTGGTCAGATCGACCATCGCAGCATTCCTTCATAAAATCAAATAGTTACAGTTATCTTGGAAAGTGTTTCCGGTTGATCTGGGTCCAGACCCAACTGGAGAGCAGTTTCCAAAATCACTGGGTACAATGCACGCAGCAGCATGGCCGAGCTTGCTGCGGGGGTAAGGCCCTGCGCACCAACGGTTTCTGGTGTCAGGCGAAAAACATTTGCGCCGACAGAGCGGAACCGCTCCTCAGCCAGGCTCAGACTCTGATTGCTGACCTCTTCCCCCGTATCCAGAATGAGGACACAGAGCGGTTTTGTGGCCAGTTGCAGCGGACCGTGCAGCACCTCAGCAGCGGAATACGCTTCTGCATGAATGGCGGTTGTTTCCTTCAGTTTCAGCGCAACTTCCTGCGCTGCGCCAAAGCCGCAACCGCGTCCGATCACATACACATGCGGCGTGGACTTCACTGCCTCAATGATCTCGTCAGCCTGCTCAAGTTTCGCCTCAGCGCTGGCCAGCATGGCTTTTGCCGCTGCTTCACAGGCTTTGGCGTAGTCTGGTTTGAGCGCGGCCAGCATAGCCATTCCGGCGGCAATGGTGCAGATAACTGTTTTGGTGGCCGGAACTGCTTGCTCCAGCCCTGCTTTGATATCAACGCAGGCGTCCGTTTCAATTGCTAACGGAGAACCCGGTGTGTTGGTGATGGCGAGCGTTTTACCTCCGCCATTTTTGAACCCGATTGCAGCACTGACCAGATCCTTGCTTCCTCCGGATTGGGAGAAAATAAGGGCGCCAGCATTGCCCAACTGCAATCCATTCCCCAGACTGAACACAGAGGGCGGCAGTGTTGTTACCGGCTTTTGCAGTTCGGCCATCAGTTCATAGGAGATCAAGTTGGCGGCGGCATCTGAGCTTCCACGCGCAATGGTGTAGAACGTGTCGAGCTTGTCCAGCGCTGCTGCTTTGACACTCTCGGTGAGGTCCTGACGGACCCCTTCTGCAAATGCCGGAATTGCCTGATCTATCTCAGCGCGCATGTACGCGCCGGGGAGTTTGGTCACTGTATTGATTCCATCTTTTTTGTTGTTGCTGCGGTTTCCCGCAGGTTGAAACTGTCGAATTTCTGCCAATAGGACGTCAGGTCCACGACCTGACCGGTTGTGCGCGCCTGATCGAGTGCCAGTGCGGCAACGCCTGCTTCCAGCGCATCCACGACGGAAACTGGCAGGCTGTCCATTTCACCGCGCAGATAGGCGCAGAGGTCCTGACACATCATGTCATCAGCGCCGTAGTGTGCGCCGGGGCGGTCGATGGACTTGTTGTAATCTTCATCCACCAATGTGCCGCGGGTGTGGGCATCGGTCACTTTCAGATAACCGCGCACGAAGTCACCTTCTGCCATGCCCTTGGTACCAATCACGCAGAACCGGCGGTGTTCGTCCGGTACATTGATGTTGGTGTGGAAGGCCATGGTGGCCCCGCTCTCGTATTCGAGGATCGCGGTCTGGTGATCGACGATATCGCCATCGGAGAGGAACGGGTCTTCCGCAGCTTCCCAGATGGACTCTTTAACATGATACACTTTCGTATCTGTTTCTTTTGCTGGTGCATTGCTTGGGACAAAGGACTTTCTGCCGCCAAAGCTGGCTACACGGCTTGGGCGTGAGCCGGTCACCATGTTGTAGATATCAAGATCGTGGCAGCATTTTTCCAGCATAAAGCCGCCGGAGTATTTTTCATGACGGCGCCAGTCACGCATGAAGAAAGCCCCATGATACGGCGCAATATGCTCGTTGGCCTCAATGGAAACCACATCACCGATCTGGCCAGCCGCCTGCGCTGCGCGCAGATCTCTTGCATGCTGGGCGTAGCGGAGAACCAGACCGATGAGCACCTGATCTGCACCGTGTTTGGAAAGCAGCTCTGCCAGTTCCATGGTCTCGCTCATGGAGATCACAACAGGCTTTTCTGCAAACATGCGGATGCCAGCTTCCAGCCCGAGGCGGATGTGCTCCAGATGCATATGGTTTGGAGAGCTGACGAACAACAGGTCCGCCTTTTCACCAGCCAGCATCTCTTCCAGCGTGCCGTAAGGCTTGATGGCCTCGTGGTTTCTGAGGCGTTCAATCTGGTGCGGTTTGGGGTCTACATAGGCCACCACTTCCGCTTCACTCATGTGAGCCTGCAGTCTTTCCAGAACACTGACAGCTCGCAAACCCAAACCAACAACGATGATACGCATGTGTTTCTCCTATGCCAGTTCCAGAGCACCAAGGCGTTGCAGTGCAATACCTTTTTCGTCAAAGACGTAGGCATCCTCCGGCTTGATACTGAGTTTTATAGATGTGCCTTCAGGGATCTCTGTCATGCCTGGCAAAGATGCACAAAACGCACCGTCACCCTCTACTTTACCGTAGGCGATGGAATGCGCTCCCAAGCGCTCCAGCACTTCTACATGCATGGAAACTGGTCCATTCTCATCAAGCTGCATATGCTCAGGGCGGATGCCGATATCCACGTTGTCACCGGCCTTCACGCCCTCTGACGACACTGGCATGCTCATGACACCGCCATTGGCGAGCTTCACGTGCAGCATGCGGTCTTCAACGCGGCTGACGATGGCGGGCAGGAAGTTCATTTTTGGATGGCCGATGAAGCCAGCCACGAATTTGTTGCGCGGGCGCAGGTACAGGTCCATCGGGGTGCCGCACTGCTCCACCACACCGCCGTTGAGCACCACAATGCGGTCGGCCATGGTCATGGCTTCCACCTGATCGTGGGTGACGTAAATCATTGTGGTGTCCAGGCTTTTATGGAGCTTGGAGAGTTCCACACGCATGTCCCCGCGCAGCGCTGCATCAAGATTTGAGAGCGGCTCGTCAAACAGGAACACTTTTGGATTGCGAACAATAGAGCGGCCAATGGCAACACGCTGGCGCTGACCACCGGAGAGCTGTCCCGGCTTGTGGTTCAGGCGCTCTTCCAGTTGCAGGATTGCAGCAGCCTTGTTGACGCGGTCCTTGATCTCCTCTTCCGGGCGCTTGGCGACGCGCAGCGGAAAGGCGATGTTTTCAAAAACTGAGAGGTGAGGATAGAGCGCGTAGCTTTGGAACACCATGGAGATGCCACGGTCAATAGGGTGGTCATCGGAAACGTCTTTGCCATCAATGATGATGGAGCCTTCGGAGGCTATTTCCAAACCTGCCACGATCCGCAGGAGCGTTGTTTTTCCGCAGCCAGAAGGGCCAACAAAGACGACGAATTCCTTATCCTCAATGGACAAGTTGACGTCTTTCAACACGGTTGTTGGTCCAAATGATTTTTCGATGTTTTGTAGCTGGAGCGTGGCCATAATATTCGTCTTCTCGCACTAAGGAACGGGGAGAGGCTGTCGCCAGCCTCTCCGGGTTTTGCTTACTTGAACTCTTCGAGTTCTTCAGCGGCGATTGCCACCAGGTTTTCAGCGGTATCGTCTTTCAGGATGATGCCCTGAATCATGGAGTTGATGGTTGTCTGCATCGCTTTGTAATCAACAAAGAGAGGCTCCGGACCACCTGTTGGGATGGAGTCAACAAAGACTGCCCAGTATGGGTCATCCATGTAGTAAGGCTTCTCATAGCCCAGCTCTTCGTATTTCAGGATTGGTGTCAGACCCCAACCGTCTGGTTTATCCAGCGTGTACTGAGAGTCGCCTGTGGTCATCATGCGCGCAAATTCCATCGCCAGTTCTTCATGGCCAGAGCCTTTGAAGACAGCGAGGGAGTCGGTGATGAGAAGCGTACCACTGACACCACTTGGACCTGCTGGAATTGGAGCAGCCTTGGTGGTGATGCCTTCTTTATGCTGACCGCGTGCCCAAGGGCCGTCGATGTACATGCCGACTTTGTTGTCGTTGAACAGATCACGGACCTGCGTACGCTCAAATGCGGTTGGACCTTCCTGAGCAACTTCCACCAGCTTGCCGTAGAACTTCAGAGTTTCCAGAGTGTTCTTGGAATCCAGAGTGATTTCGTTGGTGGATGGATCGATGACCTGACCGCCATTGGAGTACAGGTAGTTGAGGAACTGATGCATGGTGTTGTCGAAGTCTTTGCCCGTCAGGCCGACACCTGCTTTACCGGTTTTGTCCTTGATGGTCTTCGCAGCCGCATACATCTCGTCCCAGGTCTTTGGTGCTTCACACGCAAGACCGGCTTCCTCGAAGATGTCACAGTTGAGGAACAGACCCTTGGTGGAAAATGCACGCGGGAAGCCCCAGAACTTGTCGCGATAGCTCACGGTGTTCAAAACGCCCGGCTGATAGGCCTTCTGCTGATCTTCAGAGATCTTCACGTCAACAACGAGGTCGTTGTCTGCCAGCTGTTTTAACGTACGTGAGCCCATGTACGACACAGATGGCGGGCTGCCTGCGGATGCAAGTTTCAAAGACTTATCCTGACAGGTGCCCCATGGAAGGCTTTCCATGTTGACAGTGTTGCCGGGATGGGCGGCTTCAAATGCGGCAATAACCTTGCGATCTTCATCCAATCCGTTGTCCCCACAACGGATGAAATGTAGCTCAGCTGATTGTGCAGATGTTGCTGCCATCATTGCGCCTGCCCCTGCAGCCGCTGCAAATAGTAGTTTGGTTCTCATGGTTTCTCCTCCCAGTAGTAACCATTGACACTTTTAAAAATCACTCCTTGATCGCACCGGCTGTGAGGCCGGCCACCAAGTAGCGCTGTAAAAATAGGAAAATTACGAGTACGGGCAGTATTCCAACAATGCTTGCTGCCATCATCTGGTTCCATTTGACTGACTGATAGCCAATGAACTCGAGGATGCCCGCTGGCAGAGGCATGAACTCCTTGACGCTGTTGAACGTGATCGCGAACAGGAACTGCTGTGCGTAGGCTGACAGGAACACAGCCACACCCACGACAATGAGACCGGGAACCGCCAAAGGCAGAACAACGCGGCGCAGAGTGTACAGACGGCTGGCGCCATCCATGAAGGCTGCTTCTTCCAGTTCGCGCGGGATTTTCTCCAGATAGGATTTCAGGAGCCAGATTCCCATTGGCACCAGAAACGCTGCACCGGGAACAATCATCGCGAAGTAGGTGTTCAGCAGGCCGTAGTTTCTCAGGAGCTTGTAAAGCGGAATAAGCAGGACAGCACCGGAGAACATGTTAACCGCCAGAAAGATGCCGAGGCTGAGTGATTTGCCTTTGAAATCAAACCGGGCATAGGCATAAGCGGCGGGAATGACGAACGCCAAAGCCAGAGCTGTCACCGAGATAGAGATCAGCATGCTGTTTGCGATGTAACGCGGCAGCATTGGCACTGTCTCCCACATCTGGGAGTAGGCTTTGAACGAGAAGTCGTCTGACCAGAACTGGTAGGGCGAGCGGAACAGGTGATCCAGTGGCCGCAGCGAGGTCATGAACATCTCAAAAAACGGCAGCAGAATGAAGCCGAGGAATAGCACCACGCAGAAGTAGAGAAATACTTTATGTGGCAGCGAGTAACGATCCATCATTTTAGGCTGCCTCGAAACGTTTTTTGATCTGGTGAAGTGCGAACAGATAGACCAGCGAGAACACGCTAAGCAGTGTCACCACAATCACAGCACGGGCTGCCCCCTGCCCGAACTTGAAGTTTGCAATGGCCATCTTGTAGGTGTCGATGATCAGCGTTGTGGTTGCGTTGCGCGGGCCGCCTTCCGTCAAGATCCAGATGATCTCAAAGGAGTTGAAGGTCCAGATGATCGACAGGATCGACATGGTGATGATCACCGGCAGAATTTGCGGAATGGTGATGCGGCGGAAGCGGTACCAACGGGAGGCCCCGTCCACATAGGCTGCTTCATAAAGATCGCGCGGCACGCCCTGCATGGCTGCCAGCATGAAGATGGTCACCATAGGCAGGCCGACCCAGACATCGGTAACAACAGCGGAGTAAAACGCGCTTTGTTTGTAGGCGAGGAACTCGAACGGACCATCCAGAATGCCTACGTATTGCAGGGCTCCTGAGATGATGCCGAAGTGGCCGTTGTAGAGCCACAACCAGCCGAAACAACCAATCGCGACAGGCACAATCCACGGCGGCATGACCAGCATGCGGAACAGCGCCCGCCCCGGGATTGCCGCATTGAGCAGCGTTGCACCGATCAGTCCGAAAATGATTTTAAATGAAACAGACAGGAACATCCAATAGAACGTTCTGGACACTGTCTGACCGAATTTGCGAGAGCTGAGCAGCTTCTCATAGTTGGCAGTGCCGATGTAGGCTTCGCCGCCAATGTTGGCGTTGGTGAAAGACAAACGGACTGTCTCTACCAGCGGCCAGGCCACGACTAATACGAGATATAATGCTGCCGGAGCAATCAGTAGCCATGCAAAGGTTGCCTGTGAGCGCATAAGCCCTTGCAGCATCCCTTGTTTCTTTTGTGCCGAACCGCCGCGCTCGCCCTGATAAGGCAGCAGGTCCCCTGACGCATGTGTCATGCGCTCTCCCCAATTCCCAAAGGTGATCGCTTGTCACTCGCCGCTTGCGTCTTGTTATCGCCAGGGAGACGAACCGCGTGTTTTTTGCGAGCACCAAAATAATACCAAAACAAATCCATTTGTCTACCATTTCAGTACCTCCTGTGAAATATTTCTGTTTCAGACGAAAAAACTCCGATTTTTCAAGAAAATCGCAAGGGGATAAGCTTCATTTCTTTCATTGGTATCCAATCGGTATTGTTTTGCATTGGTATCAAAAAGGTATTATAGATAATACGGATTCACATAAAGAAGAGCAGAATGAGCGCACAAGAAGATACCCATACCGATCTGTTCTCAACGACATCCTGGCAGCAGAGGAGTGGCGGTCCACGCTACTTACAGCTTTACCGACACCTTGAATCTGCCATTAAAGATGGACGGTTAGCAGCAGCGACCACTCTGCCAGCAGAGCGTGAGCTGGCGACACTGACCGGGCTGTCCCGCGTGACGATTCGCAAAGCCATTTCGCAGCTGGTGGTGGATGGTCTGGTGATTCAGCGCCGTGGCTCAGGTTCTTATGTGGCTCCGCAGATGAAGCGCATGGAACAGTCCTTGTCGGCGCTTACCAGCTTTACCGAGGACATGCAGCGGCGCGGGAAGACATCCTCCTCCGAGACGCTGTCCTGCGGGATTTATCTTCCCTCACCTGAGGAAATTGTTGCGCTCGGGCTTGCGTCTGACGGTCAGGTTTCGCGGATTACCCGTCTGCGCCGTGCGGATGGTATTCCGTTAGCGATTGAGACCAGTTCGCTCTCAACCGAGTTTGTGCCTGATCCGTCGCGGATTGAAACGTCTCTCTATGAGAAATTGTCTTTGAACGGTATGCGCCCTTCCCGTGCTATCCAGCGTATTTCCGCCTGCAAGCTGACAGAAGAGCAAGCTGACTTGCTGGAAGTTTGTGAAGGGGATGCGGCGCTTTACATTGACCGCACGGCTTATCTGGCGAGTGGCCGGGCGATCGAGTTGACCACAGGCGTTTATCGCGGTGATATCTATGATTTTGTTGCAGAATTGCGCAACGTCTGAGATATCGAAAGCCCCGCTGCCAAAATTTGGAGCGGGGCTTTTATTGTTTAGTCCCTTACATCCTGACGCCACCCGATGGCAGAGAACAGCTTGCTGTAGCACGCAGCCTTTTGTGTGATCTCATCTGCATCCGGTTTGTTGGCGCGGGTCGCCCAGCCGATTTCAGAAATACCCAGAATGCGCGGAGCCATCATGGTTTCCATGTTGGCGTCTCGCAGGACGACCTCTGACCACAGGCAACCCTGGGCGCCGATGATCTTGCCTTCCAGCTCTGGTTCATTTTCCGGCACCGGATCCCAGTTCACACTGTCTGCAAGGCTGGTGATGCCTGCCCAGTTGAGGCCGATCTCGTTGAAGTTGCTGGAAGGTGCAATATCCCAATAGGCGTGCGCAGCTGGGGTCATCACCACCGAATAGCCTTTGCGCGCTGCTTCCAGACCCGGTCCTTGCTGTGTCCACGAGAACAAGATGGCGTCGTTGTTGATGCCTCCATTGGCACCTTTGGCAGCTTCTTCCCACGCTGCGGGGCGTACGCCCAGCGAACGGACGTAGGACGCCAGCTTGTCCATCATCCAGCCCTGCACGTCATCCGCTGTTTTGAGGCCCTGCTCTGCCTTCAACTGTTCGATGGCAGGAGACCTGGTCCATGCTGCTGGCGGGCGCTCATCACAGCCAAGGTGCAAGTGAGCAAACGGGAAGATGCCAGAGATTTCCTTGGCCAGCGCTTCCATATAGGTCCACGCTTCTGGCAAGGCGGGATTGATGGTGTTGTTCAGGTAGCCGTGGACGGAGATTTCACCGCTTTCATCCGCTGCATCACGTAGTTCCGGGTGGATTTGAAGCACAGCCCAGGAGTGAGCGGGAACTTCGATTTCTGGCAGGACTTCGATGTTCAATGCTTTGGCGTGGTCCACCAGTCGCTTGGCGAAGGCAATGGAGTAAGTACCACCTTGCGGGCCATCCGCAGCCCCATAGATGCCGGGAACGACACGTCCTTCGCCGCGCATGCCAGACTTCTTCCAGAGCTCTGGATAGCTCTCCACCTCAAGACGGAAAGCCTCATCATCGCAGAAGTGCCAGTGGAAGCGGTTAAGCTTGAACAGCGCCATCATATCCACCAGCCGCAGCAGGGTTTCCGGCTCGTAATAGTGGCGTGCGCAGTCCAGATGCTGGCCGCGCCATTCAAACCGTGGTGCATCGGAAATCTGGCCGCAAGGGATGGTTCCACCGTAGATCAGCTTGAGGTTGAGCAGTGTGATGGAACCGTAAAAAGCACCGGCTGCCGCTGACGCAGAGAGCGTGATGCCCTCTGAGGTGATTGCCAGTTCGTAGGCGTCTTCGGCGAGTTCTTCGGTTTTGGCAAAGCGAAGCGCAATACCATCCTCAGATAGGAACGGACCAATGTTGTTGCGCTCTGCAAGGGCCTCCACAGCGTCCGTGCTGTCGGCCTCGCCTTCGGCATCCCAAGAACGGTCCAGCTTGTAACCTGCGCTTACGTCCAGCGTGTCACCGGAGGGCTGCCAGCTTTGCGGGGCTGGGACAAGCATCAGTTCACTGGATGCGGGATCGGCTTGCTGTTCTGGCAACTTGGTGCTGAAAGCCTGATCGATGCCGCATGATGCAATCTGGACTGGCGCAATGCTGCCATCCTCCAGACGCAGATAAGCGCCTTTTGGCAGCCAGCTGCGGTTGGAGGGGTTCATGCTTCGCTTGTATTTGAGCGTGAACGCCAGGGCCTGCCCTGTTCCCAGTACATCTCTGTCAAAGCCAAGCTCTATGCAGCCCGCCGTCATTTTCTTGACAGTGGCACCTTCAATCACCTCACAAGGCGCAAGCATGCTGAAGCATAAGGTGTAGTTGGAGATGGGTGCATCGCACTTGGCAGAGAGGATGCAGTTGATCTGCCGATCCTCCGTTCTCCATGTTTCCATTCTGATTGTAGTATCAGCACAGGCAGCAGCTTCCATGCCCACGACTCCTCACCAATTTCAGGATGTTGCAGTGAGCACACCAAAGGCAACGGATTGCCTGAGCGCATGCTCTAACTGCTTGAATTTGCGAATGCTCTTATCAGAAAATCAGGTTTCATTTCCGGAAGAACAAGCACCAGCATAGCTTCTACTTGGCTGGAGCTGTCAACACCTTGGCAGACAAATAAATCCATAAATTTGAATTGGTATTACTTTCAAAATGCGCGGGCAGTTACTTTATTTTGAACAACTGAAACTTAAACAAACACTCATGGTGACAAATCAAACACAAACTTTTCAGGTTGTGTAAGTCTTTGACTGCAATTCTGTTTTCCAACACGGTCGCCTGCCTTATTGCATCAATACCGGAGCAAGGCATGGTGGTTGTTAGAGCTTTCCGGCTGATAGGCGATCAGCCTGTAAAATTTAGGACCAGTTATTCAAGGTGGCCCTCCTCACTTCGCGATTAAGACCTCATTTGCGGCTGGGTAACGTGTTGGGTTCTATACTTGCAGGAGAATGTTGAGTTGTCTGCGAAAGGCCAAAGAGGATGGAACGCAAGAGTGTACGGACCCGAGATGGGGTGGAACTCTCCTATCTGACAGGCGGGCAAGGACGGCCTGTCTTTTTGCTGGGTGGCTGGAGCCAGACGGCATCTGTATATGAAGGACAGTTCGCCGACTTTTGCCAGAGCCATACGGTTTATGCTCTTGAGAACCGGGGGCACGGCGCATCACAAAAGCCCACGGATGGTTATCGGATCCATCGGTTTGCCAAGGATCTGTTTGACGTGGTTGAGGCGTTGGACCTTCGAGATTTCGACGCGGTTGGCCATTCGCTTTCCGTCGCCATGCTCTGGGCATATCTGGATATGTTCGGGGCTGAACGCCCTGCGCGCCGTCTAATTTTTATCGACGAGCCAGCGGCCCTCATGGCACGGCCATCCTGGACACAACAAGTGATCGCCGAGGCAGGTTCTATCCACCCTACTTTGGAGTCACTTGATGAGATGGTGGTGGCTATTCGCAGGACCCGCAGTGTTGAGGATCATCTTGAGATTATTAGCGGGATGTTCACCAGCAAGGTTGGTGATGCTGCCTTGCGCGCATTGGCAGCCGAGAACCTGAAATTGCCCCGCGTGCATGCTGCTGCTCTTATCGAAAACCTCATGATGCAAGACTGGCGGGCCTTTTTGCCTAACATTCACCAGCGCACTCTGGTATTTACAGGCGAGGCCAGTTGGCATCCGCTGGCTTCACAGCAGTTCATCGCTTCCTCAATGCCAAATGGTTCGCTTGAGGTGATCCGCGAAGCCGATGGTGGAAGCCACTTCCTGATGTTCGAAAACCCAGCGCTCTTTAATGAGAAGGCACTGGGTTTCCTGAACGCGTGAGAAGCTGCCTACTGTGTTTTCAGCGTGCTTTTGGAGATCATGTAGGCTGCACCGGCCAATGCTGTGCCGGCGAAGGCATCCATAGCTGCGCGAGAACGGGCGGAGACTGCGAATTTGGAGGCCCGAGTTCCGAGATAGGCGTAAAACAGCAGTGCCGGATATTCGAGCGCGATGTTGAAGATGGCCAGTGCCATCATGCGCAGGGCCATGCCATCGCCTTCCCCGGCAAACACAGGCAGCATCGCGCCAAATGACAGGACGGACTTCGGATTTGCGCCCTGCATTGCGAATGAGGTGAGGAAAAGCTTCAAAGTGGATGCCGGCTTCTGCTCTTTCGCTTCGCCCAGCGAGGCTGAGAAAGCGGCTTTGAAAGAGCCATATGCAAGATACAATAGATAAGCTACGCCAATCCATTTGACCGTCTCAAACAGGACTGGGAAAGACAGTAGCAGCGCGCTCATGCCTCCCGCGGCGAGGAGCGCATACATGAGGTTGGCTCCGAACACACCGGCCATGCTGGCGTGGGTTTTACCAATACCGTTTGTGATGCTGTCGCCAACCACTTTCAGGACCGCGGGACCGGGTGTGAAATTGAGCGCCATGAAGGTGACGATAAAACCAAAAATGAGTGTGGCATCAAAAGAGCGAAGAAGCTCCATGGTTTTTCCAATTCAACGCTAGAAACACATAAATAACGCAAAGCAACGCACATACGAACGCAACCCAAAACCCGGAAGGCTAAGGGGAGATGACTGATGGTTCATCTCCCCTCGCGCGCGGATTAGAAATTCACTTGCCGTAAGCCTTAAGGCCCGCCTCTCCAAACGTGGCACTGTGAGTTTCTGTAGCTGCCCCCTCTCCGCGCGCTGTTTGTGCAAACTCTGTTGGTCGGCACATTCGCAAGGGGCATGCCAAACTAACGATGACGCACCGATCTTCTGATAACTCATTGATGAATATGTGTATATTTCCGGATGGAACTCATTGAAGGAGGATCCAAGAAATCGATAATACTGCCCATTGTTTGATCAGATTGCCCGTCTGCTAAGCAATCAGACATAAAAAACCCGGTGTTTGAGACACCGGGTTTGGCTTTTCTGAGATGCAGCAGGTCTGTTCAGGCAGGTTCTGTGATCTTTACTGGTTCGGCCATTTCGCAGGTCTGGCTGATTAGATTGCGCAGTTTTTGTCTTGTCTCCGAACAGGTTAGCTGACCGTCGTCATTGGTCTTTGATGCCATATTACCGACAGCGACATATCGCGGATGCACCCAACAACCGTGGTCAGCTGCAAACGACGCCAGACGCGGAAGCATTCTTACACCCCCGAACAGACCCGGTGCGGCGGCCAACAAACCAACCACTTTTCCCTCAAGCACGGAGTGGGATTTGCCAGCTGCACGTCTGGACGCCCAGGTGAATATGTTATGGAGATGCGGGGTGTGGAAGCCGTTGTATTCAGGAGAGGAGATCAGGATTATATCAGCGGCTTCAATCTGTTGCCGTAGCATCGAGAGCTGGTTCTGAACGGCGGCATCTGCTTCAAGATCGGAGTGATAGAGGGGAAAAGAGGCAAGCTGGTGCGACAGGCTGGTCGTCTGATGGTTCAGGTTATGCGCTTCTTCTTCAGCGGCATCCAACAGGCTCTTGTTCAACGAGCCTTCTCTGGTGCTTCCTGAGATGAGGAGGATATTCATGGGAAACTCCATATGACAATATTTTTGTTTTTATATACATTTTTGTTTCTTTATTATGCAAGTACAAAAAAAACGGCACTGAACTTCAGCACCGCTTTTTGAAATTTGACCGTAAACACTTCTATATTCTAGCGAACACTTAAAGCAGTTCGTATTTAAGCTGAAACACTTGCGCTGCTTTAGTCTTTGTTTTTGCGTATCTTTATCCGAAAACCGGTTTCCACTTTTCGGAGATACGCTGTAGGGTTTGATTGGCCTCAATCAAACCGAACGCACTTTAGGAGAAGAAGCGCTCAGTGATCTGCAGCATGATCTGATGACCTCCCCAAACGCCAAGGATCGCTACACAACCAGACAGAACTGGTGGAGCGGGAATAGGCAGTTTGATTGCGGTGAAGATCGCTCCAATAATGAAGCCAGCAAGTGTTGACATAAGCAGTTCAGCCATGGTGTCTCCCGTTAATTCTTTCTTATTGTTCAGAAAACTCTGTTTTCTTTGAACTACAGCCCTTGCTTTTACTGCGCGCCCATACCCCTGCAGTCCCCTGAGTGTATGACCGAAAACCGTGAAGGACAGCCAGCTAAGGTCCTTGAATATTCAGGTCGCCCGACAAGGCGGACCCTACCCTGTAATTGCACTTTTAACGCAAAAAAAATCATTTGCAGAAAAAATATTCAAAATGCGATCAGTTGCCGCACTGTCATTTTCATTAGTTCATTTAAATCAATATGTTGGGTAGCAATCATTTATGTTAGTTCTGCGCAAAACTCCTGCATCTTCTTGCAGAACTTCTACTTATCGCCATTTTCATGAGCTCAGAATTGTGTTGTCAGCCCATCTCTCTGCCTTTACGTTAAAGTCAACATAAGCGCCTTTGCGGTCCTTTACTGGTATTCGCTCAGGCCTGCAGCTCGACGCTTTTTTGTTGCACGACCATTCTTTTGGAATGCAGTGCGAGGGGGAGTAAAATGGCAGAGTATAATGTGACGGCGCTGGCTATTCCGCTGTTTCTGTTTTTTATGCTGATGGAATACGCCTACCTGCGCATGAGCGGGCGGGACCTGCACCGGTTTAGCGATAACATTGCCAGCCTATCCATGGGCATTTGCCTGCTGGTTTCAGATGCGCTGCTAAAAACCTTTACATTCTCGGTGTTTATCTGGGCGTGGTCGTCCTATCGGCTGTTTGACTTTGGCTCGACCAGTTGGGCCACATGGGTCCTGTTCTTCTTTGGTGTGGATTTCTGCTATTACTGGTTCCACCGCATTGCACACACCTACAATTTTCTTTGGGGCGCCCATGTGGGGCATCACCAAAGTGAGGAGTATAACCTGACCACGGCACTGCGGCAGAGTGCGTTTCAGTATGCGTTCTCGTGGGTCTTCTATCTGCCTCTCGCCTTCCTCGGCTGCCCGCCAGAGGTGTTCCTTGTGCAATTTATGCTGTTGAAGGCCTATCAGTTCTGGCTGCACACCCAGGCGATTGATCGTATCCCCCTGATGGAAGGTGTGTTTTCCACGCCCTCAAGCCATCGTGTCCACCATGCCAAGAACCCGATTTACATCGACAAGAACTTCGGCGGCACGCTGGTGATTTGGGATCGGATGTTTGGCAGCTGGCAGCCGGAGGTCGCAGAGCATCCTTGCCATTATGGCACCACAACGCCGCTGAAAACGTGGAATCCGGTGAAAGCCAACTTGCAGCACTGGTCCATGCTGTTTCGCGACAGCCTTCATACGCGCAGCTGGTGGGACAAGGTCCGGCTGTGGTTCAAACCAACGGGATGGCGACCGGAAGACAGGCGGCGGAACACCAGTAAACTGCAGAAAACAGGTGTCACCAATCGCCCTAAATTTGATCCGGTGATCTCACCGCTGACCAAGCTGTATTGTGGCATTTCATTCGCGTTGCTGGTGCTGCTGGTGACCATGTTTATCTTCCTGTCCCCACAACTGAGCGCACGGGAGCTGGCGTTTGGTGTGGTGCTTATTCTGGCTGGTCTCGTGATGATCTCGCAGTTTCTGGAGGGCAAATATCAACTGCGCTTTGTTGAGGTCGCGCGAGTGCCAGCTCTGCTCTGGTTTCTCACCGTGCTTTGGACTTTGCCGATTTCGACGCAGGTCTCGCAGCGGATGGATGTTGCAAAAGGGGTTTCACCTGAGATTAAACTCTCTGAAGAAACAACGCTTTCTGCACTGCCGTGGCTGGAGAAGCCAGTGGTTTTGGATGGCAGCACACCTGCGGTGCAGCAGGTGACGTGGCATCCTGACGGGGAGCAGGGACAGCTGGAATATACGCTGCGCTATGAGCTCTCCTCTTTTCCGGAGCATGTTGCGAACATCATTTCAGCTCGCAACGCGCTGGAAGAAAGCAGTCGGGTCTGGTTGCAGGAGCAGCTTTAGGTAGCCCTCTTATCCCCCATGCGGGGCAGTGACAAAGGGAAGGTGACCGGACTTGATCCAGAGCTTGGCGCCCTCTTCTCCTGCTGTGATGTTGAGGTCATAGCCGATGGGTACACGGAGCCAAGCGTGTTCGGGAAGGTCCTCTCCGTCTTCGATGATTGAGCCTTCCAGCACGAAGATCTCTGCTCCGCCGTCAGCCTCAACCGCATGGTTTGCACCTGCCTGCCAGTGCTCCATGCGCACGTTCTCGCGTTCATCCTGAAACAGAGGTGAGACGGCAACGCCTTCGCGCGTAGCATCGTTTACGCGGCCAAGTTTGTTGGTGTCCACGCGCACATGGGTGCGGTCTGCAAGGTCGAACTGCCAGAGTTTGACGAGGATGGTACAGCCGGGTTCAGAGGCTGGTGTGTGTTTGGATTCAGGTGGGTTGCGGATGTAGGAGCCAGCCGGGAAATCCCCGTGCTCATCCTGAAATACTCCCGCTAGCACAACAAACTCTTCTCCGCCTGTATGGACATGCTCAGAGAAGTGGCTGCCGGGTGCGAAGCGAACAACGGTGGTTGCTCGTGCAACTTCATCTCCCAAACGATCAAGCGGCCTGCGCTCAACGCCTTTCATTGGGGACGCGACCCAAGGAATATCGTCGCTGAACTCAACCACTCGCTTTGAAAAATCACCGTTGATCTTCACTGAAGCCTCCATCACATGATGCTCTCAAGTTAAGCACACTTGTCGCTCATTTACAGATGTTAGCGTGCTGTTAGGGATCACTTCATTGTTAAGCTGTTTGTTGCATTCCGTTCCCAGCAGTCCCTTGTTAGGCTTCCGGCGATTTTCTGATGCACTGCGCTGTGCAACTACGGGACGCCTGACCATGAGCCTGCTGGCAGATTTACTTTCCACCCTTTTTGATCGTCGTTATGTTTTTATGGGCAAGCGGGATGAGCGTCCCCTTACCGAGCTTTGCAATGCCTTGATGAGCAGTCAAGGAGACGTTTCCGGAGCTGCCATTGCCCACGAGATTCTGGATGGCTACGCCACCACAGATACTGAGGGAAAGCGGGCGTTTTTTGAGCATTTGAACCGCGAAATGGACATCGATCCAGATAAGCTGGAGAGTGTTGTTTCCAGTTATAAAACAGAGCGAACGGAAGCCAATTACCGAAAGCTAGTAGAGGCGGCGGAGCCAAAACGGCAGGAGTTGGCGCGGCGGCTCAATCAGGTTCCAGGTGCCACTCATCAGCTGGTACATATGCGCAAGGACTTGCTGGGTTTCATGAAGGAGCAGCCGAATCTGGCGCGCACTGATCTGGATTTCCAGCACCTGTTTAACTCGTGGTTCAACCGTGGTTTTCTGGTGCTGCGGCCTATCAGCTGGGACAGTCCGGCGCAGATACTGGAAAAAATCATCGCCTATGAGGCCGTGCATGCCATTGATAGTTGGGATGATTTGCGCCGTCGTTTGCAACCGGAAGACCGGCGTTGCTTTGCCTTCTTCCATCCCTCATTGCCAGATGAGCCGCTGATTTTTGTGGAAGTGGCGCTGACCAAAGGTGTGCCCTCGTCCATTCAAGGCGTGCTTGCAGAAGAGCGGGTTATTGTGCCGGTTGATGAAGTGGATACGGCGGTCTTCTACTCGATTTCTAACTGTCAGAGCGGGCTGGCAGGTGTTTCCTTTGGCAACTCGCTGATCAAGCAAGTGGTGCAGGATCTTTCGCGTGAGCTTAGCCAACTGAAGACGTTTGTGACGCTGTCCCCGCTCCCTACTTTCTGCAAGTGGGCCAAAGAGCAAGAGATTGAGCTGCCGGAGACTGATGCAGCCCTTAAAGAACTCGCTGCTTATTACCTTCTTGAAGGCAAGCGGAAGAACGATATGCCGTTTGATCCGGTGGCTCGGTTCCATCTTTACAACGGCGCGCTGGTGCATGACGTGCATGTGGGGGCGGACACTTCTGAGAACGGCAAAAAGCAATCGGCGGGGGTGATGGTGAACTATCTTTACGATTTGCAAAAGATCTCGCAGAACCACGAAGTGTTTGCGAATAAGAAGGAAATCGTGGCCTCCAAACGGGTGCAGGCGCTTGCTAAGGCTGGTGTGGTGCAGACAGCATCCCAGCCCAAGAGCGATGTTGCCTAGCCGACAATCTTTCGGAGTGCTTTGTTCAGCGGGGCAAGCCTGCGCGGCATGGGCAGGTAGACATCCTCAAACAGCTTCTTGTAGAGCTGAACCGTTTTCGGGTCCGGCTGAAACACCTCGTTTTGCCGTGTCATGGCTTTCATGGCCTGCTTGAAGTCAGGATGGACCCCAGCGCCTACGCTTGCGGCAATGGCAGCACCCAGACCTGCAGTTTCAAAGGTATGCGGGCGCTCAGTGGGCAGTCCGAAGATATCTGCGGTGATTTGCATGATGGCGTCCGACTGAGAGCCGCCGCCGGAGACACGTAAGACTTTGATCTTCTCGCCGCTTTTGCGTTCGATCCGCTTCAGACCACGATGTAATTCCAGCGTGATGCCTTCGATGATAGCGCGGTAGATGTGGCCTCTGGTGTGCACATCCCCAAAGCCGATAATCGCGCCTTTGATTGGCGTGGAACGCCCGTTGTCGCGGCCCCATTTGGGCAACAACGTCAAGCCATGGGACCCGGGAGGCGTGCTGTTGAGCAGGTCGTCAAAGAACACTTCAACCGGACTGCCAATCTCTTTGGCTTTCTCCTGCTCCGGGTGGCCAAACTCTTCCTTGAACCAGTTGACCATCCAATACCCTAGAATGACGGAGGTTTCTGGGGTGAACATACGCGGCATACCACCAGCATAGGCAGGCAGAGGGCGTTCCACCTCGAAGTACTTTGTGGAATGAATGGTCGCCGTTGCCCGTGTGCCGTAGCTGAGGCAACCAACGCTGGCATCCACTGCGCCGCAGCCGACGGCTTCACATGCTTTGTCAGCAGCTGCGGAGATGACCGGCAAACCTTCTGGCAGTCCAGTGTGCTGCGCAGCTTCTTCACTCACATATCCGATGGGATTTCCGGGCTCTATGAGCTCTGGTAGGTGGCTGCGCTTGAAGGCGAAGAGCTTCCAGAGAAAATGGTTATCACTCGCCCACTGCTGCTTTTTGTAGTCGTAGGGAATGTAGCCAACCTGTGCACCTGTTGAATCACGAAAAAGGTCCGTCAGCTTGAAGTTGAGGTAGCCGGAAACCTGCAGGAACTTATAGGTTTTCTTCCAAATTCCGGGCTGGTTGACTGCGATCCAGTTCACCTCACATTCACTGCGTACGCTCTTGATAGATCGGGACAAGCCTGCCACGCCGAAGATTGTTTTCCAAAGCAGCGGCAATGGTTTCTGCTGGTCTTCAATGCGCTCATCCATCCATGTGATGGCAGGACGCAGAGGGATGCCTCTCTCATCAACTGAGATTTGGGTGCCGCGCTGTGTGGTGACACTCATGGCTTTGACGGCAGCGGGGTCAGCTCCTCTATCCCACAACTCACGGCAGCAGCGGCCCAGCAGCTCCCACAGGATAAGCGGATCAATCTCTGACCAACCGGGATTGTCACTTCGATAATCCGTAATCGGCTTTTGTACTTTGGACAGCAGCGTCCCGTCTGGAGAAAACAGCAAGGCGCGGATGCTCTGGCTGCCGCAATCGATGGCGAGAAGCGTTTCCGTCATCCTACGGTCACCTCATGCATCATTTCCTGCTCTTGGGGTGCCCGTATTGTTGGCAAGCTGTAGTGGTCTCGCCAAATCTTCTGATATCGCGACCACTCATCCTGCCATTTGTCCATGGACCACCCCAGTTTTACTCTCAGCCGTGTTTCCAGCTCATCAGCTAATGCGGCCCCGCCGTTCTCCAACACTAAGCCAATTCGTGTGCGGCGCAAAAGGAGATCGTCCAAATGCACGACTTCTTCATTCACGACGGCCCATTCAAGCTCTGCCCAAATGCGGTTTGTGCCACTGACGAAGGAAAGCCCCTTGGGAGACATTGCTGCGATAAGCGCTGGAAAAACAGCACCATAGTAGCCCTGTAATCGCTTGAGTTCGGCTTCTGGTAACCCGATATTGCCCTTCGTTTCAATGGGAGGTTCGAACACACACTCGCCTGCCCGCGCAATGCTCTTGCCTTTCAGATAAGTCGTACAGGTTTCCAGCACTTGCTCGGCCATCACGCGGAAGGTGGTGAGCTTTCCGCCTGTCACGGTGATGATGCCATCATCATCCCACACCACATGGTCGCGTTTGGCTTTTGACGGATGCAGTTCTTTAGGGTCTTCGCCCTCATTGCCTACGATTGGCCGGACGCCGGACCATGTTGAAATGACGTCTTTCTCAGTAAGCTTTGTGCCGGGGAAGTTGTGGTTGGCACCATCAAGCAGATACGCCACCTCCTCCGATTTGATGGCGGCTTCCTGATCCAGATCCTCCGAGTGATCCAGATCGGTCGTCCCGATTACCGTACGGCCCAACCACGGGTAGATGAAGACGCCGCGCTTGTCATGCGGGTGCAGATAGGTCAGGCATTGATGCACTGGCATACGCCAGGACGGGACTATGATATGACTGCCACGTAAAGGGCGAATGCGTTTGGTCTGACCCAATTGCTCGCGCAGGCCATCCGCCCAAACTCCGGTCGCGTTGACGACTGTTTTGGTTGAGATGGCAAAGACTTCGCTGGTTTCCTGATCTTGCACTTCCAGGAGTTTTGGTCCTTCCCCCTCACGATGGACCATCTTCACAGCAGTATAGTTGAGCGTGGTTGCACCGCTGCGTCTGGCATCAGCAAGGACGCGCAGGACAAGGCGGCTGTCATCTGTGAGGGCATCAGTATATTGCGCTGAGCCGAGCAAGCCGTTTTCATTGAGCCCCGGTAACGCGGCGATGGTCTGATCGCGGTCCAGATATTTGTGGTCACGCTTTCTGGCGAAGTATCCGTAGATGTTGAGAAGGACAAAGAAGGCGCGACGGGTTGGGAACTGCTTTTCGCGGAACGGAAAAAGGTAGCTCATGGGCTCGATGAGACCGGGGGCTTCCTTCATCAGCCTTTCACGTTCCTGTACAGATTCCCGTGCCAGCCGGAACTCGCCCTGAGACAGGTAACGTAAGCCGCCATGCACCATTTTGGAGGACCGGCTGGACGTGCCCCATGCATAATCCTGTTTTTCCAGCAGCAGAACATCGAGCCCAGTTCTTGCTGCCATCAATGCAACACCGGCTCCGGTGATGCCACCGCCAACAACAACCATGTCCCACGGCTTGCTGCGCTCTTTTATGAGTGACAGCTTTTCATGCCTGCTAAGTTGTCCTGTATTCGCCATTGCCCCCTCCTCCAATATTGAGAGTTATGCGGGTTCTGTGTTGCCTACGGTTTCCTCGGAGATCAGAACACCGGGGTTCATGCGGTGGTCTGGGTCGAAATTGCTGCTGAGGGCTTTCAAAGCACTCATGCCCAGCACGCCTTTTTCCGCTGGCAGATACGGGGCGTGGTCACGTCCGACACCATGCTGGTGGCTGATGGTTCCGCCATGAGCAACCACGGTTTCAGATGCGACTTTCTTGATGATTTTCCAGCGTTCCAGTGTCTCTTCATAGGTGCTGGCAACTGGGAACAGATAAGTGGTGTATGCGCTGGAGCCTTGCGGATAGACGTGAGACAGATGCGTGAAGGCGAACACGGGAATGCCTTGTTCCTTCAGTGCTTTGGTGACGCTCTGTTCAACCACGTTGATGTATGGACGCAGGGCTGACCAGTCCATTGCCGTCTCAAAGGTATCGACGCCCACACCATGCTCCCACAAAGGATGGCGCAGGTATGGTCCTTTGAAGCGGCCTTCCTTCCATTTGTCGCCCAGCATCTTGGAAAGAACGCGCTTGGCACCATGTTGCTTCAGGTAGGTATTCGCGAGTTTCAGGTTTACGGAGCCTTGCTTCTTTGATCCTGTCAGCCCGAAGGTGAGCATGCATTTTTGATCTGTCAGGCCCTTGAGCTTGAAGAGCATGTTGAGCTTGGAGAGCTTCTTCTCCGGCACGGCCAGCTTCAGGCTTACATCGGTTTCTGTCGCGTTGCTCAGGCGCATCATGGAGAGCGGAATGCGGCCTTGCGTGATGGCTTGGACAGCAGCGACACCGCTTTCCCAATCCGGCATGAAGACCGTGTAGAACTGCTCCGCCTCAGCCAATGGTGTGACGCGCAGTTTTACTTCAGTCAGGATGCCAAGTGTGCCTTCTGAGCCGAGCACCATTTCCCGCAGATCAGGGCCAGCAGATGATGCGGGGAGACTTGGAATTTTCAATGTTCCCTTTGGCGTTTCCAGCGTACCACCAGCAAAGAGCTGCTCAATGCGGCCATACCGCAGAGATTGCTGGCCAGAGGAACGTGTGACGACCCAACCGCCTGCGGTGGAAAGCTCAAAGCTTTGCGGGAAGTGGCCGAGCGTGTAGCCGATGGCTGCCAGTTGGGCTTCCAGATCCGGCCCGCGTACGCCAGCTCCGAAAGTCGCGATCTGGCTTTCCTTGTCGAAGTCCAGCAGGCGATTCATACGCGTGAGTGCGATGGTGATCTGCGGTTTCTCGCCAACAGGGCATGCCAGATGGCCGACAACGGACGTGCCTCCGCCATACGGGACGAGGATGACATCTTGCTGCGTTGCCCAGTCCATAAGCTCTCGGATTTGCTGGGAAGTTTCCGGGAGAGCGACTGCATCAGGGATGTTTTCAAACTTGCCACTGCGCATTTGCAGCCAGTCTGAGAAGCTCTGCCCAGATGCATGCCTGATGCGCGTTGAGGGCGTTTTATCCAGTAAGGGATGATCTGGTGCGCGAGACGCAGGAACACGCTCAATGGCGCTTTGCAAGGTGGCGTCAGATAACGGATGTGTCTCGCCTAAAAGCTCTGCGATCAAGGCCTTAGCAAAATCGGCCAACTCCGCCTGGTGCGTATCATCGCCCCAACCGTTCCATCTTCTCATCTTCGTCGCCCCCCCACACGTATAAACTGTGCTGCGTGACGCATGCTACACAGAGTTTACGCATAGGGAAACTATGCAAGTGGATTATTTTGAGTGATGGCTAAAATACGCCGCGTTACACGATAATCTTCTGGCTCATCTGCTTGCCAACCCCGAAAACGCGCTTGTAGCGTTCAATTTCTTCCCGTGATCCCATAGCCTTATTGGGATTGTCGGAGAGCTTGACCGTTGGTTTGCCGTTTGCAGAAATGGCTTTGCAGACCAGTGAGAACGGAGCCAAGGCATCATCTGGCACCAACCCGCGGAAGTCGTTGGTGAGCATAGTTCCCCAACCAAAACTACACCGGACGCGGCCATGGAACTTGCGCTGGAGGTGGGCGATCATGTCTTCGTCCAACCCATCAGAGAAGATGACGCGCTTTTGTGTTGGATCCTCTCCGCAGGCTTTCCACCATTTGATTGCTGCTTCTGCGCCTTTGACTGGGTCACCACTGTCGATGCGGATGCCTGTCCAGGAGGACAGCCATCCCGGAGCACGTTTCAGGAAGCCTTCGGTCCCAAACGTGTCGGGCAAGATAATGCGCAGGTTGCCGTCGTGCTCTTCCTGCCAATCATTCAGCACCTGATACGGGGCGTCGGCAAGTTCATCATCACTTTCTGCCAGAGCGGAATAGACCATTGGCAATTCGTGCGCGTTGGTGCCGATTGCTTCTACTTCGCGGCGCATGGCGATCAGGCAGTTGGATGTGCCGACAAACTTCTTGCCGAGGCCTTCCATCATGGCCTGCACGCACCAGTCCTGCCACAAATAGGAGTGGCGGCGGCGGGTGCCGAAATCTGCCAGTGAGAGGTCTTCAACCTTGCGCAGGCATTCGACTTTTTCCCAGAGTTTGGTCATGGCGCGGGCATACAGGACCTGTAGCTCGAACCGGCCCATGTTTTTGAGCACCGCGCGGGAGCGTAGTTCCATCAGCACGGCAAGAGCCGGAACTTCCCAGAGCATCACGGCAGGCCAGTCGCCTTCAAAGGTGAGCTCGTACTGATCGTCTTTGACTTCCAGATGATAGGGCGGCAGGCGCAGGTTTTCGAACCACTCCAGAAACTCGGCGCGGAACATGGACCGCTTGCCGTAGAACATATTGCCGCGCAGCCATGTACTTTCCCCGCGAGACAGGGAGAGCGTGCGGATGTGGTCCAGCTGGTCCCGAAGTTCCTTTTCATCAATGAGCTTTGCCAGCGGAATGTGCTGCGCTCTGTTGATGAGGCTGAAGGTGACCTGCGTGTTCGGCTTTTTCAGAAAGACCGACTGTGCCATGAGCAGCTTGTAGAAGTCGGTGTCGATCAGGGAACGAACAATCGGATCGATTTTCCAATTGTGGTTATAAACGCGGGAGGCAATATCAATCATTGTGCAACCATCTCGCCAGAGAATTTGACGCCGTGGCTTTGCATCTCATTCAAAGCCTCTTTCAGGGATCCGTTCAGGTCAATCGCTCTGCAGGCATCCAGATGAACAATCACGTTGAACCCCAACTTTGCCGCATCCACAGCTGAGAACCGGACGCAGAAATCTGTCGCCAGACCAACCATGTGCAGTGTATCGACACCGCGCTCACGCAGGTAAGCCGACAGGCCTGTTGGGGTGGTGTGGTCGTTCTCGAAGAACGCGGAGTAGCTGTCGATGTGCGGGCGGAAGCCTTTGCGCAGGATAAGGTCCGCGCTGTCGGTCATCAGGTCTTTGTGAAACGCTGCGCCATTTGTGCCCTGCACGCAATGGTTTGGCCAGAGAACCTGCGGGCCATAAGGCATATCGGTCATATCATAATGCTGCTTGGCGTCGTGATTGTCCGCAAAGGATTTATGGTGCTGCGGGTGCCAGTCTTGCGTCAACACTTTGACGGCAAACTCGTTTTGCAGCTCGTTGACCAAGGGGACGATCTGCTCACCGTGCTTCACAGCCAGAGCTCCGCCCGAACAGAAATCGTTCTGAATATCAATCATAATCAGAGCTTCGTTTGTCGGTCGTGTCATGGTTGCTTCCTGTTCGCGATGAGTAGTCCTGTATGAGTTTCGCAGAGCAAAATGCGAGGACGTTTAGATACACCGAAGTGGCCAGCGCGAAATATTGCGATAATCTCCGCCAAACTCAAGCAAAATATGCGGGATTAATCCGCAACCAGAGGTAAAATCTATAATTTAGGCAATGTGTGTCTTGGGCGCCTTACTCCAAGGCCATCTTTGTGCACAAGTCACTGCGAACACAGCGTCCGGTTACTGCTTCCAGAAGGCAAACTGAAAGCCAACAACGAGCTGACGCAACCCGATTGCTGCTCCGGCGATGATAGAGAGCATGACGACCGGTGCGCTGACTGCGAGTGTCGAGAAGGCCGATATGCCCTGCCCGATGGTACAACCCAGAGCAATCACGCCGCCAGTGCCCATCAGAAAACCACCAAGGATCTGGCGTCTGAGTTCGCGTGGGTCATCACAGGCCTCCCATCTGAAATGGCCTTTGATGAGTGAGCCAAGGAATGCTCCGCTGAGGACGCCGAAGATTGAGCCCACGGCGAAAGACAAACCACCCCCAGATGCGGTCATGAGATACATGAGGGTATCGCCCACCGGGACTGTGAAGGAGTGACTGGCCACTGCAACTTCTTCAAAGCTTTCTTCAAAGAGGTAGCTGGTTGCGACCCAGCCGAGGAGAATCGCAAGAGCAACAGTCAATGAAGCAATAATGGCCTTTGGACTTTGGCGGAACTCTTTGTTGCTGACAGCGAAAAGGCCAATGGCTCCGGCAATGACCAGGGCAATTGTCAGTTCGGAAAGCTCCAGCCGTTGGGCAAGAGCGTGCGCGATGCCTGTTGAGCTTGCCTCTGAGAGTTCAGTCGGGAACAGGAATACCCGTAGATAGGCTGTTGGACCGCCCACGGCCATGGCCGCTGAAATGGCGATCACCAGAGAGAGCACGAAGTACCGCATATCTCCGCCGCCCAAGCGTGCCAAAGCGCCAAAACCGCAGGAGCCAGCCATTGCCATGCCATAGCCAAACATCAGGCCACCGACGATGCAGGCGAGCGGGTTCCAGCTTTGGGTGAGATAGATGGTTTGGTCCAGCGCGATCAGACCAAGATCCGCCAGCAGAAACGTCGATGCGATGGAGATGGCAATGGCGAAGGCCCACATGCGCATGCGCAGCCATTCTTTGCCATAAAGGGCGTCTTCAATCGCGCCAAGTGTGCAGAAGCGGCCAAGACGTGCAGCAAGACCAAGCAAAACACCACCCGCAAGGCCTGCGAATGCCGCCAGAATATCCTCGGACATTTGATCCCTCCCAAGACCAAAACGCCGGAGCTTAAATATTACTTATCGCTGTTTTCTTCGGTGCAGAACAACTCGAAAATCAGGTCCAGAACCCGAGCTGCGCGTTCATCCTTGAGGCTGTAATAGACTGCCTTGCCGTCCCTTCGGCAATTTACCAGACCATCCAGGCGCAAACGTGCAAGTTGCTGACTGACCGCAGACTGACGAGACGACAGAAGCTGCTCCAGCTCTGTTACAGACTTTTCGCCCGTAACGAGATGACACAGGATCATCAATCGGCCTTCGTGTGTCAATGCTTTCAGGAAATCAGTTGCATCCTTGGCATGGCCGACCATGCGCTCGATGTCTTCTTCTTTCATCCCACGTTCAATCATGGGTATAGCCATTAAACCAAATCCTGCAGACCAGTCGGAACGGAATGGCAAGGTCAGCTAAAGTTGAATAAATTAAAGCTGACCTTGCAGCACACCTTTGAAGTGGTGGCATACGCTGAATGCAATCATTTTTCAACCATTGCACGGCGATTACCTTTTAGAAGTCCAGCAAATCTGAGATTTCCTCTAGGCCACTTTGGGCACACTCCTCATCAACTTTTGGAGAGGGCGCACCGGAGACACCAATTCCACCAACAATAGCGCCTGCAGATTCGACTGGGAGGCCACCACCCAGTGCCACAGCACCCGGGATGTCACGCAGTCCTGCCGACAGATTGCCTGCCTTGATCTCCTGCTGAATTTCCAGTGTAGATCCGCGGAAACTGACAGCCGTCCATGCTTTTCCGCGTGCTGTGTCGACTGTATGAACGCCTGCATAACGATCCCGGATTGCCGATTGTGTCTGGCCGAAGCGGTCAACGACAACAGCAGAGATCTGATAGCCGCCTTCACGGCAGGCTTCCATGGTGGCGACGGCAAGCTTCATGGCGATTTCCGGCTTCAATGACTTGAAGCTGACAAAGGCGGATTCATCTTCGGCCTGCGCAATGCTGAAGCCTGCGGACATTGCGAGCAATGCCGCCCCTGTGATGAATGATTTCATGGAGTTCTCCCAACTGAATTATGCCCCGGACTGGCCGGGAAAGATGAATTTCTTTTCAATATTGTTATTGAGCAGACTGAAGCATCTGGTTCAGGGCGGGGTAGAAGAAGTCTTCTCCCGGGTAACCTTCAATCCGCTGGACTTCGGCGCCGTCAATTAAAAGGATGAAGGTTGGCGTAAACCGCGCCTTTCCTTTCAGGGTCACGTCTTTGGGAATCGGATCATCAATATCCATCCGCATCAAAGGGGCTTTTTGCCCCTCCTCTGTTTTGCCGTAGGCGCCACCAATATCCTCTTCCCAGCGTTCACACCAAGGACAGATTTCGTCCTCGACCATGAGCAATTTCATGGTCGAACCAGCCGCTTGAGCGCTGCTGAAAAGAAGGGCGAAAATGACAAATGAGATCCAACCAAAATTGCTCATGATATCCACGATTGACATTTTAAAATCTATGATATCTAAATATTCTAATAATAGAATGTGTTTTTAGCAAGTGCCCATATGTATCCAGATCTAACTATCATTGCGGCGGGGAGCGCGGGGTTACTCTCGTTCCTATCGCCTTGTATTTTACCAATTGTGCCGTTCTACCTTTGCTACATTGCAGGCATTGGAATGAACGAGCTTTCCGGTGACGGGGTGACCCCTGCCATCCAGCGACGTGTTGTTTTTACGTCGTTTTTCTTTGCTGCTGGCATTCTCACAATCTTTGTCGGCCTTGGTGCAACGGCAACGGTTTTCGGCCAGTTGCTGCGAGACTGGTTTGATGTGCTGCGCTACATGGCTGCTGCTGTCATCTTCATTCTCGGCCTGCATTTTGTCGGCATCATCCGGCTCAACCTGCTGCTGAGAGAAGCCCGGCTCGACAGCTCTTCGGCCCCGGCTGGAATCGTTGGCGCTTACTTTGTGGGACTGGCTTTTGCCTTTGGCTGGACGCCCTGTGTTGGTCCGGTTCTGGCAACTATTTTGTTCACGGCTGGCGCCAGTGATGATGTTTCTCAGGGCATGTTGCTGCTGTTTGCGTATGGGGTTGGCATGACGCTGCCGTTCATTCTGGCAGCTGTTTTCTCAAAGCCATTCCTGAGTTTCATGGGCCGTTTTCGAAAGTACCTTGGTGCCATCGAAAAAGGCATGGGCGTTCTTTTGATTATTTTTGCGGTGTTGATTGGGACGAACACCGTTTCCTGGATTGCAGAGCAAATGATTGAGTATGCGCCGGGATTGACATCTTTAAGCTGAGGCGTTTCCGCATCCTGAAACCATAGAGGGGTTCTTGGGAGCGGTGCGTTATGGGAGGGATCGATGCTTAAAAAACTAATGCTTGCTGCAGCGATGATTTTCGCCAGCATGACACTGAGCTTTGCTGAGGTTGGAGAGGACGGTCTCCACAAACAGCCATGGCTTCGCCTTACCTTCAAAGACCTTAGAGAGGACCTTGCCGCTGCCAATGAAGAAGGCAAACGCATGGTTATTCTCTTTGAGCAACGCGGCTGCATTTACTGTTCGCGCTTGCATAAGAATGTCTTCAGCGACCCGGAGGTTCGCAAATTCATTGAAGACAACTACTTCGTGGTTCAGATGAACCTGTTTGGCGATGAAGAGGTGACGGACTTCGACGGGGAAGTTCAAACCGAGAAGAACATCGCACGTCGCTGGGGCGTTGTGTTCACGCCCACCTTCCTGTTCCTACCTGAAGAGGTTGGGACTGGCAAAACAGCAGGGACTGCCTCTGTGCAGACCATGCCTGGTTCATTTGGAAAATGGACCACCCTCAACATGCTCCGCTGGGTCAAACAGAAGGGCTATGAGGGCGAAGAACATTTTCAAAAATTTCATGCACGTGAATTTTTGAAACAAAAAGCAGCCTCAGAATAGCGTTTTCACTCAATTACTTAGACTAAGGTCGATATATTAACATATTCAATTATGTGAATTTTAAGTTGAGTGTTTCTACGTATCTGAGTAGCATAAAAATATTGAATCGCTGTAATTGGGAGGGAGCAATGAAGGCGATTGCCAAAACTATAGCGGCTGCAACGCTGCTAATTTCAGGAAGTGCCGTTGCCGGAGTTGTTGCTCCAGGTGACGTTCAATTTGTCGAGGCGGCTGTGCCGGTGTCTTTGACCGGTGCGGTTGGTGATCCAGCCAAAGGACGGGAATGGTTCGCCAACCGGAAACTGGGAAACTGCCTTGCCTGTCACGCGAATGATGATCTTGCTGAAGAGCAGTTCCACGGAGAGATAGGTCCGTACCTTGAGGGTATCGGGGACACCTATACCGAAGCGGAATTGCGGGCGATTGTTGTCAACTCGAAGGAAGTCTTCGGGGAAGCGACCATTATGCCTGCCTTCTACAAGAGCGAAGGTTTGAACCGCGTGGCAAAGAAATTTGCAGGAAAGACCATTCTTTCAGCAGAGCAAGTTGAAGACATCGTCGCTTATCTGGCGACTTTGAAAGAATAGGCGCGTTTGCCTTGAGCGTGCTGCGTTGCTGACCGGTTACGCATCACGCTCAGAATTATTGCTTAAGCGTATTTTCCCAAAGAGTGCTCAGCGCCTGTTGGGGAGATACGCTCCAAGGAGGATTTTTAATGACTGTTACCAGACGTGAAGCGCTTGGTTTGGCAGTGGGAGGCGCAGCCGCTCTGACGACACTGCGTTTTACCGCGCCGGCGTTTGCAGCAGGCAATGCTGTTGAAGATGCAATTGTGGAGTTCACTGGCGGCGCAAAGCCGGGAAGCGGTGACATTACCATTGGTGCGCCAGAGATTGCTGAAAACGGGAACACTGTTCCGATTGAAGTATCTGCGCCGGGTGCAGCCTCCATCATGCTGCTTGCAGCAGGCAACCCGAGCCCAGGTGTTGCGACATTCCACTTCAGCGCTCTTTCCGGTGCTCAGGAAGCCAAGACCCGTATTCGCCTTGCGAAAACGCAGGACATTGTCGCCATTGCAAAGATGCCGGACGGGTCCGCCATCATGACAAAGCGTAGTGTCAAGGTCACCATCGGTGGCTGTGGCGGTTAATCAGAAAAGGCATTGAGAAACACATGGCAAAGGTAAAACCACGCGTCAAAGTGCCTAAGAAGGCAAGCGTAAACGAGGTCGTGACCATCAAGACACTGATCTCGCATCCGATGGAATCTGGTCAGCGCAAGGATAAGAAAACCGGCGAGACCATTCCACGCAAGATCATCAATAAGTTTGCTGCCAGCTTCAATGGCGAGCCCGTGTTCATGGCAGATATTGAACCTTCTGTTTCTGCGAACCCTTACATCGAGTTTCAGATGCGGATTCCAGAGTCTGGAGCGGTTCGGTTTGAATGGACCGATGATGACGGCTCGGTCTACGACATGGAAAAGAAAATCACGGTCGCCTAGGCAGCCATTCTTTGGGAGGAGAAGGGTATGAAAAGGACGGTTTCAATACTCGCTGGGGGGCTTCTTTTCGGCACACTTAGCACTGCTGCGCTTGCAGATGACGGACGCGAACTTGTCATCGATGGCGAAACAATTGCAACAACTGCTGTTCCGGCGGATGACCATCCACTGGACGAGCTGATTTCAGGTTGGCGTTTCCGCTCTGCTGAAACTCAGGCACTGCAAATGGATGATTTCGAGAATCCAGCGTTTGTGGCTATTGAATATGCAGAGGAGCTTTGGGAAACGCCCGCCGGAAAATCCAATCAGTCCTGCGCGGATTGTCATGGAGATGCGGATAACTTTACCGGTTTGCGAACCAAGTTGCCGCGCTGGAATGACGAGATGGGCAAGCCTGCCACCATGGAAATGCTGATCAATGCGTCCATCGAGACGCATCAGGGAGCAGAGCCGTGGAAATGGGAGAGCGCCGAGATGCTGGCCATGACGGCTCTGATCGGTTTGCAATCCCGTGGCATGCCAGTTGCCATGAAGACTGACGGGCCGATTGCTGACTGGGTCAAGAAGGGTGAAGAGCTTTACTACACCCGTGTTGGCCTGCTGAATATGGCCTGTGCCAACTGCCATGAAGACAATTACGGCAACATGATCCGTGCTGACCATTTGAGTCAGGGGCAGATCAACGGGTTCCCGGTGTATCGTCTGAAGTGGGGCGGACTTGGGTCCATTCACCGCCGGTTTAAAGGCTGTATGGATCAGGTGCGGGCTGAGCCTTACAAGCGCGGAAGTGATGAGTTCATTGCTCTGGAAGCTTATGTAACATCTCGCGGGATGGGACTTTCAGTCGAGACCCCATCTGTTCGTAACTAGGTGCATTCCACTTGATTGAGAAATCAAGTGATAAGAATTCGCTCATGCTAAATAGTGATTTTGGAGGTTACTCTTATGCAGTAACCTCCTGATCTAAAACAATTTTCGAAATTCTAATAACCTACGGAGGGTGCGGAGATGATCTCGCGCCGTGATTTCTTGCAGGCTGGTGTCGCTGCAGCCGCTATTTTTGGGGCTGGGAATTTTCCAGTGCTGGCCGCACGCCAGTCCCTGACACAGAACCAACTTCTAGACTTCAAAACCACCGGCAACGTGACCATCATCCACTTTACGGATTGTCATGCTCAGGTGAAGCCGGTCTGGTTCCGTGAGCCCTCCGTGAATATTGGTGTGGGTGCCCAAAAGGGATTGCTGCCGCACATCACTGGTCAGGACCTGCTGAAGGCGTTCAACTACCAGACCGGAACGCCGGAAGCCTATGCCCTCACCTCTGAGGATTTTGTCTCGCTGGCCCGTAGTTATGGCAAGATGGGCGGGCTGGACCGGGTGTCGACCATCGTGAAGTCGATTAGAGCAGAACGTCCTGATGCGCTGTTCCTTGATGGAGGTGATACGTGGCACGGGTCCATGACTGCGCTGCGCACTGAAGGTCAGGATATGGTCAACCTGATGAACGCACTCAAGCCGGATGCCATGACCTCCCACTGGGAATTCACCTACGGCATTGATCGCGTCAACGAGATCGTCGAGGAGCTGCCCTTCCCGTTTTTGGGAGCCAACATCTTTGACAATGAGTGGGACGAACCAGCGTTCGAGCCCTACAAGATTTTCGAGCGTGGCGGTGCCAAGATTGCTGTGATCGGTCAGGCCTTCCCGTATATGCCGATTGCCAATCCGGGCTGGATGTTCCCGAACCTTTCCTTCGGCATTCGTGAAGCTCGGATTCAGGAGATGGTTGCGGAAGTGAAGCAGGAAGGCGCTGATGTTGTCGTTCTGCTCAGCCACAACGGCTTTGACGTGGACCGCAAGGTTGCGCAGCAGGTTTCCGGCATTGACGTGATCCTGAGCGGTCATACCCATGATGCGGTGCCGGAGCCGGTGAAGGTCGATGAGACCATGATCATTGCCTCCGGGTCCAACGGCAAGTTTGTGTCACGTCTGGATCTGGACGTGGACAAGAACGGCATCAAAGACTTCACCTACAAGCTGATCCCGGTGTTCGCTGATGTGATTGCTCCCGACCCTGAGATGGCAACGCTGATTGATCAAGAACGCGCGCCGTTCAAGGAGGAGCTGGAAGAAATCATCGGCACGACCGACAGCCTGCTTTATCGCCGTGGCAACTTCAACGGCACGTGGGATGACCTGATCTGTCAGGCGCTGATTGAGGAGCGGGAAGCGGACATTGCGCTGTCTCCGGGCTTCCGCTGGGGGCCCTCCCTGCTGCCGGGTGACAATATCACTCGCGAAGACATCCACAACGCCACCAGCATGACTTACCCGAATGCTTACCGCTCAGAGATGACCGGTCAGTACCTGCATGAAATTCTGGAGGATGTAGCCGACAACCTGTTCAACCCGGACCCGTACTACCAGCAGGGTGGCGACATGGTGCGTGTGGGCGGCATGGGCTACTCCATCGACGTTTCCAAGCCAGTGGGTGAGCGCGTGACCAACATGACGTTGCTGAAAACCGGCGAGACCATTGATCCTGCCAAGACCTATGTGGTTTCGGGCTGGGCCTCTGTTGGAGAGGACACCGAGGGGCCTGAGATCTGGCAAGTGGTTGAAGATTACATCAGCCGCAAAGGCACCATCACAATGGACCCCAATTCTACCGTTCGCGTCACAGGCGTGTGAGGCGAACCCTTACGGATTTTGAGATGACGAGTAATTGACATGAGTGAAAGACTAAAGTCACCTACCCGCCGAAACCTCCTGAAAGGCGGGGCCTTGCTGAGTGGAGCTGCCTTGACTGGCGCTGCGCTTCCGGCAAGGGCGAATGACCCTGCCATCACCAATCTGCAGCCGTGGATGCAGGAGCTGGGAGACGGTGTTGATGCCATGCCTTATGGCGTGCCCTCGCAATATGAAGCGCATGTGAAACGGCGCACTGTGGAATGGCTGACGGCTGACCGCGTGAGTTCGATCAACTTTACGCCGTTGCATGAGCTGGACGGAATCATCACACCGAACGGCCTGTGCTTTGAGCGGCACCATGGCGGGGCTGCTCATATTGACCCTTCCCAGCATCGTTTGATGATCAACGGTCTGGTGGACAAAGAGCTTGTGTTCACCATGGAGGACATTCTGCGCTTCCCACGGGAGAACCGGATCTACTTTCTGGAATGTGCGGCTAACTCCGGCATGGAGTGGCGCGGGGCGCAGCTTAACGGCTGTCAGTTCACCCATGGCATGATCCATAACGTGATGTACACCGGCGTTCCACTGCGGTTGCTGCTGGAAGAAGCTGGCCTGAAGACCAACGCCAAGTGGTTGATGCCGGAAGGCGCTGACGCCTCTGCCATGACCCGCTCCATTCCTTTGCAAAAGGCTTTGGATGACTGCCTTGTCGCCTTTAAGATGAACGGTGAGGCGTTGCGTCCCGAGCAAGGCTACCCGCTGCGACTGGTGGTTCCGGGGTGGGAAGGCAATATGTGGATCAAGTGGCTGCGCCGCATCGAGGTGGGCGACGAGCCGTGGCACCACAGGGAAGAGACCTCCAAATACACTGACCTGATGGAAAACGGAAAGGCGCGACGGTTTACATGGGAAATGGACTGTAAGTCCATCATCACCAATCCAAGCCCTCAGGCCCCTATTTTGCACAAGAGCGGTCATACGGTCCTGACTGGTCTGGCATGGTCTGGTCGCGGCACTATCCCGCGCGTGGACATCACGTTGGACGGCGGCAAGAACTGGCATGCTGCCCGTATGGATGGCCTGAGCTTCGACAAGTCCATGCATCGCTTCTATTTCGAGTTTGACTGGGATGGAAAGCCTCTGCTGCTGCAATCGCGTGCGCATGATTCCACAGGCTACATCCAGCCAACGAAAAACGAACTTCGCGCTGTTCGCGGCGAAAACTCCATCTACCACAACAACGGAATCCACACCTGGTACGTTAGCGAAAATGGTGAGGCGGAAAATGTTGAAATTTCTTAGTGTTCTTGCGACTGGAACGCTGCTGCTCACCAACGCGGCGACAGCCGGTTCTTTCAATATTGGCCGTGCAGCCACCCCTGCTGAAGTGGCCGCATGGAATATTGATGTACGCCCTGATGGACAGGGATTGCCTGCCGGGCGTGGAAACGTGGAGCAAGGCGAAGAGATTTTTGCCGAACGCTGTGCCGTGTGCCACGGAGACTTCGCCGAGGGTGTTGATCGCTGGCCGGTTCTTTCCGGCGGGGACGGTACACTGACATCCGATCGCCCGGTTAAGACCATCGGCTCTTACTGGCCGTATCTCTCAACCGTGTTTGACTATGTGAACCGCGCCATGCCGTTTGGCGAGGCGCAGTCGTTGAAGCCAGATGAAGTCTACGCCATCACGGCCTTCCTGCTTTACGCCAACGATCTTGTTGAGGATGACTTTGAGCTGAGCCAGGAGAACTTCACCTCCGTTCGCCTGCCAAATGAAGACGGCTTTTACATGGATGATCGCGAAGAGTCGCCGGTCTTCAAGAAACGCGATGTCTGCATGAAAGACTGCAAAGCGGAAGTCAAGATCACCGCACGGGCTCAGGTTCTGGATGTGACACCGGAAGAGACGAAAGCAGCTGAGGAAGCAGCAGCTGCGACTGAAGCCCCAAAGGCTGAAGAAGTTGCTTCTGCAGAACCAGCAGTTGTTGCAGAGCCGGCTCCGGAACCCGTTGCTCTTGATGATGCACTCATCAAGAAGGGCGCCAAGGTTTTCAAAAAGTGTAAGGCCTGCCATCAGGTTGGCGAAAAAGCCAAGAACAAGGTTGGCCCGATCCTAAACGATATCATCGGTCAGCAGGCCGCTGTGGTTTCCGGCTTCAAATACTCCAAGGCCTTGAAAAAGCTCAATGGCGACGGCCTTGTCTGGTCTGACGAAAATCTGGATGTTTTCCTGACCAAACCGAAAAAGTTTGTGAAGGGCACCAAAATGACATTCGCTGGTTTGAAGAAGGAAAAAGACCGCATTGCCCTTATCGAATTCCTGAAGAGCCACTCCCAATGAGAGCATTGATACCTGCCCTCGCCCTCACACTTGGCTTTCTGTCAGGGGCAACTTCGGTTGCCTCTGCTCAGGATATTGCGCGCGGCGAACGCCTGTTCAATGCTTGTTTGCGATGCCACGATGTTGGCAAGGATGCCAAGAACCGCATCGGCCCTCACCTGAATGGCGTGTTTGACCGGAAGGCTGCAACGATTGAAGGCGCGACATACTCAAAGGCCATGAAGCGTGCGGGCGCTGATGGCCTGCGCTGGACAATCGACACGCTGAACATCTACATTCAAAACCCTAAGAACCTCATCTCCGGTACACGCATGAACTACCGGGGTATGAGAAAGGAAAAGGATCGCTCTGATCTGCTCGCTTATCTACGCCAGTTTTCCGTGAGCCCTGCCAACATTCCAGAGGCTTCTGCCAGCCTTTTGCAACAGGATGCTCCAAGTCTTCACGAAGAAACTTATCTGGATGGAGATGCTGAATATGGCGAATATCTTTCTGGTGAATGTACCAGTTGCCATCAATCCAGTGGAGCGGACAAAGGGATCCCTTCCATCACGGGCTGGTCGCAACCAGACTTTGTGATTGCGCTGCGGGCCTACAAAAAGGGACATAGACCTCATCCCGTCATGCAGATGATCGCCAAACGGCTCTCGGAGGAGGAGATTGCTGCGCTAGCGGCTTATTTTAAAGAATTGCATTAGAGCGGGGCCTCTTTGACTGGCTTTGCTCAAATAATTGTTTTCACGCGTATTCCTATCAAAACCGGAGATACTTCCGGGCATACGCTTTAGGGGAGGAATTGACATATGAGACTGAACCGACGTCATTTTTTAGGAACTGCAGCGGCAAGCGCGGCGCTCCTGTCCTCTCCTATTGCTCTGGGGCAAAAGCGGCCCCGTGTGGTCATCATTGGCGGCGGTGCTGGCGGGGCGACTGCAGCCCGCTACATTGCCAAAGATTCCGACGGTGCGATTGAGGTGATCCTCATTGAACCCTCCCGTACTTACTACACCTGCTTCTTCTCCAATCTGGCCATTGGCGGTTTCCAGCCCATGTCCAAGCTGGCACACTCCTACGGCACGTTGGCCAGCGAGTATGGTGTAACCGTCGTGCATGACTGGGCCTCTGCCGTGGACCGCGAGAAAAAGGTGGTTCGGCTCGCAGGCGGCGATGCCATCTCCTATGATCGCCTTGTCCTGTCTCCGGGTATCGACTTTGTAAAAGGAGCCATTGAAGGCTGGGATGTGACTGCCCAGACCAAGATGCCTCACGCCTATAAAGCTGGTACACAGACCCAACTGCTGAAGGCGCAGGTTGAGGCCATGCCAGAAGGTGGCACCTTTGCCATGGTCGCTCCGCCCAACCCGTACCGCTGTCCTCCCGGCCCTTATGAGCGCGTCTCCATGGTTGCTCATGTGCTGAAACAGCGAAACCCGACTGCCAAGATCCTCATTCTTGATCCAAAGGAGAAGTTCTCCAAGCAAGGCCTGTTCATGGAAGGCTGGGAGAACCACTACACAGGTATGGTTGACTGGCTGACCGACGAGTTTACCGGAGGTGTTCAACGTGTTGACCCGTACACCATGGAAATTGTGCTGGAAGACGAGACCATCAAAGCGGATGTTTGCAACGTGATCCCGGCGATGCAGGCTGGCAGCATCGCACATCAGGCAGGCCTGACCAACGAGGCGGGTTGGTGCCCGATCGTTCCGGCAACACTGCAAAGCCAGATGGATGAAAACATTCATGTGCTTGGTGATGCGACCCAGAACGGCGACATGCCAAAGTCCGGCTATTCTGCCAACAGCCAGGCCAAAGCTGCCGCCATGGCGATCCGTCACGCCCTCACCGGCTCCCGTGCGTTCAAACCACGGTTCTCCAACACCTGTTGGTCGCTGATCTCACCAGACAACGGCGTGAAGGTTGGTGCAAGCTATGTGGCCACAGATGAGAAGATCGCCAAAGTGGATGGCTTCATCTCCCAAAACAACGAGGACGACGCCCTGCGCAAGCAAACCTACGAGGAAAGCCTCGGCTGGTACGCTGGCATGACTGCGGACATGTTTGGGTAAGGAACTGGGTTGCGGAGCGCTCAGCGGGTTTGAGGTGATGCTGAGTGGACTGCTGAGCGTCTTGTTGGTGGTGGCTGAACTGGGCTGAAGTGAGTTGAACACTTGCTTATGTGTTGGACGCTTGATCTGGCTGGTTCCTCAGAGCTGCGAGCACGTACCTGCTTGCTTGTGAGAGCTGAAGATTCACGGAGCGGCATGGCTCTCTTGCTGGGTGTGGAAGGATAGCCACAGCAGTTATCTCGAACACGTATCAGGAAGGTGCCATGCTATCACCGTACATGTGAGGAGTTCACAAGCTAGCAGGATTGGGTTGGGTTGTTGTTAACTGACTGCACTTGGCACTTAATGAGCTCAAATCACTTATCCCCGGCGTGCATTCCAGAGCATTTCATCGACCTCATCTGAGATAGGGGGGATAGATTAATTCTATCCCCTTTTCGTGGCATCAGTGCTGAGCCAATGCCTGCTGGAGTTATCCTACAGAACGCGGTCTATCGTTGACGTGTTGCCAGAGCTACTTTCGCGAGCAGTATAGACATAGCAACGCAGTCCCAACGCTAATAACGCAAACGAACGCACATTGGAGCGCAAAGCCGTCACCGCTAGCCACAACTCTGGTAATCAGCACCGTTTTATGCGCGCAGACATCCGCCGCCTGTCCTTTGCGTTAGTCGCGCAGGAGTTTCGCTTCACCATCAAGGAGATCTCGGATCAACTCAGGACACTTCCCCCGGGCCGTGCGCCAAACAAAGCTGATCTTGGAGGAAGCGGTATCAGGAAACCTTTGACCTCCTCACATAGGTAGCTTGCATTGATCATGCGCGTAGTCGGTTCAAGATTTTTAAGCAGCGTATTTGCCGTATTTTGGTGCAACATCAGTCAACGCAGCGGCGGTTTCCACCTGAGCGTGCGGATGAAGAACACCTGGTCGCGAATATGATTAAGCTGACGCATCAGTATGACTAACATCGGACAACTGCCTTATTGAGAGACACTGACTGGCTGATCAACAACAAGAAGCTGTTCTATACAATGTCATTTAATAGAACAAAAAAAGTTACTTACACCATAAATCCCCTCTCTCTTCACTGGCAGCTCATCGCTTTTAATCAGTAGCTTCCTAGCCGAATACCTTGCACTGCGTCTCAACTATGCAACCTCGGTAGTTTCTGCATTTCAGGAAAAACACTCTCTTTAAAGCCCTGCAATGTTTGATGGATCAGCTTGACAGAGCGTTCGCAAAATTATACTTGAATGTATGACTCATATTTAATACGCACCTCCTGATTGTATTGAGAATAGTGGTCTCCATTGTTTAAACCTGCGATAACTATGCCTGCCATTGCGGCGAGTACATTCCATCAAGCGTGTCTGGTGGTCATGGTGCCGTTGCTGCAAGACGTCTTTGACCTGACCCTCAGTATGATTGGGGTTGTCGTAGGAACAGGCTTGATGGCAACAGCGATCAGCCTGCCAGCTTGGGGACGGGTAGAAGCATATATCGGAGCTCTCGGTGCCTTGAGGATCATACTGAGTTTCGCGGTATTAAGCGTGTCTGCAATTGCAATCAGCTTTATGCTAGTCAGTTATGCTTTAATCTCCCCTCTTCTCGGATTAACTGTCCTCATTACGGCACGAGTTGCTTATAGCATCACAGTTCCAGCTCTCCTTCCGCTTACTCAAGCCATACTCGCAAGAAATACGCAAAACTCTTCCAAGCTTCTGGCTCCTATAGGTCGTTTGAGTTCTATGACAGGTCTTGGACGACTTGCAGGAAATGCAGCTGTAGCTCCGCTCTTGCTTCTTGGAGGAGCCGCTCCGCTTATTGCTCCAGTTCCAGTCTATGCGGCTTGCTTATTTTTCGCATTCAAGCAGTCATCACCGGCAACGATAAAACGCCAAAAGAGCCGCGAACAAAAGGAACGGTTCACACTTCCCAAAACTGCACTCTTGATTGGATTTGCCCTGCAATTGTGCCTTGGTGCAACATATGTGTTGCTAGGCCCGCTCATAAAAGACAGCATGCAGCTGGACTCAACTGAGGCAACCACTTTTGCAAGTTATTGTCTTACTGCTGCTGTTCTAAGCGGATTGGTTGCTCAATTGGGGCTCTTACCAATCTTTCGCAAACATACAAGCATTGTGCAAATCACCAGCGCAATTAGCTTTGCGGCAGGCCTCAGTCTGCTTTGCATAGCGCATACGCTGTCTTTTATCGCAATGAGTGCAGCTATCATTGGCGCTTCAGCAGCACTGCTCGCAGCTACTAATTCAGTATATTTGCTGAAACGATTGCCAGCTTCACTCAAAGCAAAAGGGTCGACCACTCTTTCCTGTTCTCAGTTTGCCGGGCTAGCCACAGGCTCCCTTCTTGGCGGCTTTGGTGGAGAGATGAGCCTGACCTTAACTTTTTCATTTGCCACCCTAATCGCACTTGTTTTTTGCGTAGGTGGCTCCGGGTTCGTGATCAGCCACAAGCCAGTTGCGCGACCTTTGCGTCCCTCTGATATTTGACAGAACACAAAGGAGCCTTGAGATGTCCCAGATCGTCAAGATGCCGAAGAATACGCAACCAGTTTATAACCTGATCGGCTTAGGCATAGGGCCGTTTAATCTGAGCGTTGCCGCATTGGCACAGAGCTCATCACGCATTCGTACAGCATTTTTTGACAGTAAGTCAGAATTCAGCTGGCATCAGGGATTGATGTTTTCGCGTTCTGTTTTGCAAACATCGTTCTTGAAAGACCTCGTCACAGCGGTACAACCGACCAGCGCATACTCTTTTATGGCGTTTCTGGTTGAAAAGAAGAGGTTCTATGACTTTTTAGCTGGTCGTTTTACCGGAGTAACCCGTGTGGAGTTTAATGAATATCTTGCATGGGCTGCTGGCAAGATGAACAATCTTCATTGGAACCACACTGCGCAGGAAATCTCGGTAAAAGACAACCGTCTATCTGTGGCGTTTGAAAACGGACGAGTTGAGCACACTCCCAATCTTGTTGTGGGTACAGGCATGAAGCCTTTTGTACCGCAGTGGGCGACCCCTTACTTGGGTGAAAATTGTTTTCACGCAAGCGGTTACCTCAACAAAGCACGGCAGACAAAAAGTAAGCGTATTGCAGTAATTGGTGGCGGACAAACCGGTGCGGAAATTGTTCTGGACCTTTTGACAAGCAAACAAGCAGCTCCATTGGAAGTCCAGTGGATCAGCAATTTACCCCGGTTCTCCCCCCTAGAAGAAGGTGGGTTTGTTGATCAGGTTTTCACACCTGCTTATGTTCAGAGCTACCAGACACTGCCCAAGCAAAGCCAGCGACAAGAAGTGGTAAACCAGAAGCTCGCGAGTGATGGCCTGACCCCAAGCACAGTCGATGAGCTGTATGCAGAAATCTATCGCCGCAAGCATCTTTGCGCGGATCCTTGCACCATCACCTTGCTGCCGGGACGGGACGTAAAAGCCATGGAACAGCAGGGAACCGGCTACCGGCTGACCTCAAACTCCACGATCAGCGGTCAGACGGAAACGCAGCAAGCGGATCTGGTCATACTAGCGACAGGGGCAAGGCCAGCGCTTCCGGAGTTTATGACGCCGCTCTTACCGCGCCTTTCGTTAGATGAAAATGGCCTGCCGGAACTGGATGCATCCTACCGACTGCAATGGGACGGACCAAGAAACCTTCAGATTTTTGGGTTAAATCTCGGCCTTTCCTCTCACGGCATTGTGGATCCGCAAATGAGCCTCATGACGTGGAGGAGTGCGACCATATTGAACGCTGTTGTTGGAGAGCCTCTCTTCGATCTGGAAGAAGACAGCGAATTAATCGATTGGCCAAGTGTGCCACGAGCGGAAATCTTAAATCAGGTCATACCAGCCTGAACTGCTGATTAAATCATTAATTGCTCTATTCATCAGGTTCGCCATGAACAAAACCTTAGTTTACACTCAGGCAAACAATCGTCCTGTGTCTGTACCTCCGACACCTTCACAAAGGGCTGAGCAAGCCACTGCAAGTGCATTCTTAAATGCGCTCTTGCGCGAATGGTCAGGCTGGTCCTTTTTATCACACGCGCAAAAAGAGCTTTTATGTTTGAGTGAGGATACAGTTTGTCTTCCTCTGCAAAACAATGATCGCTTGTTGCTGCAAGTCCCTCACCATACGGCTGCTCGATTTGAAATACAGCTGCCGTTTTACCTCTGGAACAGCGAGGGGCATTGCAAGCCTGTTAGCCTCATGAGTGCGCTGACTGCACTTATTACAGATAGTACAATCAGCGGTGAGCACAGCGAAAAGCAGTTTACGCTTTTATCGAGGGTGTTGGATAGTCATCAGGCTCAAATGCAAGCTTATGAGCTGGACGCCAACAACTCTCCTCATGCTGCAGAGAACTGGAATTTTCAGGACGCTGAGCAAGCGCTTATTTCCGGCCATCCGACCCATCCAAACCCACGTAGCAGAGACGAGCTGACCAAAGCCGATGCCTTGTTGTTATCGCCTGAATTAAAGGGGCAATTTCCTTTATTCTGGGTCTTGGCAGATCGTTCGATCCTGGTTTCAGGTTCTGGTGTGCAAACAACTGCTTTTGACATGTGCCAGAACCTTGCCAAGAGTGATGAAACCTTGCCGGAAACACTGCGGACTAAAGTTGACAAAGGTTACGTGCCTATTGCCTGGCACCCATGGCAGGCAGAACGTTTATTGGCTCGTCCTCAAGTTCTCCGATGGATACAGCAGGGTTTTCTCAGACCCTATGGGTCAATTGGCAAGCCATTTGCAGCAACCGCATCAATGCGCGGAGTACACGCTTTCAAGGCGCCGTACATGCTTAAGTTTTCACTTTCCATGCGGCTAACAAACTCAAAAAGAGTACTTGCTCGCAAGGAGGTTGAACGCGGTGTGCAAATGGCAGAGCTGCTCTCAGGTGCTTTGGGGGACAAGTTGGCAAGTGATTTCCCAAATCTGACCATCCTTACTGAGCCCGGATATGTTGCTCTGCAAGATGAAGACGGCGGCGCACTGGAGGATAGTTTTGTAGTCTTGCGGGACAATCCGTTCCATGAACCGACACAAACCGGCCCCGCCATGCTCGCCAGTTTATGTGAACCTCAACTTGGTGCTCCATCCCCAATTGGTGACTTAATTTATAGGCAGGCGGCAAAAAAAGCACGCTCCCCTCAGGAATTGGCAGAACGCTGGCTGGATGCATTCATGCAAGTGGCTATCCTGCCTCTGCTTGATATTCGCGCTACCTACGGTCTGCTGTTCGGCTCTCATCAGCAAAATATGATGATTGCACTGGAAGATGGCATGCCCGCTCATCTTTATGTCAGGGATTGTCAGGGGACAGGTCACCTAACGACCCACCATGACATACTGTCTGCCTACGTACCTGACATTGGCAAAAATGCTGAAAATGTGGTCCCTCCTGAGCTTGGTGATGAGCTGCTTTGCTATTACGTGATTGTCAATAACCTACTCCACACCGTGAGCACTCTGGTTATTGATGGCTTGATGGACGAGGCCCGCGCCTATGACACGCTTCGCAGAAGATTTAAAGCTGCAGCTCAAAGTACAACCGGCGATCCAGCCTTTTATGACTATCTGCTGACCTCTCCAACATTGGTCAGTAAGGGTAACTATCGCACTAGCCTTAGCAACGTAAACGAAGCATCGGGCGACGGAGCTGGCCAGCTCGCAACATTCTTCAAAATAGCTAACCCATTTAATAACAAGAGAAATAGCGATGACATTGCATAGGATGCCTATTGGCTCATCACTTTCGATTGCCCATAAAACACATGATAGCTCCTCTGATTGCAGATTTGCTCAGGTTGTTACATCCGAAGATTGGAATGGCGGACAGCTAACCGTGTTGCGTGACACCAAAGCTTTTGCCTGTGCTCATCTGGAGAATGCGACAGAGGCAAACCTGAGTTTTTCATTCTATTTGAAAGGTTCTCAAGAAGAAAAACTAGAAGCAGTATTGTTGTGTCTGGAGGCATGCTTTTCGTCGCATTCAGAGATAGAAACTCTGAAAATCAGCCTGCCAGCAGATACTATTGATCCACGAGACTTGCCATTTCTTGCAGTAGCAAATGGGCAGTATCAAGTGTATCGCTCTGGCTTCTATCAAAACCCACAACTCTGGCTCCTTCACAGATCCACAGGTCGCCTTCGCACCGGTTTGGTCGAGGGGCCAGATGGTCGGGATCATCCATTAAGACCACCACATCCAACCGGGCTGTGCTACGAGCGTTATGACCCCGTTGCTGACGTGGTCGTATCGTTTCGTGCCGTTGACATAGACCGTGATCTGGACAGGTTTCATCGCTGGATGAACGATGGCCGTGTCGCATATTTCTGGGAGCTGGCAAAATCTAAAGATGAGCTGAAGGCGTACCTGGAAACATTACAGGCCAAACCCCACACCTATCCACTAATTGGTTGTTTTAATGGTGAGGAAGCAGGTTATTTCGAAACTTATTGGGTGCGAGAGGATCGGCTCGGCCCCTATTACGCCTCTCAAAGTTACGACAGAGGCTGGCATGGGTTGATTGGTGAACGCAGGCACCTAGGCAAAGTAAAAACCGGCGCTTGGTTGCGCGGGCTGACACACTATCTTTTCTTGGACTGCCCGCTGACTGATAACATAATGGGTGAGCCTCGGGTGGATAACGCCAAACTGCTCTCCTATGCAGATTCTCTTGCCTATGAAAAACTCATGGAATTCGATTTCCCGCATAAACGCTCGGCACTCATGTGCTGTCGGCGGGAACGTTTTTTTGAGGAGGTTCGTTTATGATCCTCAACAAACAGCATTGCAGCACAATGGTGGTGGACACGACGAGTCCCTCGCCCTTATGGCCAAAAGTCTGCCAGACAGCGCTCGCAAAGTTACTTAGTGAACTAACTTATGAAGAAGTTTTAAACCCCACTTGTACTGGCGGCGAAACTTTTGAGCTACGCCTTGCCTCAGGTGTACTCTACACGTTTCAGGCGCAAACCATGGTCTGGGGGAACCTCTGGGTGGATGCAGGCAGTATCACTCGGACTCCCGCATTGACACTACCATTGTCTCCTCTTCAATTCTCAGTGGATGCACAGGCCGAACTTGGAATGAGACCGGAAACACTGGCCACCTTTTTGCGTGAAATGTCCAACACTCTGCGTCAGGATTTATTTCTGGCTCAATCCTGCGAAGGTTATGATGCTGACACGCTCCTCCAGATGCAACCATATGAGTTACACGCGCTGCTGGAAGGGCATCCAAAAGCCGTAGCAAACAAAGGTCGCCTTGGTTGGGGAGCAGAGGATGTCGCCCGCTTTGCGCCGGAGAGTCGACAACCGATCGAGTTGTTATGGCTTGCTGCTCGCCGTGAGAACTGCGAGATCAGCGATAGTGATATCCATGCAGAAAAAAGCTTTCTGAAAGACACCTTAGGCGCAACTGAAATGGCGCAACTAATGGACACTCTGAAAAGCAAAGGAGGTACTCTAGAAAGCTACTGTCTCATTCCTGTACACCCCTGGCAATGGGATCATGTGCTCCAACAAACGTACATCAATGATCTACAAACAGCAGACCTGATCCTGCTGGGTACTTTTGGCGGACGCTATGTTTCGGGCCCATCTTTGCGGACGCTCACCAGTCTGGACCGCCCTGAAAGCCCAGATGTAAAGGTTGCTCTGACAATCCTGAACACGTCAGCATGGCGAGGAATTCCTGGAAAATACATCGCTCATGGAGCTGACTTATCTGAGTGGTTGGATGGAATTGTTCAATCAGATGATCACTTGAAGAATAAGGTTTTCATTCTAAAAGAACTGCGCGGTGTATGGTATCGCCATCCGTTTTACCAGCAGCTTCGCGATATTCCCTATCAGCATGATGAAACTTTGGGGGTAATCTGGCGGGAACCTGCAGACTACAAAGTGGGACCAAATCGCAAAGCTTATCTTTACGCTGCCTTGTTGCACAAAGATGGTTCAGGCGTTCCCCTGGCTGCTCATCTCGCGCAAAAGGCAGATCTTGATTTAGCGGATTGGCTGCAAAAGTTGTTTGAAGTCACCGTTGTGCCACTTTATCACATGCTCTGCGTATATGGGCTTGGTTTTATTGCTCACGGACAGAACATAACAGTTGTTCTGGAAGACAATGTACCTGTCGGTATGGCGATCAAAGATTTGCAAGGAGATGTTGATCTCGTAAATGAGGTTTACCCTGAGCAGTGCGATCTAAGTGATGAACTGCGCACATTACTGCCAGCAAAGCCACCAGCTTACATTGTGCATGACATTCAAACCGCTCACTTCGTCACGGTGCTCAGATTTCTGTCATCTTCACTGGCGCAAGCCGAGCAGATGACTGAGACATGTTTCTACCAAATTCTTACAGATACGCTGAAGAGCTATATTGCCGCTAATCCGGGATATGACGCGCGCTTTAAGACATTTGAGCTTTTTGCACCAACCATTCCTAAAGTGTGCATCAACAAGGTACGCTTTGAAATTGGATATGGTGACAGCACTGAACGCCCCTTGCCTGCGCTTGGTATGGATTTGAGTAATCCCCTACTCTGCTAAGATGAAAAGGCAGCTCTGTTATCTGATAGAGCTGCCTCTCTGCCTAATCTCTGACAATGAAGAAGTTGGCTAGAACCCAACAAGAAACGATCAGAGGAGAGCTGCAATCAACGATATTGTCGTCTCGCAGAAACGCCCCTCTTACAAATCAGGCTTGCGTAGCCATTGCCTGCTCTTCCAGAACAGCACGAAGTTGTTGTGTTGCCTCCCACAAATCTGCGTGTGAATGATAGAGCGGTGACAGACCAAATCTCACTGCATTCGGAGAACGGAAAGAAGAGGTTATGTTCTTCTTCTTAAGCGCTTCAACGATTTTGCTCCCATCTCCCGGAATGCGAACGCATACATGCCCGCCGCGTTCATCGTAATTTTCAGGGGACGCAAGTTGGACACCAAAATCACCGCATTGTTCTTTGATTAGTGTAACCAGTGTTTCACTCAAAGAACGATGCTTGGCCCAAACCTGATGCGGGTCAACCGAGTTCCAGATCTCTGCTGCACACCAAAAAATCTCATTTGCGATCACCTGCGGAGATCCGGTCATGTGGCGCAGAACACCTTCAGCTGGTTCAAACTGCTCAGAAAATGAAAATGTATCTGCATGACCGATCCAACCAGAGATCTCCGGCCAAATCTTATTCTGATGCTTTTTGTTGATGTATAACCATGCAGGACCACCGGGACCGCCACACAAATACTTATAACCACATCCAACCGCAAAATCTGTTTGTGTACCCTCAACATCCAGCGGAATAGCACCCGCAGAATGGGAAAGATCCCAAAGTGTTAATGCGCCTACAGAACGGGCTTTGGCGTTGATTTGCTCTATATTGAAACGGCGACCAGAGCGGTAATCCACTTGTGACAGATAAACGACTGCAACATCCTCAGTGATGGCGTCGAGAATGTCCAACTCAGGGTCCGCATAGGCCACTTTCAGCTGGTCGCTATGTGCGTTCTCCAGGCCTTGCGCTACGTGAAGGTTGGTAGGGAATGTGGTCTTCTCGCTCAAAATCACCTGGCGATCCGGGTTAAGCTTCAGCGCATCCGTCAGCAACTTGAACAGGTTTAGCGTGGTATTGTCGTAGGCAAGCGTATCTTCTGGAGCAGCGCCAATTAAACGACTTATCGCAGCACCAATTTGCATAGGCCGGGCCATCCAATTGGCCGCTGCCCAACTCGCACTGCGTTCATCCGCCCATTCACTTTGAAACACATGTGCAAGATGCGCCGGAACTGATTTTGGCATAGATCCAAGGGAGTTCGCGTCTAAATGTATGACGCCAGGCCGTTCTTCAAACAACTCCTTGCAGTGTTTGAGCGGGTCATTTTCGTCAAGCGCTATAATATCTTGATAATTCAATGGATTTCCAGTCTTCACAATAGGATGTCTGAAGGCAGCGAAGCCGTTTAAAAGGTAACGTCGTGAAGCTTGGTCTTAAAGCCTCCCGGCAACGAGACTTCCAAAATCTCGAGATCATCAGAACCATTCAGCAGAGATGTTTTCATCGTTGGCGGTATGACAAACGCATCTCCAGCTTTCAATTGATGGGCTTTGCCCTCTTCATTGACCAGGGTAACGCTGCCTTCCATGACAAAAGAGAACAAGATATCCGAGGTGTGGCTGGTAACAGCCCCAGTTGGCCCCGTCGTTGCACGGGCAACTTGCACATTGGCAACCTGTTTTGTTGCTAAACCAATACCTGTATCTCTGCATTCAAAACCATCAAGGCGATGGGGCTGCCATATGGCGCTATCTAATTGATGATAAACAAATTTTTGCCCCTGAAACTCACGCTCTGGGTTCACAGTTCCATTCGGCAAGTCCATCTCGTGATCAATGCTGGTGATATGTTCTGCTGGAACGCCAATTTCGATCACCTCAAGCTCACCAGAGGATTCCAGTACACGATGCCGGATCTCTGGAGGTTGGATAACACAGTCGCCAGCTTTGAGGATAAAAGGCTCACCTTGATCTTCATAAACAAGCCGGACCCAGCCGCGATAGCAAAAAATCAACTGAAACCCAACGGTGTGATAATGCACCATATCCGGAACAGGACCTGCATCTGGAATGCGGATGTGAGAGGCAATAATACTGCCACCCAGACGATCCGGGATCAGGTCACGATACTGCATACCAGCACGGCCAATCACCCACGGATCATTGTCAATCATATGCCTGACAATGAAAGAGTGCTGGGTTTTGGGCATTTCCAGCACAGGAGAGGCGTCAACAATCTCAATCTTAGTGCCATTTGGCGCGATCAGTTCGGTTTGCCCTTCAGCAAAATCAGCAGGCTCTTTGCACAATAAACGCAGTGTACCTGGTTGTTCTGATGCACCCTTTTCTAGGCGCACCCGAAGACCGTGACCAGACATCACCGCAATAGCAGGATTATCAGCTGGGAAAATCATATCCAGCTTCATACCGAGCATCTTGCTGAAAAACGGCAAGTCCTCCTTTAAATCGTTGGTTGGCAACCGTATTTCAGCAGATGCAATATGATCTGTCTTGGTTTCTAACTGTGCCACTTGACGTCCCTCCCAGAATTTCAAATGTGATAAATAAAATTGAACGCGTGGTGCTTATTCACCCTCACTTTTGATGTGCGTGGCATCAATCGTCGCGATTACCAAAATACGCGCCGGAGTATCACCAGCACAAACGTAAGCATGCTTCATCGAGCTATCGAAATAGATGGAGTCTTCAGCCTCCAGGAGCAGAGGGGCATAGTGTTCTGAATGCAAATGCAAGTTTCCCTCCAGCACAATCAAAAACTCTTCACCCGGATGAGCATGTAATCCGCCAACCTCTTCCAGAGTTCGCCCTGCTACAATATCAATGGCTGGGTTCATCATTTTGTTGGTGATGTCATTACTCAACACCTGAGCACTATAGCGTTCTGTTTCCAGAAAAACGCCCTGCCCTTTGCGCGTGATGCTGCGAATACCACTGCGAGCCGGACTTGCCGGGTTTTCAAAAAATGCAGACATATCTACATTGAGAGCTTGCGACAAAACGTAAAGATTGGCAGCACTCATCAGCGTTTGATCATTCTCCACACGGGACAATGTCGCCTCTGAAATCCCAGTCTGTATAGAGAGCTCACTGAGTGATAACTGCAATGCTTTGCGGAAGGTTTTCACGCGCTCGCCAATGTGCAGTTTCTCTTGCCTCTTCGCGTTCGTAGGCTTTCGAGAGATCGCTGCCGTATTACTTGTTTCACGTCGCAAAATAGATAACGCCTCGCTCATTTTGATTACTTGTTTGTTCGTGCACATAAGTGTCGTGCCACACAATAGAATGCCTAATTTCATTAATGCAAGAGATTTTCATAATTGAAATATGAAATAATATTTGGCTCAGAGATCAGAACAAGTGGGTGGCTTCTGATCATATCTCCCTACCGTCAAAACAGGAAAACAGCTGTCTGTGAGGACACTTGTACTTCTGGAGAGGTGATTGACAGCATCTTGCGCATATGCAAGTGTTTTTACGTATTACGCCGTTTGTAGCAGTAAGAATCTCCGATATTGGAGGAGATAGCTGAAATCAATGAGGCCAAAGCCTTCCGACGGTGCAATGCAATGGGAGGGATTTATGAATAAGACTCTTTTGATGCTGACGACAGCAGCATGCATAACATTTGCAGGTTCGGCTGGGGCCGAAGATATTAAAGTTGGGGCATTGATGGGCGTGACGGGGCCTCTTGCCAACTTTATTCCACCAATCCTCAACGGGGCAAAACTGGCAGAGGCAGACGTGAACAAAGGCGGCGGTTTGTTGGACGGGCAAACCATGAAGCTTGTTGTTGCGGACAGTCAAGCATCTGCACAGCCATCGGTTGATGCTGCAGGTAAACTGGTAAACATTGAAAACGTTGTTGCAATCATGGGAGCACTGTCTTCTGGCGCAACCATTGCTGCGGCAAATGCGGTTGCTATTCCAAATGGCGTGCTTCAGGTTTCCCCAACAGCGACAGCACCAAGTATGACCAATTTGGAAGACAACGACTATGTCTATCGCATTGTTCCAAGCGACAACTATCAGGGTAAAGTGCTCGCACGCGCCGTTTTGGAGGAAGGCTTTAAAAAGGTTGCAATTACATATGTTAACAATGACTACGGTGTGGGCATAGGCAACACCTTTAAGGTTGAATACGAGAACTTGGGTGGGGTCGTCACCAAATTCTCCAAGCATGAAGACAAGAAAAACTCATACCGTGGTGAGTTGGCGACCCTGGCATCCAGCGGTGCTGATGCACTTGTCGTTATCGCTTATGCAGCGGGCAGTGGCGCGAAGATCGTCAAGCAATCATTGGAAAATGGCTTCTTCGAGAAGTTCATTGGTACAGACGGTCTGCGGGATGACATCTTAATTCAGCAAATTGGCGCAGAAGCTCTTGCCAGCTCCTTCTTTACCTCACCAAGTTCCCCGAGCTCAAATGCAGCTACAGAAGCGTTCCATGCTCGGTTTGACGAGACATTTGGCGGCGGATCTGACAAGCCATTTGTAGATCAGGCCTATGACGCTACCATGTTGATTGCGTTGGCAATTCAACAAGCCGGTTCAACCGATCGTGCCGCTGTAAAAAATGCGCTTCGTTCAGTTGCGAATGCACCAGGTGAGATTGTTGGCCCGGGAGAATGGGCGAAAGCACGTGAGTTGATCTCTGCGGGCAAAAACATCAATTACGAGGGCGTTTCTGGGGCCCACGAGTTTGATGAGAATGGAGATGTCGCAGGTTATATCGGCAAGTATATAGTCGAAGGCGACAGCTACAAGCAAACCAAAATCTTCAATTAGTTCAAACCTCTACCACAAGAGGTTGAATTTTACCGAGTAATGACCGGGCTCTTCTGAGCCTGGTCATGTTGGACCGTGTCATGGCGGCGCGGTCAATGAGATTTTGGGAATACAAATGATCCAGCTTGAGAATGTATCAAAACGATTTGGTGGATTAACCGCCGTTCACAACTGCTCATTTTCAATTCCAACTGGCCAAATTACGGGAGTCATCGGGCCAAATGGAGCGGGTAAGACTACTGTTTTCAATATGATAGCCGGTCTACTGCAACCAAGCAGTGGGCAAATTTTTCTTGATGGAGAAGACATTACTGCCTTGCCAGCGCATAAGCGTCAGAGCAAAGGGCTTTATCGGACTTTCCAATTGGCGCACGAATTCTCACGCATGACTGTGGTTGAGAATCTGATGGTCGCAGCGGATGGCTCTATCGGAGAAAATGTACTCAATGCAATCTTCCGCCCCTCCGTCTTTCACAAGCAAGAGCATGCGGCCTACGATAAGGCTATGGAAACACTGCGTTTTCTGGAGATTGAGAAGCTGCAGGACGAACTGGCAGGAAACCTTTCCGGCGGGCAAAAGAAGCTGCTGGAACTTGGCAGAACATTGATGCAGACACCAAAAGTCATCTTGCTGGATGAGATCGGTGCCGGCGTCAACCGCAGCCTGCTCAGTAAGATCGCTGTGAAGATCCAGCAGCTGAATGACGACTTCGGTTACACTTTCTGCCTGATCGAACATGACCTGGATTACGTCTCGCGGCTTTGCGACGAGGTTGTCGTACTAGCGCAAGCCACTGTTTTAACAACAGGAACCATCGAAGAAATCAAGCGTGACGAACGCGTGGTGGAAGCTTACTTCGGTGGTGGCAAGTATGAGGATGTCCATGCCTGACCCAATTTTGAACATCCAAAACCTGACTACAGGCTATGGCGCAACGCCTATTATTCATTGCGTTGATCTGTGCGTTGATTTGAAAGGAATAGTGGTAATTGTGGGACCAAATGGGGCTGGCAAGTCCACTTTGCTGAAATCAATCTTTGCGCTCAATAAATACTTTTCTGGCTCCGTGGAGTTCATGGGGCGTTCGATTGTCGGTGTCAAAACGGCAGACCTCGTCCCTATGGGCATTTCTGCTGTTCCACAGACCAGCAATGTCTTCGCAAACCTGACAGTGCGTGAAAACTTGCAGGTTGGAACTTATGCAGCACCACCGAAAAATCCAGCTTCAACATTAGATATGATCCTGACGCTGTTTCCTGACCTTCGTGAAAAGCTAAACCAGCCAGCGGGGCAGCTTTCCGGAGGTCAACGGCAAATGGTTGCCATCGGAAGAGCAATGATGAGTGATCCAAAGCTGCTGCTGTTGGACGAGCCGACAGCCGGTTTGTCGCCTGCATATCTGGAACGGATCTTTGATATGATCCTGAAGATCAGGGAGACCGGTATCTCCGTGTTGTTGGTAGAGCAAAACGCCAAACAGGCGTTGCGCATTGCGGACATTGGATATGTGCTGGTGAACGGCAAGAACGGATATACGGATACGGGCAAAAACCTTCTGGCTAATGATGAGGTCCGGCATGCATTTCTCGGCGGAGGGCTGCCAGCATGATTGATTTCATCAACTATTACCTCATACCAGGCATAACTCTTGGCAGCATTTATGCATTGGGCGCTGTCGGGATTTCGATGATTTTTGGCATTCTGCGCTTTGCACACTTTGCTCATGGCGACTTGATGACAACTGGCGCTTACATCGCACTAACTGCTGTTTGGACACTTGGTGTTCCAGCACTTGCAGCTATTCTGATTGCCGTTGTCGGGACGGCTCTGGTGGCAGTGTTTTTGGATAAGGCCTTCTATAAACCACTGAGAGATCTACCCAGCATCTACACTGTCATCGCATCCTTTGGGGTTGCTCTTATTTTGCGTTCAGCCATCCAGTTATTGTGGGGCACGGACTCTCAAGTCTATGTGGTCGGCTTTCAAAAACCGCTGGTCTTTTTTGATAGTTTCCGCATCGCTCTTCGGCATATGCAAATCATCGCGTTTACAGTCGTTATTGCCATCACGCTGCATTTCTTCCTCTCGTATTCTAAAACAGGAAAATCCATGCGAGCGGTTGCAGATGACCCAGAACTGGCAAGGATTGCCGGACTGGATACGGAAAAAATTATTCGATGGACTTGGCTAATTGGAGGTGGCCTTGCTGCCATTGGTGGTGTGTTTGTGGGGTTGGATACGGACATCCATACAAACCTGGGTTGGAACTTGCTGTTACCTATGTTTGCAGCAGCTTTGTTGGGCGGAATTGGCCGCCCCTTAGGAGCTATGCTGGGAGGCTTGATAATCGGCGTTGCAGAAGAGATTTGTACGTTCCCGATCATGGAAATAGAGATCATCTCGCCCAGTTATAAGAGCGCAATCGCCTTTATCATCATGTTGGCGCTGTTGTTGTTCCGTCCGCAAGGCCTACTAAAAGGAAGGGTACTTTGATGGAACTCACAGGGCTGTTCTTCTATTTCGTTTCCTTCCTCACCATGGCTGGCATTTATGCTGTGATTTGCCTGGCGCTTAACATCCAATGGGGGTTTGGCGGCCTGTTTAATGCCGGGATTGCTGGCTTTTACGCTATCGGCGCATACTCAGCAGCTATTATCACTTCCACGGCAGCATCAAACAATGTTGGGGGATTTCAGCAACCCATTTTTGTAGGTATGGCCGTTGCAGCTGTCATTGCAGGTCTTGTTGGCTGGGGCATTGCACGGCTTTGCGTTTCTCTCAAAAGCGATTACCTCGCCATGGCAACAATTGGAATTGCAGAGATCATCCGACTTGTCATCGTAAATGAGGAGTGGTTGACCAACGGGAGTTTGGGAGTTTCCAACATACCCCGTCCCTTTGAAGGGGTGTTCAAAGGGCAAACAGCCGAAATTGTCTTCGTTCTTTTCGTTTGGATAATTGTATTGCTGACTTATTTCATTTCTCAGCGCCTCCACAAAAGTCCGTGGGGCCGGGTTTTGCGAGCGATCCGCGACAATGAAGACGCAGCTGAATCCATCGGCAAGGACACTCACTCTTTCCGCACGCAAACGTTTGTGATTGGTGCCATATTTATGGCGTTGGCTGGAGCGTTGAGTGCGCACTATTTCAAGTACTTCAGCCCAGACGCAACTGAGCCAATCCTGATAACGTTTCTTGCCTGGGTGATGTTGATCGCAGGCGGAAGTGGAAACAATAAAGGGGCTATCGCGGGAGCGCTGATCGTTTGGGCGATCTGGTCAATGACAGAAATCCTAACAGGCTTCCTCCCCTCAGAATGGGCAACCCGATCCTCTTACATGCGCATGCTGCTTATTGGCCTATTCCTGCAGTTCGTTCTGCAACGATATCGCTCCGGCTTGCTACCAGAAAGAGCGCCAAAACTGGACAAGTTGAGACGCTCTTAGCTTGCTGGAGGCAGAAGGCATCATATTCCGCTATGGGTCCCGGATTGCAGTTCAATCCAACCACCAACCATCCCGGCGGAGTTTATAAGGCAGTGAGCGATCCAGACCCTCCAGAGGAATGGAGCGTTGACCTGTCCGAGTAATGGAGCAACGTATTGTCCGAACCATGCTGACAAGGTTTTGGCGGAAGCGCGCGACAAGACCCATAATCACGATCAAGAGCCCCATAATCCCTTCCGGTTCTGGCGCTGAACTTCCACTGAGGTTTGGATAGGCTTTTGTCGTTACTCCAGAAACTTGCGGCAGTGGGACCAATGCTGAAACTGCATTTTCTGGGGCATGATTTACGGGGCCCTCAGAAACCGCAATGAACGAAGTGAAGCGGGTTTGCAGAGAATGATCCAGACCAAGCTTAATAATCTCGTTTTTTAAGGCCTGATTTGAACTGCCTCCAATCGTATATGCTCGATTTTTTGCAAAAATCTGCTCACGCGCCCAGATGATTGGAAGCGCTTTCTTTTCTGAGCTCTGTTGCTGAGTTCTCCCTGACAGATCAATCTCCAGCGGCATGCGAGCTGCCTTTCCATTCACTAAGCCACTTATGAAAATGGTGTGCTTTCCACTTTTTTGATAGCGCCCCAGAATTCGAAGTGCGCGCCCTTCGAACAAATCAGGCAGCTTTGTCGGGCTTTGCTCTTCAACTTCTAATCCGTTCCAATCAATTGAGACATCGATCAGCACAGGCGTTTTCAAGTCTTTTGCAAAGGCCTCTGCAGTCTCATGGAAGCTCTCCTCAGCCCCAACATAGCGTGCATATCCCCGTCCCTCTGTTGCCAGCGCCTCAAGCAGGAAGCGATTGACGGACGAACCCACTCCAAACGCATAAAGACGTGCCTTTCCAATGCGATTGGCAACGGTTTGGATTACTTTGCGCTCATTGCCTATATAACCGTCTGTCAGGAAAATAACGATGCGTGTTGTGTCTTTAGGTTGTTGCGTACCAAACGCAGCTTTGAGCGCTGCATTCAGTTCTGTCCCGCCACCAGCATAAAGACCGGAGACATACTCAAGCCCTGCCTGTTTGTTATGCTCGCTTGCAATTAAGGACTGCTCCTCAAATGCAGTTGTCTCATTTGCAAACCGAAGGATCCGAAAGTAATCATCTGGGCGTAGATTATTAATCGCGGCACGCATAAAGGCTTTGCTTGCAGCGATCGGAGCGCCCCCCATGGAGCCGGAGGTGTCCAACACAAACACCAGCTCTCTTTTACCAATAGTCGCTTCAGCCGTAACTTTAGGCGGCTCGATGAGTAGCGAAAAGAAGCCCCCTTTTTCATCCTCGTAGTAACTGTCTAGACCGGCAGTCACACTCGTCTCAGCGGCCAGTTCGTAACGCAAGACAAAGTCTTTATTGTCAACCTCCCTAGTGTTCTCAAAGGTCGCCTGTTTTTTGGTTTCATCTCCGGAGATGCTCAACTTATGTGTTGAGCTCCAAAGACCGGATATAGGCAGAGCTGCGGTCATGGACATATCCAGGGAGACCCGCTGACTATCGATGGCCTTAGATGTTGAAACGCCTAACACCTGAGGATATGTCGGTAGCCGATCAATTTCCCAGCCGGAAACGACATCAACTTCATCACTGCCAGACATCGCATCAGGCTTGCCCTGCTGGGCGGACTCGGTTGCTCCTTGGTACCGCGGCCCAACCACCATGGGAACAACCAGTTCATAAGCCCCATCCACTTTCGGCACGGACTGCACATATTGCAGGTGCACGGTCACTGGGTTACCCGGCATCAAGTTGGCGATATCCTGAGTAAACATGTTTGGTCGATGCTGTGTCAGAAGGGACGCGGCTTTCCCCTCAGCCTTCGCTTGCTTGAATACAGCATTTGCTTCTTGTTTTTCTTTGATTTGCGCGACAATCCGCTGCCCTTCCAACTCCATTTCCATGGCATGAACGGCAGCTTTCTGATTTAGGGGAAACAGATATGTTGCATGGAGCGGCACATCATTGGGATTGAGGAATGTCTGTGAAAGCGTAACCTGGGCGAGATCTCCAACCACATCCACATCGTAGTGCGCAGAGAGCAAAGGCAACTCAACCTGTTGTCCATTTAACATGGCGACAATTGTGCCCGCCTTCTTTCCCAGTGGGTCTGGCTGCTCGGCACCAGCATCGGAGCTCGTGCTGACTACAAAAATCAAAAGCAAAAAGAGAAAGCGCGTTATCTCAAACATCAAGAATATCCTCTAAATTTCAAGTCCTGGGGAAATCAAAGGCAGCAAAAACCGCGGCCTCAAACTGGTTTTGGTTGGAAAGAGCAGCCTGCCATGGTGAAACGCGCTGAATGCTGGTCCAAGAGAGCGACGGGTTTTGCAACCAAATCCAGATCGCTTCGGCCACGTTGTTGGTGACATGCCCGTCATCAGAGAAAAAAGAGACGGAGACCTGCCATTGCTGGCCGTTTTCTGCAGTGGCCCGATACAGCGCTGAAGGCATTGCCACAAAACGAGACCCAAGAAACTCGACCCGGTAGCCCAGACCGCGCAAGCAATCATCCGGCGCATGAAGATGGCGAAGCGGGGAGCTGGTATGTACAAGAGTAAGCGCATGCTCTCCATAGCGCTTTTTGACTGCATACCCTCCATACGCTTCGAGATACTGTTGCTCGACAGGAAGTAATGGGATGTCCTGCCCGGACTGCCCATTCAAAAACAAAGGCAAAACAGGGAGCGTAGTTGCTCTCGCCACATCAACAGCCTGTCGGGGCAGGCTGACAACAACAACAGCAAGACCAACAAAGGCGAGAGCCAGATACTTTTGAAGTGACTTAGGCAGCTCATGACCTTTAACCATATGAAGAGAGGCAACGAACATGCGTGCCTTAGGCCGATACAGCCTCAGGATTGGCAGAAGGGTGAGAGCAAGAGTGATGTACCCAATCACGCTGTGCCATGGTTCCATCATAACGTTTACGTCAAGAACCCAATGCGGATAGGCGATGCCGAGCGCTAATGTGCTGATGCGGAGAGAGTTGCCTAAGATGCTGAGAACGAGCGTAATGCCGACCCAAAGCAGAGCGACACTTAAGCGTGGGCGATAGATGGCATTCAACACCACAATAAATGCCAAGCTGAGCATAAGGCTGGACGTGCCAGAACAAGGCAAATCAACCAGTACGTCTTTGCCTTCAAGTGTCAGCCGCACGCCATTGCAGGAAAGATTCTCAGTGACACCGCTGAGAAGAAAGCAAGACGCGTTCGCAGACAGTTCCTGCAATGGGTAACCCAATAGCCTTTGAACAATCCGCTCAACAGGCAGGGAGAACAGGAAAAGCGCAGAGAGCCAGAAGGGAGAGAGTGCACGCTTGCGTTCCCCTACCCTCAAAAGCGTAGCAATGGCGAAGATATCAAAAGCCAGAGCCAACCCGCCAATAACATTGATTGCAAACACCTGACTGATCAGGCGAATGAAAGCGGAAGCCACAAGAAGCAAAGCTGCAGTTTGGCGGTGATGATTTGCAGAATGGTCCACGGGGCTCGACAGCGACCAAAGCAATAAGCCCGCGACCGCGACCAGATAAACAGCGCCAGAGGATGAATAAGAGGGATCAAACCATGTTCGCACCAGCCATAGCGCAGGCTCAGAAGCCAGAATGGCGGAGGCGAGCCCAAACCCAAAAGCTGTCACGCGATGATTTGCAAGAGTCATTGTCATGCAAACCGTTATGCCAACCTGATTTGCAGACCCTACTCACCATCTGTGCAGATTTTCAGCATTTCATTCAGCCAAAGGCACAAACCTGTCGCAGTCTTTCTTCTCTGCAGCTGCGCTTATGATCTTCCAGCCTCATTGAAGGGCGTTTTCGGTGAAGGTACTGGGCCAGATGTACAGGGTTTTAGCCTTGAAAAGTGTTCCCCATCGAAGCCTTATGGACAGATCGGTTAATTTGAATAAGGGAGTGTTTTGGCTCATGATCATGAGATTAGGAGTGAACAATGGGGCACAACACACGGACCGCCAGCGCTGCAGCTGAGAAGGCGGTTAAAGATATCCGCCGCAAGACCCGCAAGCGCTATTCCACTGAAGACAAGATCCGCATCGTACTCGCAGGACTACGTGGTGAGGACAGCATTGCTGAACTGTGTCGTCAAGAAGGTATCTCGCAGGGACTTTATTACAGTTGGTCAAAAGAGTTT